>NZ_WBKR01000172.1 GCF_008868155.1 Micromonospora sp. ALFpr18c
GGGCATCGCATCCATCGACAGCGAGACCGTGCTGGCGCACCTGGGCTCCTCGAACTGGAGAAGATCTGATGAACGACGTGGACCGGAGCATTCCCCCCGCCGAGGTCGGCCACCTGGCGCGGGCGGTCCTGGACGCGGTCGGCACCGTCGTGGTCGGCAAGCGGGACGCGTTGGAGCTGGTCCTCGCCGGCATTCTGGCGGGCGGGCACGTACTCCTGGAGGACCTGCCAGGGCTGGGCAAGACGCTCACCGCACGCTCTTTCGCCCAGGCGCTCGGGCTGGACTTCCGCCGCCTCCAGTTCACCCCCGACCTGCTGCCCGCCGACGTCACCGGCTCGTTCCTGTACGACCAGCGCAACGGTGACTTCACCTTCCGGGCCGGCCCGGTGTTCACCAACCTGCTCCTCGCCGACGAGATCAACCGGACGCCGCCGAAGACGCAGTCCGCGCTGCTGGAGGCCATGCAGGAGAAGCAGGTCTCGGTGGAGGGCGTCACCTACAAGCTGGACGAGCCGTTCCACGTGCTGGCGACCGCCAACCCCATCGAGTACGAGGGCACCTACCCGCTGCCCGAGGCGCAGCTGGACCGCTTCCTGCTCCGGGTCTCCTTCGGTTATCCGGAGCACGAGGAGGAGTGGGAGGTGCTGCGCCGCCGGATGGGCCGCCGCCGCGAGGAGGCGGACATCAAGCCGGTGGTCGACGCGGCCACCCTGCGGGCGATGCAGGCCGCCCTGGAGGACGTGGTCGTGGAGGATTCCATCGGCCGCTACATCGTGTCCCTCACGGCGGCCACCCGGGAACACCCGTCGGTGCTGGTCGGCGCGTCACCCCGTGGCTCGTTGGCGCTGCTGCTGCTGGCCCGCGTGCGCGCGGTGTTCGGCGGCCGGGACTACGTCGTGCCGGAGGACGTCAAGGAGGTGGCGGCACCCGCGCTCGCCCACCGGATCACGCTGCGTCCGGAGATGTGGCTGCGCCGCGTCGACCCGGCGTTCGTGGTCGGCGAGGTGCTGGATGCCACGCCCGCGCCGGCCAGCGGTGCGTTGCCGAGCTACGCCGCCGGCGGGCCCCGGCGCTGATGACCGGATCGACCGTGCCGCACGCTGCCGAGCCGGAGCCGGCCGCCGGCTGGGCGCCCACCCGGGCGCTCGGTCGGGCCGTGCTGCTCGCCGGCCTGCTGCTGGTGGCGGGGGTCCTGCTGGGCCGGGCCGACCTGATCGTGCTGGCCGCGCCGTTCGCGCTGGGCACCGCGTACGCGCTGCGCCGCCGGCCCACCGCGCTGCCGCAGGTCTGGATCAGCTCCGGTGACGAGGGGCCGCTGGTCGAGGGCGGCGACGTCACGGCGGCGGTGAGCGTCGGTAACCCGGACACGGTCGACTACGACCTGGTGGTGGTGCGGTCCCGGGTGTCGCCGTGGCTGCGCATCGACCGGGCCGGCTTCGCCAGTGCGGAAGCCTCCGACGACGCGCCGGCGGCCGATGCCGCGGCACCCTCCGGCGGCGGCACCGGCCGGTCCGTGGCCGATCGGCCGTTCGTGACCTCGGTGCCCACCGGCGCAGCCGTGGATCTGGAACTCGCCGGCCGGGCCCTGCGCTGGGGTCGGCATCCCGTCGGCCCGGCCGGAGCCCGGGTCGCCACGGCGGGCGGCCTGCTGGTCTCCCGCGCGGTGATCACCGAGCCGGTCGGGGTGCGGGTCTACCCGCGTACCGAGCCGTTCGAGGCGGTGGAGGCGATGCCCCGAGCCGCCGGCCTGGTCGGGGCGCACCACTCCCGGCGGCCCGGCGAGGGTGGCGAGCTGGCCGGCGTACGGATCTTCGCTCCCGGTGACCGGCTGCGCCGCATCGACTGGCGGGTGTCGCTGCGCGCCCGGCAGCTGCACGTGGCGGCCACCCTCTCCGACCGGGACGCCGAGGTGGTGGTGCTGCTCGACGTGCTCGCCGAGGCCGGCCGTTCGGGTGGCGTGGGTGGTGCTGCCTCGGTGCTGGACACCACCGTGCGGGCCACCGCGGCGATCGCCGAGCACTACCTGCACCGCGGCGACCGGGTGTCGCTGCTGGAGTACGGGCCGGGGGCGCGACGGTTGCGCCCGGCTGCCGGTCGTCGGCAGTACCTGACGGTGTTGGAGTGGCTGCTCGACGTCCGCGCCGACTCCTCTCCGCACGAGCCGTACGACCAGGTTTTCGGCCCGCAGCTGCTCTCCTCGGACGCGCTGGTGGTGGTGCTCACGCCGCTGCTGGACGAGCGGTCGGCGCAGATGTTGGCCCGGCTGGCTCGTGCCGGGCGGTTCGTGGTGGCGGTCGACACGCTGCCGACCGACCTGACCCCGCCGCGGGATCGGGGCTGGGCGGAGGTGGCGTACCGGCTGTGGCGGTTGGACCGGGAGACCATGATCGGGCAGTTGCGGGAGCACGGGGTGCCGGTGGTGCGCTGGGCCGGCGCCGGCAGCCTGGACCAGGTGTTGCGGGATGTGGCCCGGCTCGCCACGGCCCCGAGGGTGGGTGGCCGGTGAACGCCGTCGTCGAGCGGGTCCGGGCCGCGCAGGTCGCTGTCGGCCGGATCAGCCTCGCACCGCTATTGGTCCGGGGCGGGATCTTCGTCACAGTGCTGGCCGGGTTCGCGCTGGCGTTCCCCGCCGAGGTGCTGACCGGTCGACCACTGCTCTTCCTGACGGTGGTGGCGCTGCTGCCCACGGTGGGACCACGCCGGATCTGGCCGACCTTCGCGGCTGTCGTCATGGTCGGTGGTTGGGTGCTCGCCACCGACGGATACGGCCGGCCGGTGGCGCTGTGGCGGCTGCTCGCCCTCGCCACGCTGCTCTACCTGGGGCACACCCTGTGCGCGCTGGCCGCGTTGCTGCCGTACGACGCCGTGGTGGACCCGGAGCTGATCACCCGGTGGCTGCTGCGGGCGGGTGCGGTGGTGCTGGGTTCCGCGGTGCTCGCGGTGCTGCTGTTGCAGGTCGCGGGCCTGGGTGGCGAGACCGGCCACCAGTGGGTCACCGTGCTCGGACTGCTGGTGGCGGTGGGTACGGCCGCGTTGCTGGGCTGGCTGCTGCGACGCAGGTAGCCCGCTGGGACAGCAGGGTTACGCAGGTCACAGAGGTTGTGCTCCGTCACAGATGGGGGGCGCGGGCGGGATTACCTGAGCAGGCCGGGGAAAGATAGATGACGTGAATCCGAAGCGGATCCTTGTGGTGGGTGCCGGGCACGTCGGCCTGTACGCCGCCCTGCGCCTGTCGAAGAAGCTCAGCTCCCGTGAGGCTGAGGTCATCGTGGTGGACCCCCAGCCGCACATGACCTACCAGCCGTTCCTGCCCGAGGCAGCGGCGGGCAACATCTCCCCGCGGCATTCCGTGGTGCCGCTGCGTCGGGAGTTGCGCCGGTGCAAGGTGGTGGCCGGCACGGTCACCCGCATCGAGCACGACCGCAAGGTGGCCACCGTGCAGCCGATCATCGGTCCGGCCCGGGAGATCGCGTACGACCACGTGATCGTGGCACCTGGTTCGGTGTCCCGGACGCTGCCGATCCCCGGCCTGCACGAGCAGGGCATCGGGTTCAAGACCATCGGCGAGGCGATCTACCTCCGCAACCACGTCCTGGACCGGCTGGACGTCGCCGCCGTCACCCCGGACGAGGACGTTCGCCGCTCGGCGCTGACCTTCACCTTCGTCGGCGGTGGTTACGCCGGCATCGAGGCGCTCGCCGAGATGGAGGACATGGCCCGCGACGCACTGCGCTACTACCCGGAGTTGAAGCCGGAGGACATGCGCTGGGTGCTCGTCGAGGCCACCCAGCGGGTGCTGCCCGAGGTGGACCGGGACATGGGCGCCTACACGGTGCAGCAGCTGCTCAAGCGGAACATGGACATCCGTCTGGACACCCGGCTGGAGTCCTGCGTCGACGGCGTGATCAAGCTGTCCGACGGTGACAGCTTCCGCTCCGACACGATCGTCTGGACGGCCGGCGTGAAGCCGTCGCCGATGCTGGACGCCACGGACTTCCCGCGCGACGAGCGCCGGCGGGTCACCTGCATCCCCACCCTCCAGGTGGTCGACGGCGACCAGGTCATCGAGGGCGCGTGGAGCGCCGGTGACTGTGCCGCGGTGCCCGACCTGACCAAAGAGCCGGGCAACTTCTGCTCGCCGAGCGCCCAGCACGCGGTGCGCCAGGCCGCGCGGATGGCCGACAACATCGCGAACGTGATCCGGGGCCGCGAGCCGGTCAACTACAAGCACAAGCACGCCGGCAGCGTGGCGAGCCTCGGCCTGCACAAGGGCGTCGCCCAGGTTTACGGGATCAAGATGACCGGCTGGCCGGCGTGGTTCATGCACCGGACGTACCACATGAGCCGGATCCCGTCGTTCAACCGTAAGGTCCGGGTGGTGGTCGACTGGTCGCTGGCGTTCTTCCTCAAGCGTGAGGTGGTCTCCCTGGGCCAGCTGCACGACCCGCGCGAGGAGTTCATCGAGGCGTCCCAGCCGGTCGGTGCCCCCCGCGCCTGACCGCCGCTCCACCCCGCCGATCTTGCACTTTCGGTCGCCGTAACGCCCCTGTCGCGGGGGCTTGCCGGTGCGGAATGGGCAAGATCGGCGGCGTTTTCGGGGTCAGACCCGCCAGATCCAGGCGTCGGTGATCCGGGTGGACGGCCCGTAGAGCTGCTCCAGGGTGGCCTTCAGGCTCTCCACGTGCGGGGCGTCGTCGGCCAGCGCCACACACGTCGCGCCCCAGAAGTCGGCGTCCCTGGCGGCCTGCCGGCGCTGCTCGTCGCCGATGGCCGGCTGGTCACCGCGCCGGGCGACGTCCGCCAGCAGAGCCGAGGTGGGCTGCTTGAAGGTGCCCATCGCGGCGGTGCCGCCCCGCCCGTACGGGCCGATGAAGAACCCCTCGGGCAGCCCGAAGTCGGCGTCGGCGGCGGCCGCCCAGCGCATCGGCCACGGCTCCTTGGGTGTGGGCAGCGGCACCGGAACCAGCACACCGCCGGGTCGTACGCACTGCCGCCAGTGCCCACCGGTGATGAACTCCGGCACGGCGGGCCGCTCGGCGGTCGGCAACGGCGTCGGGAAGATCGGCAGCAGCGCCGCGATCACGGCCAGCGGCACGAACCGTCGCGCCCGCCCGGTGCCGCGCAGCGCCCGGTCGACGGCCAGCACCAGCAGTGTCGCGACGATCGGCAGGAGCGCCAGGCCGAACCGCATGGGCAGCGCGCCGTCCACCACGGGCAGCCCGGCGAGCAGGGCGTACGGGCCGGGCAGGGCGGTGCGGGTGCCGCCGAGCACCACCTCCGGGCCGAGCGAGAGGGCACCCATGACCAGTCCCGCGACCACGCAGGCCAGCACCAGTCGCCGTCGTCCGGCCCAGACCGCGCAGGCCACGGCGGCCAGGAGCAGCGGCCAACCGAGGAAGGTGTTGTATTCCGCCGGCCCGGTGGTGAGGTGCGCGGATTCGGCGCGACCGAGCACCGACAGCGGGGAGATCGTCCACCAACTGCTCAGGTCGGCGGAGAAGTAGGCGGGGCTGAACATGCCGTCGGCGACGCCCTGCGGCCCGTCGAACTGGAACCACAGCGGGTACCCGAGCACGAGCAGCGCCAGGCCGGCGGCGACCGCCAGGCCGGCGGCGAAGGTGGGCAGCGCGCGCCGCGCCAGCTCCCGGTCCGTCACCGCGTAGCTGACCGCCATCACGAGCAGTGTGAGGGTGGCGAGGAAGAGCACCTCCTCGCCGACGAAGACCTGCACGGTGACCGCGGCGGCCAGTCCGGCGGCGGAGCTGAGGATCCGTCGCCGGTCCGGTCCGGCGAGCGTCCTCGTCCCGGGGTCGGACGCCCGCAGCAGCCGGACCACCAGCCAGACGATCACCGGCACCAGCCACTGGGCGGTCATGTGCAGATGGCTGTTGGTCTGCGACACCATTGCGGGGCCGAAACCGCACAGCCCGCCGCCGAGCGCGGCGGCGAGCCGGCGGGCGCGCAGCGTCCGGTGGAACAGCAGATACCAGGCGACCGCGGTGCCGGCCAGGTTGGCGGCGGCGAGCAGCGCGAAGGTGACCGGCGCGCCGAGCAGCAGGGTGACCGGCGCGCAGACGACGCCGAGCGCGATGACCGTGGTGTTGGCCATCAGGTTGACCCCGTCCGGGGCGTTGAGCCGGTCGGTGAGCAGGCTGAAGTCACCGAGCAGCGCTCGCGCGTCGACGGCCAGGAACCACTCGTAGAGGGCCTGGTCCTCCGGGTTGAGCGCGAGGGTGCGGCCGGTCGGGTCGGGCCACAGCCCGTGGGTGAGCCAGCCGGCCAGCGTGACACAGGCCACCGCGATCAGCAGGTCGACCTGGTGCCGACGGGCCACGGCCAGCAACCGGGCGGCCCGGGGCCGGCGGTCGACCTGATCGGCGAGGCGGAATGCCTGCTCAGGGGCGGCGTCGGGGGCCGTGGGGGCTGCGCTGGTCACGGCATCGACCCTAATGTGGCCAGCCCGCCGGGGTACGCCGGGTCGCCACGGACCGGCTACGGTGACATTGCACCGTGCGTGTCGGCGCGTCGGTGCCACCCGCCCGGGTGGTGGAAAGGCAGACACGGCCGCCTTAAAAGCGGCTGCCGCAAGGCGTGCGGGTTCGACCCCCGCCCCGGGCACCTGTCGGCTCGCCCGCCGCATTCCATTCGCGATCACCAGGGCTTGGCTGCGCCGTTTACTCTTGGAGGGCACGTTCACGTGCAAACGACCCCCTGAGGGAGGCCAGACAGTGAAGACCTCGAACCCGGTGCTCGCCCGGCTCGGCCAGGCGGCCGAGCGGGAGCGCTCCGCCGGGTACGCACCGACCGGGCCGTACGGACAGCCCGGCATTCCCCAGCAGTACCCGTCCCAGGCCGGCTACCCGGCCGCGCCGCCCACCGTGGCGCCGATGACCGTCGACGACGTGGTCGTCAAGACGGTCGCCCTGCTCGGCATCCTCGGCATCACCGCCGCGGCCGCCTGGGTGCTCGTACCCGACGCGCTGGTCGGTGCCGCCTGGATCGGCGCGGCAGTCGTCGGCCTGGTCCTCGGCCTGATCATCTCGTTCTCCCGGATGGCCAACCCCGCGCTCGTCATCGCGTACGCGGTCGTCGAGGGCGTCTTCGTCGGCATGGTCAGCAAGGCGTTCGAGTCGGCGTACGACGGCATCGTGCTCCAGGCCGCCGTGGCCAGCTTCGGCATCTTCTTCCTGATGGCGATGCTCTACCGGGCGAAGGTCATCCGGGCCACCCCGGCATTCGTCAAGGGCATGATCGCGGCGATGGTCGGCCTGTTCGCCGTCATGCTGATCAACCTGGTGCTGGCGCTGTTCGGCGTCAACACGGGCCTGCGTGACGGCAGCCCGCTGGCCATCGGCTTCAGCCTGGTCTGCATCGTGGTCGCCTCGCTGAGCTTCGTGCTCAGCTTCAAGGAGATCGAGGACGGCGTCCGGATGGGCCTCCCGCAGCGCTACTCCTGGGTGGCCGCGTTCGGCATCCTGGTCAGCCTGGTCTGGCTCTACATCGAGATCCTGCGCCTGCTGAGCTACTTCCAGGGCGACGACTGACCTCGTCCGCTCTGCCGAACGGCGCCCGTCCCCGCTCTCGTGGGGGCGGGCGCGGTCGTCCGCGCCGTTTCGCCGCCACCGCCGGGCCGCCCGGGGGAGAGTGACCGCAGGGGTACGCGGGCGGAGGAGGCGGCGGTGCGCAGCAACAACCCGGTGCTCAACCGGCTGGACGAGACCGGGCGCCTGGAGTCCCGGGTGCTCGGCACCCGTGACGTCGAGCCGATGACCGTCGACGACGTGGTGGTCCGTACCGTCGGGCTGCTGCTCGTCACCGGTGCGGCTGCGGCGGTGTCCTGGGCGGTGATCCCCGACGCGGTGTGGCTGGGCGCCGCACTGGCCGGCAGCGCCCTCGCCTCGATCGCGCTGGTGCTGGTCATCTCCCTGCGCGGGATCACCAACCCGGTGCCCATCGTCGGCTACGCCCTGCTCCAGGGGCTGCTGCTGGGGGTGGCCAGCCGTGCCTTCGAGCAGGTGTATCCGGGCATCGTGGTGCAGGCGGTGGCCGGCACGTTCGGTGTCTTCCTCGGCATGGCGGCCCTCTACCGTGCCCGGGTGATCCGGGCGACGCCCCGACTGGCCCGCCTGGTGATCGGAACCCTGCTCGGCATCGCCGTGCTCAGCGTGGTCAACCTGGTGTCGTACCTGATCTCCGGGCGGCCGGGGCTGGAGGTCTACAGCGCCAGCGGGGAGGTCGGCTGGCTGCCGTACGCCTTCTCGGTGGTGGCGATCATCGCCGGGGCGTTCAGCTTCATCCTCGACTTCGACCTCGTCGAACGTTCGGTGCGCGACGGCCGACCCCGCCGGTACGCGTGGCTGAGCGCGTTCGGCCTGCTCACCGGGCTGGTGTTTCTGTACTGGCAGCTGCTGCGGCTGCTCAGCTACCTGCGTCGCTGACCGGCCCGGCCGGCCGTAGACTCGCGACGATGAGCGCAGCGGAATTGGATCAGGCCGTGCAGCTGCTGGTCCGCCAGGTCGGGCACTGGGAGCAGCCGCGCTGGGCGGCGGCCGCGGCCACCGGCAATGTGCCCCGCGCCGACCTGGTCCACCGGTTGGTGCAGGAGATCGCAAATCTGGCCGCCGACGCCGAGGGCGAACCTCGTCGGACGGTACCCCGGCTGGACAACGACGTGGCGCTGCCCGACCAGTTGCGGGTGGTGACGGCGGATCTGTTTGCCGCCGGCACGGACGCCGAGGTGCTGGCGCGGGCCGCCGCCGAGGTGACGGCGACCCGCAGCGCGCTCTGACGCCCACTTCCGCGAGCGTCAGTTCAGTTCAGCCGCTCCAGCACCATCGCCATGCCCTGGCCGCCGCCGACGCACATGGTCTCCAGACCGATGGTCTTGTCGTGCCACTCCAGGGCGTTGAGCAGGGTGCCGGTGATGCGGGCACCGGTCATGCCGAACGGGTGGCCGACCGCGATCGCGCCCCCCATCACGTTCAGCTTCTCCTCCGGGATGCCCAGCTCGCGGTAGGAGGGGATGACCTGCGCGGCGAACGCCTCGTTGATCTCGACGAGGTCAACGTCGTCGATGGTCATGCCGGCCCGGCGCAGCGCCTGCCGGGACGCCTCGACCGGTCCGAGGCCCATGATCTCCGGCGACAACGCGGTCACGCCGGTGGAGACGATCCGGGCCAGCGGGGTCAACCCCAGCTCCTCGGCCCGCTGGGCGCTCATCACGACCACGGCGGCGGCACCGTCGTTGAGCGGGCAGCAGTTGCCGGCGGTGATCCGGCCGTCCGGGCGGAACACCGGCTTCAGGCCGGCGACCGCGTCGAGGGTGACACCGGCGCGGGGGCCGTCGTCGGTGCTGACCACGGTGCCGTCCGGCGTCGTGACCGGGGTGATCTCCCGCGCCCAGAAGCCGTCGGCGATGGCCTTCTCGGCGAGGTTCTGGCTGCGGACGCCGAACTCGTCCATGTCGGCGCGGGTGACGTCGTACACCTGGGCCAGGTTCTCCGCGGTCTGCCCCATGGTCAGGTAGATGTCCGGCAGGTCACCGGCGTCACGCGGGTCGGTCCACACCTCGGCGCCGCCCTGCGCGCGGCGCTTCGAGCGTTCGCCGGCCGCCGCGAAGCGCGGGTTCTCCCAGCCGCCGCCGACCAGCGCCTGCGCCTCCGGCGGCAGACCGTCGGAACTGCCCCGGGCGTACCGGGAGACCATCTCGACGCCGGCGGAGACGAACACGTCGCCCTCCCCGGCCCGGATCGCGTGCATGGCCATCCGGGTGGTCTGCAACGAGGAGGCGCAGTAGCGGGTCAGCGTGGCACCCGGCACGGTGTCGAGCCCGAGCAGGGTGGACACCACCCGGGCCATGTTGAAGCCCTGTTCGCCGCCGGGCAGGCCGCACCCGAGGTAGAGGTCGTCGACGGTGGTCGGATCGAGCTGGGGGATCTTGTCCAACGCGGCCTGGACGATGGTCGCGGCGAGGTCGTCGGAGCGGACGTCGCGCAGGGACCCCTTGTGCGCCCGGCCGATGGGGGAGCGGGCGGTGGCGACGATGACGGCGTCGCGGGACGACTCAATCGGCATGGACCAACGTTAACCCGCCGGTAACATGGCGCGGAAGAAGCGGGGGCGGCGGGAAATGTCACCCCGATCTAACGCCGCGAGGTCATCGCCGCCGCGGCCGCGACGGCCGGCAGCAGGGCGTGCGCCCACACCCGGTAACCGTCGGCGGAGGGGTGGAAACCGTCGTGGCAGAGCGTCCCCGCGTCGGCCCGGAACACCGGCCCGGTCTCGGTGGCCAGGTCGACCACGGTGCCACCGGCGTCCAGCACGGCAGTGGTCTGCGCGCGTGCCATCCGCCGGCCGGCCCAGCCGACCACCTGACGCAGCGGGGGAGCGATGGCGCGCACCGCGCCGAGATCGGGGCACGTGCCCACCACCACCTCGACCCGCGCCTCGCGCAGCCGGTGCACCGCCGCCCCCAGATACGCGGCCGCGTCGGCCGGCCGGCGCAGCCCGGTGGCGTCGTTCGCGCCGATCAGGATCAACGCCACGTCGGGCCGCTCACCGAGCAGGGCCCGGGCCACCTGGGTGGCCAGATCCGTCGAACGGGACCCGGAGACACCGACGCTGGACAGGTGCACCCGCCGGCCGGCCGGGCCCTCGGCGAGCAGATGGGCCAACTGGCCGCCGATGGTGTCCTCCAGGCGGTCGACGCCCACGCCGAGCGCCGACGAGTCGCCGAGCAGCACCAGCCGCAGCGGCGCAGCACCGGCCCGGCCGATCGTGGCGCGCAGCGCCAGCCCCAGCTCCGGCTGGGCGTACCGCCGGTGCCGGGCTACGAACGCCTCACCGGCCAGGACGGCGGCGCCGCCCACCGTGCCGGCGAGCAGCGAGAGTGCCGCCGCCCGGCCTAGTCGGCCGGGAAGGCCGGCGGTCACGTCCCGCCCGCTGCGCTCGTTCATGCCAGTCCCTCCACTGTCGAGGTGTCCGGGGCGGACCCGCGCTGCGGCACCGCGCCGACACCGAAGAACGCCCGGCGACGCAGCTGCGCCCACCGGCCGGCCGGACCTCGGTCGCGGCCCCGGACCTGGGTGCCGCTGACCTCGGTGCCGGCGTGCCGGGCCGCCTCCTGCGCGGCCTCCGGCAGCGACCGTACGCCCTCGCCCCGCGCCTGTGTAGCCCGTCGTTCCTGCCCCGCGCCGAGCGCCGAGAGCATCGTCGGCAGGAGGGCGGCGGCAGCCATCGCGTACCCCTCGGCGGAGGGATGGAACCGGTCCCAGGCGAACATCCGGGCCGGCTCGGCGGCGAACCGCGGGCCGAGCAGGTCACCGAGGGACACCGTCCAGCCGCCCGCCTCGACCACCGCCACCGTCTGGGCGGCGGCGAGCTGTCGGCTCCAGCGGTGCGCCAACCAGCGCAGCGGCGGCTGGATCGGGCGGATCGCGCCCAGGTCGGGGCAGGTGCCGACGACCACCTCGCAACCGGCGTCGCGGAGCGAGTGGACCGCCTCGACCAGGTAACGCACGGCCAGCCCGCGCGGCGTGCGATTGGTGATGTCGTTGCCGCCGATGAGGATCACCGCGATGTCCGGGCGGTGCTCCAACGCCGCATCCACCTGGTGTCGCAGCGCCGCCGAGATGGCGCCGACCACCGCGAAGCGGTGCAGGCGCACCGGGCGGTGCAGTCGGCGCGACAGACCGGTGGCGAGCAGCGCGCCGGGCGTCTCCCGGCGGCGGTGCACCCCGTAGCCGGCCGCCGACGAGTCACCGAGCACGACCATGGTGAGCGCGGGGCCGGGGAACTTCGCGCCGTACACCCCGTCGCAGCGCGGCGGCGGCGCCTCGGCCATCGGGATGGTGCGTCGGGCCTGCCGCGCCTGGCCGAGCAGCACCCCGCCGGTCGCCACCGCGGTGGCGACCGTCCCGATCGCCGCCAGGCGGACGACCCGCCGGGCGTGTCGCCAGCGCGGACCAACGGGTACGACAGAACCAGCCACCCCCATACCGCGACATTATCGCGCCGGCCCGACACGCCGCTGTCGTCGTGACGGCACCCGGGTGCCTGGAAACCGACGCGACGGGGTACCAGTACGGGGGAGGCCGGCCGACTTGCGCCGACCCGCCACGCTGATCCGGCGGAGAGGAGCGCGACGATGGGGAAGACACTGAAGCGCAGCGCGGCGTTCACGGCACTGGCCCGGGCACTGGCGGCCGGGGCGCGCGGCGGCCCGTCGCTGGGCACCCGGTTGGCGGCGTTGCCCCGGATGATCCGGGCCACCACCAGGGGCGAGTACGACGGCGGCCTCCGCCTGGCCCTGATGACGGCCGCGACGGCGTACATCGTCTCGCCGATCGATCTGCTCCCGGAGATCCCGCTGGCGATCTTCGGGCTGGCCGACGACGCCGTCATGATCACCTGGCTGGCCGGTAGCGTGCTCGCCGAGACCGACCGCTTCCTGGAGTGGGAGGCGCGGCGCAGCTCGGTCATCCCCGGGGGCCTGGTGCCCTGACGGCACGTACGCTGGGCGGCGAGGAAACGTCTGCCCGGCCGCCGTCGCCGGCGCCGCAACGAAGGGCACACCGTGCAGTACTACGACAACGTCGTCGACATGATCGGCAACACCCCGCTAGTACGTCTGCGTAACGTCACCGAGGGCATCCAGGCCACCGTGCTCGCCAAGGTCGAGTACCTGAATCCGGGTGGCTCGGTGAAGGACCGGATCGCCCTGCGCATGGTGGAGGACGCCGAAGCGGCGGGCCTGCTCCAGCCGGGCGGCACGATCGTCGAGCCGACCAGCGGCAACACCGGTGTCGGGCTGGCCCTGGTGGCCCAGCTCAAGGGCTACAAGTGTGTCTTCGTCTGCCCCGACAAGGTCAGCCAGGACAAGCAGGACGTGCTCCGGGCGTACGGCGCCGAGGTGGTGGTCTGCCCGACCGCGGTCGCTCCGGAGGACCCGCGCTCGTACTACAACGTCTCCGACCGGCTCACCCGGGAGATCCCCGGCGCCTGGAAGCCTGACCAGTACAGCAACCCGGCCAACCCGCGGTCGCACTACGAGACCACCGGTCCGGAGCTGTGGAAGCAGACCGAGGGCGGTCTGACCCACTTCGTCACGGGCGTCGGCACCGGCGGCACGATCTCCGGCATCGGCCGGTACCTCAAGGAGGCGTCCAAGGGTCGGGTGCGGGTCATCGGGGCCGACCCGGAGGGTTCGGTCTACTCCGGCGGCACCGGCCGGCCGTACCTGGTGGAGGGCGTCGGCGAGGACTTCTGGCCGGAGACGTACGACCGGGGTGTGGCCGACGAGATCGTCGAGGTGTCCGACAAGGCGTCCTTCGAGATGACCCGGCGGCTGGCCCGCGAGGAGGGGCTGCTGGTCGGCGGCTCCTGCGGGATGGCGGTGGTCGCCGCCCTGGAGGTGGCGCGCAAGGCCGGCCCGGACGACGTGGTGGTGGTGCTGCTGCCCGACGGCGGGCGGGGTTACCTGTCGAAGATCTTCAACGACTCGTGGATGGCCCGGTACGGCTTCCTCGACAACTCCGGCACCGAGCCGACGGTGGCCGACGCGCTGGCCAGCAAGCCGGGCGGGCTGCCCGAGCTGGTGCACGTGCACCCGACCGAGACGGTCCGCGACGCGATCGACTACATGCGCGAGTACGGCGTCTCCCAACTGCCGGTGCTCAAGGCGGAGCCGCCGGTGGTGACCGGTGAGGTCGCCGGCTCGATCGCCGAGCGGGACCTGCTCGACGCGCTGTTCACCGGTCAGGCCCACCTGCACGACACCATCGAGCGGCACATGGGCGACCCGCTGCCGATGATCGGTGGTGGCCAGCCGGTCAGCGAGGCTGTCGGCCTGCTGGAAAAGTCCGACGCCGCCCTGGTCCTGGTCGACGGCAAGCCCAAGGGCGTCCTGACCCGTCAAGACCTCCTGGCCCACCTAGGTGCCCACTAACAG
>NZ_WBKR01000173.1 GCF_008868155.1 Micromonospora sp. ALFpr18c
CTGCACCCCGACCGATTCAAGAAACGAGCCATCCATCAACTCGAAGCCATGGGATACCGCGTCACCCTGGAGAACGCGTCGTGAAGCGAACCAACCGCCTCTGACGCGAAGGGAATCTTCGCGTCAGAGGCCATGCCGCTTCTACTTCCAGCGGAAGTGGACGAAGAGGCGGCCGAAGTTCTTCGAGTCCTTCTCCACGCGGTGGTAGAGCTGCTTGACGTCCTTCTGGTCGAGGAACCGCAGCACCCGCTTCTTGAGCTGCCCCGACCCCTTGCCGGGGATGATCTCGACGAGGGTGGCCTTCTTCGCCACCGCCTCATCCATGATCCCGCGCAACGCGCGGTCGATGTCCTGCCCCTTGTTGAAGATGTCGTGCAGGTCCAGCTTGAGCTTCATGCCGCAGCCCCCGGCCGGTCAGGTCCCATGTCCGCCATCCTAGGCACGCCCGGCGGCCCGCCTGCCGGACGACGAAGGGGCGGCCCCGAAGGACCGCCCCTGCTCGTCACCGGATGCGCGTCAGCGCGTGCCGCCCACCCGGGCTTCAACCCGCTCCAACGCCGCCCGGTAGTCGTCGTTGGCCGCGTACATGGCGGCGGCGATCCGCAGGTGCCGCAGCGCGTCGGAGTGCCGGTTCAGCCGCTCCAGCGTCCGACCGAGCACGTGGTGCGCGTAGTGGTCGCTCGGGTCGCGGTCGACCAGCTCCCGCAGATGCTGCTCGGCCCGGTTGAGCTGAGCCGACTGGAAGTACGCCCGGGCCAGCAGCTGCCGGACCGCCGCGTTGCCGGGTTCGGCGTCGACGATCGGCTCCAGCAGTCGGGCCGCTCCGCTCGGGTCTCCGGTCTCGAAGAACATGGTCGCCCGCCGGTAGTCCGCCAGAAGATCCATCTGCCCACCTCCTCGGGTCGCACCGTCACCTGTTCCGACGCTGGCACAACAATGGGCGTTTGGCGACTGTTCCCGGGGTCGGGATCGGGTCGCGATCGGGTCAGGTTCGGGCGTCCCGGCGGCCGGCGGCCAGCTCCCAGGCACGGACACCGCCGACGATTCCGGCCGTGTTGGGCACCACCACCACGTCGTCGCCCATCCGGGCCAGTTGCTCCGGCCGGATCAGCCGCGAGTTGCCCCCGCCCAGGTAGAGCCGGTCCCAACGGAACACCGGGCGGAGACCGTCCACCACCTGCCGGATGCGTCGGGACCAGAAGGCGTCGCCGAGCCGGCGGCGCTCCGGCTCACCCACGTACGTGTCGTAGGTGGTGCCCCAGCGCACCGGCGCGTGCGACAGCTCCAGGTGCGGTGCGAGCACCCCGCCGTCGAAGAGCGCGCTGCCCAGCCCGGTCCCCAGGGTCAGCACCAGCTCGCAGCCGGTGCCGGCGACGACACCCGCCCCGTGCACCTCGGCGTCGTTGAGCACCAGCGCCGGCACCCCGAACGCGTCGGCCAACGCTCCCCGCGCGTCCCATCCGGACCACTCGGCGAGCAGCTCCGGGTCGACCCGGCTGCGGGGGCCGCTGCGGGTCACGTAGTGCGGGGTGGCCACCACCACGCCGTGCCGGATCATCCCGGGTACGCCGACCGTCAGCCGGTCCGCCGTCGGCAGACGGCCGCCCAGATCCCGCAGGGTCCGGACGAACAGCGCGGGCGGCAGGGGGTACGGGGTGGGCACCCGGAGCGGCCGGGCCCGCATCGTGCCAGCCTCGTCGAGCACCGACGCCTTGATGCCGCCGCCACCGCAGTCGATCGCCAGTGTGGTCACCACGCCGTTGAGTCTGCCCGCTGCCGTCGGCTCGTATGCGGGCAGCCGGATAGGCTGCCGTCCTGATGAGCGCCACGATGATCGTCAAGGACCTGGCCGCCGGGCACGGCGACCGCCCGCTGTTCGCCGGATTGGACCTGGTGGTGGCCCCCGGCGACGTGGTCGGGCTGGTCGGGCCGAACGGAGCCGGCAAGTCGACGCTGCTGCGTACCCTCGCCGGGTTGCTGCCGGTCGAGGCCGGCAGCGTGCGGCTCAGCCCACCCACGGCGAGCGTCGGGCACCTGCCGCAGGAGCCGGAACGGCGACCGGGCGAGACGGTCCACGACTTCCTGGCCCGCCGGACCGGGGTGACCGCCGCGCAGGCGGCGCTGGACGCGGCGACCGAGGCGCTGACCGAGGGGAAGGCCGGCGCGGACGACGCGTACGCGGACGCGCTGGAGCGCTGGCTCGCCCTCGGCGGCGCGGACCTGGACGAACGCGCCGAGCAGGTGAGCGCCGACCTGGGTCTCGCGGTCGACCTGGACCACCCGACGACCGGGCTCTCCGGCGGCCAGGCGGCGCGGGCGGGGCTCGCGTCGCTGCTGCTCAGCCGGTACGACGTGTTCCTGCTCGACGAGCCGACCAACGACCTGGACCTGGCCGGGCTGGAGCGGCTGGAGGAGTTCGTCACCGGGTTGCGGGCCGGCACGGTGCTGGTCAGCCACGACCGGGAGTTCCTCACCCGCACGGTGACCCGGGTGCTGGAGCTGGACCTGCCGCAGCAGCAGGTCAACCACTACGGCGGCGGCTACGCGGCCTACCTGGAGGAGCGCGAGGTGGCCCGCCGGCACGCCCGCGCGGACTTCGAGGAGTACGCCGACACGAAGGCCGGCCTGGAGGCGCGGGCGCGCACCCAACGTGGCTGGATGGACAAGGGCGTGAAGAACGCCCGACGCAAGGCCACCGACAACGACAAGATCGGCCGCAAGTTCCGCAGCGAGGCGAGCGAGAAGCAGGCCGCCAAGGCCAAGCAGACCGAGCGGCTGATCGAACGGCTGGACGTGGTGGAGGAGCCCCGCAAGGAGTGGGAGCTGCGGATGGAGATCGCCGCCGCGCCCCGCGCCGGCGCCGTCGTGGCCACGCTCCGCTCCGCGGTGGTACGCCGGGGCGGCTTCACCCTCGGCCCGGTCGACCTCCAGATCGACTGGGCGGACCGGGTCGCGGTGACCGGGGCGAACGGCTCGGGCAAGTCCACGCTGCTGGCCGCGCTGCTGGGGCGGCTGCCGCTGGACGAGGGCACCGCCTCGCTCGGGCCCGGCGTGGTGGTCGGCGAGGTGGACCAGGCCCGCGGCCTGTTCCTCGGCGACGCGCCGCTGATCGACGCGTTCCAGACGGCTGTACCCCACCTGTCGCCGGCCGACGCACGGACCCTGCTGGCCAAGTTCGGCCTGCGTGCGGCGCACGTGCCGCGGCCGGCGGCCACCCTCTCCCCGGGCGAGCGGACCCGCGCGGCGCTGGCCCTGCTCCAGGGGCGCGGGGTCAACCTGCTGGTGCTCGACGAGCCCACCAACCACCTGGACCTGCCCGCCATCGAGCAGCTCGAGTCGGCGCTGGCCAGCTACCCGGGCACGCTGCTGCTGGTGACTCACGACCGGCGGATGCTGGCCGCGATCGAGACGAACCGACGGCTGCGGGTCGACGCCGGGCGGATCGCCGAGGATTGATCCGTGCCGGCGGGCCGCCGGGGGGTGAGAATGACGCCATGCTCAAGTGGGAGTACGCCCTGCTGGTCCGCCGCCGTCAGGCCGCGACCAACGACCTGGGCTGGGAGGTCGTCTTCGTCTGGTATGGCCCGGACGGCTCGATGGTCGACGTGACGCCGTACGGCGACACCGCACTGGCCCACCTGAACCGGGCCGGCGACCAGGGCTGGGAGTTGGTCGCGATGAGCGAGGACCCGTCCCTGCCCGGCAACAACGAGCTGCACCGCTATCACCTCAAGCGGCCGAAGCCAGCCGCCCCGCCGCCCCGGCAGCGGATGCGCGGTGGCCGCCGCACCCTGTCCGGCTGACCCGACCGCGCCGGGCCGACCGCGCCGGGTTGACTGCGGTGGCATGGGAGGAGTTGGTCGTTCGCGACTCGCCTCATGCCCGAGCGGAGCCGATGTCTCCGTTGAACGTGATGCCGGAGAGTCATCTTGATGCCTGTGTGGCATCACGCTGATTCCGGTCCTGCCTCGCATCCTGCGACACCCTCAACGGCGGGCCGCACCCGAGTCGGCATCGAGGCGGACGAGCGGGGCATAACGGGCGCGTATGCGGGTATCGCGCGGCGGGAGGTGGCCCGAATGGTCGCTTTGGCACAGACTCCGCCCTCGGCCGACCGGCTGCGGGCGATCGACGATTTCCTCGCGCAGGCGTGGGCGGACCAGGTCCGGCACGACGAACGGCTGCGTGGTCTGGCCGTGGAGGTGCGGTTCGACCGGGGTGTGGCCCATCTGAGCGGCGAGGTGCCCGAGCCCGCCGACCTGCGGCTGGTCCGTGAGCTGGTGGGGCGACTGGCCGGGGTGTACGGCGTCTGGTGCCGCGTGGGTGTCGGTGGCCGGGAGCCGGTGGTGGTGGACCTCGGTTGCGGGCCGACCAAGCAGTGGCCGAGCAACCTGGGGTTGGACATCTATCCGGCGCCGGGGGTGGACGCCGTGGCGGACCTGTCTGGCTCGCTGCCGCTGGCCGACAACTCGGTGGACGTCCTCTTCGCGGTGCACATCCTGGAGCACCTGATCGATTTCCTGCCGCTGGTCGACGAGTGCCACCGGGTGCTCCGCCCGGGCGGCGTACTGCACGTCATGAGCCCCTGGTGGGGGCATGTGAACGCGGTGGCGGACCCGACCCACGTCCGGCTGATGGACGTGCAGACGTTCAAGGGGATCTGTCAGCTCCGGCCACCGGGCACACCGCGCTGGTATCCCCTGCACGCGGGCTGCGACGGCGCCTCGATCTTCGCCGACCTGACTCCCCTTCCCCCGGACGCCGAACCGGCGTCCAAGTCCCACCTGGCCCGCTTCTTCGACTAGGGGGTCTGCGTGGATTCGCGCAGCTCCAGGCGGTAGGGGGCGGACAGCTCCCGGGCCGGGGCGGTGCGGTCGCCGTCCAGGCGGTTGGCCAGGAGTTCCACGGCCAGGCGGGCGATCTGCGCCTTGTCCGGGGCGACGGTGCTCAGGGTCGGGATCGAGAACCGGCCGTCCTCGATGTCGTCGAAGCCGACCACCGCCACGTCCTCGGGCACCCGCAGGCCGGCCTCGTGCAGGGCCCGCAGGGCGCCGAGGGCGAGCGTGTCGTTGAAGCAGAAGACGGCGTCGGGGCGTACCCCGGAAGTGAGCAGGCCGCGCATCGCGGCCGCGCCGTCGGCGCGGTGCCAGGCCGGCGCGGGTGCCACGAGGGCTTCGTCGTAGTCCAGGCCGGCGGCGCGCAGCGCGTCGGCGTAGCCGGCCAGGCGCAGTCGGGCGCTGGCGCCCTCGTCGGTGCGCTGCGAGCCGATGGCCGCGATCCGACGTCGACCGAGGCCGACGAGGTGGGCGGTGATCTCCCGGGCCGCGCCCACGTTGTCGATCACCACGCGGTCGGCCGGGCCGTGGTCGACCCGTTCGCCGAGCAGCACCATCGGCGTGCCGTCGAGGCCGGCCAGGTCTTCCGCGGTGAGGGCCAGCGGGCTGAAGATCAACCCGTCGATCAGGTGGTCGGTGATGCCGGAGGCGACCACCCGTTCCTGCTCGCGTCCGCCGCCGGTCTGGTCGATCAGCACCGTCCAGCCGAAGTCGGCGGCAGCGGTCACCACGTAGCGGGCCAGCTCGGCGAAGTACGGGATGTCCAGTTCCGGTACGGCCAGGGCGATCACACCGGTGCGGCCCTTACGCAGGTGTCGGGCGGAGAGGTTAGGCCGGTAGTTGAGTTCGGCGATGGCCTCCTCGACACGGGCGCGGGTGTCCGGCCGGACGTGCACGTAGCCGTTCACCACGTTGGAGACCGTCTTCACCGAGACGCCCGCCCGTTCGGCGACGTCCTTGAGCCTGTGCCGCACTCCGCAACCTCCCCGATGTAACCCAGCGCACCATACCTCGTCATCAGCCCTTTACAACGTTGCCTACAACGTTGTAGAAACGAGGGACACCGGGCGGACCGTGACAGCGGTCAACCGGCTCCGGCACTGAGGAAAGGTGGCACCCCTTGCGGACCGGCTACTGCTCTTCTTCGCCGCCAACGCGTACGACAGGGCGGAGTACGCCGAGGGTTACGCGGTCTGCGAGAGCCCGAGCCGCCAGGTGTGGCTCGACGAGGTGACGTGGGTCGACGGCAAGCCGGTCGTCAAGGGCCCGACCGGTACGTCGCAGTCGCGTCCCTGAGCCGATCGTGCGGAGGGGCGCTCGGCCCCTCCGCACGCGTCGACTCAGGCGGTGGGCTCGCGCGGGGCCGGGGCGACGGCCGGTTCGTGGCGGGCCAGCCGGTTGCGGCGGTAGCCGTAGCCGAAGTAGATGATCGCGCCGAGCAGCATCCAGGCCAGGAACCGCAGCCAGGTCTCCACCGACAGGTTCAGCATCAGATAGAGGCAGGCCAGCGCGGAGAAGATCGGCAGCACCGGGGAGAACGGCACCCGGAACGGCCGCTCCAGGTCCGGGCGCTTGCGGCGCAGGATCGGCACCGCGATCGACACGAGCACGAACGCGCAGAGCGCGCCGATGCTGACCAGGTCGGCCAGGGCCGAGAGCGGCAGGAAGCCGGCCAGCAGCGCGACAGCCACCGTCATGATCGCCGAGATCCGGTACGGGGTGCCCCAGCGCGGGTGCACGGCCGCGATCGACGGCGGGATCAGCCCGTCGCGGGCGATGGCGAAGCCGATCCGGCCCATGGCCACCAGGTCGACGAGGATGACGCTGGTCAGACCGGCGACGGCGGCGATGGAGACCAGTACGGCCGCCCAGCCGGCGCCGACCGCCTCGAACGCCGACGCGATCGGGGCGCCCCGGTCGATCTCGGTGTACGGCACCATGCCGACGACCACCAGCGAGACACCGATGTAGAGCACGGTGGAGATCAGCAGCGTGCCGAGCAGGCCCAGGGTGAGGTCCCGCCTGGGCTTGCGCGTCTCCTCGCCCAGGTTGGCGACGGCCTCGAAGCCGGTGTACGCGAAGAACACCACGGCGGCGGCGCTGAGCACCCCGACGAAGCCGAAAACCGACGGTTCCAGCCCGAACAGCGCCTGGGTGACCGGCTGCTTGATGCCGTCGTCGCCGCTACCGGCGGGCTCGGCCGGCGGGATGAACGGGGTGAGGTTGGCGGCCTTGACGAAGAACAGCCCGGCGACCACCACGAACACGCAGATGGCCACCTTGACCAGCACCAGCAGGTTGGTGATCCGGGCGGATTCCCGGATGCCGACGATCGCGACGATGCCGAGGATCAGCACGATGGCGATGGCGCCGATGTTGACCGTGCTGCCCTCCTCGCCGAACCACCGGGTCGGCAGGTCGAGCAGTTCGGCCAGGTAGCCGGACCAGCCGCGGGCGACCACGGCGGCGCCGAGTGCGAATTCCAGCAGCAGGTCCCAGCCGATGATCCACGCGACGATCTCACCCATGGTGGCGTACGCGTAGGTGTAGGCGCTGCCTGCGGTCGGCACACTGGAGGCCAGCTCGGCGTAGCAGAGGGCGGCGAGCAGGGCGACCACGCCGGCGATGGCGAAGGAGATCACGACGCCCGGTCCGGCGCTGTCGCGGGCCTCGATCCCGGTGAGCGTGAAGATGCCGGTGCCGATCACGATCCCAATACCGAAGCCGGTGAGGTCGATCGCACCGAGGCGCCTCTTCAGGCCGAGTTGGCCGTCGGAGCCGTCCGCCTCACCTTGAGCTATCACGTCCTTGATCGGTTTTGTTCGCAGCACGGACATGCGCTCAGCCCTCCCACCGTGCGACCACCACCGTGGCGGCCGGTAGCCGGCGTTGCTACCCAGCGGCGGGAATGGTCAACCACGAACCCTTGCGTCGATGGCCAGACTGTGAAAATTTCCTTCCAGAAACGCGGACATCGACGGCGAATCTTGCCGGACGGTGCCGCGCGGAACATCCGGTAGCCCCAACGAAGGGACACACCGCATGAAGGCCACACGACTCGGAGCCGCCGGGCTGGCCGTAGCCCTGCTCGGCACGCTCGTCACCACCACCCCCGCGAGCGCCGCACCCGGCACCACCAGCACCACCACCGCCACCTGCACCACCGACCCGGCCACCCTCAAGCGGCAGTTCCGGGCCATGTGGATCTCGTCGGTCGTCAACATCGACTGGCCCAGCAAGGCGTCCCAGACCAGCCCGGACCGGATCGCCGCCCAGCAGGCCGAGTATCGCGAGCTGCTCGACCTCGCCGAACGGCTGCACCACAACGCCGTCGTGGTGCAGGTCCGCCCGACCGCCGACGCGCTCTGGCCCTCGCCGTACGAGCCCTGGTCGGAGTACCTGACCGGCGTCCGCGGCCAGGACCCGGGCTGGGATCCGCTGGCCTTCCTGGTCGACGAGTCGCACAAGCGCAACCTGGAATTCCACGCCTGGTTCAACCCGTACCGCGTCTCCATGCCGACCCCCGGCGGCGCCGGCGCCGACCTCACCCAACTCGCCCCCGGCCACCCGGCCCGGCAACACCCCGACTGGACCTTCGCCTACCCGCCAGCCGGCGTCGCCGGCAGCCGGCTCTACTACAACCCCGGCATCCCCGAGGTCCGCGAGTTCGTGCAGACCGCGATGATGGACGCGGTCAAGCGGTACGACATCGACGGCGTCCACTTCGACGACTACTTCTACCCCTACCCCAGCGGCAGCTACCAGGTGCCCGACGACGCCACGTTCGCCGCCCACAACCGGGGCTTCACCGACCGGGCGGACTGGCGGCGGGACAACATCAACCTGCTGATCCAGGAGATGAACGGCAAGATCAAGGCGGCGAAGCCGTGGGTGAAGTTCGGCGTCAGCCCGTTCGGCATCTGGCGCAACCAGACCGCCGACCCGCTTGGCTCGGACACCACCGGCAGCCAGTCGTACGACATCATCTCCGCCGACACCCGCAAGTGGGTCAAGCAGGAGTGGATCGACTACGTGGTGCCACAACTGTACTGGTACATCGGCCAGTACCCGGCCGCCGACTACGCGCGCCTGGTGCCGTGGTGGGCCGAGACGGTGCGCGGCACCCGCGTGCAGCTCTACATCGGCCAGGCCGACTACAAGAGCGGCGATCCGGCGTACGGGCCGTTCTGGCAGAACCCGCGTGAGCTGTCCGACCACCTGACGCTCAACCGGTCGTACCCGGAGGTGCAGGGCAACCTGCACTTCTCCGCCGTGCAGGTGCGGGCCAACCGGCTCGGCGCCACCGACATCTACGCCGCCGAGCACTACTCGCGCCCGGCACTGGTGCCGGCCATACCGCACCTGCCGGCCAAGCCGCTGCTCTTCCCGGTGGTCACCGGGACCAGCCGACAGGCCGACGGGGTACGCCTCACCTGGCGTCAGCCGGCCGACGGCGTCGGCCCGCTGGGCACCGCCACCTCGTACGCGATCTACCGCTTCGACGGCACCTCGCTGCCCGGTCGGTGCGCCACCGCGGACGCCGCGCACCTGATCGACACCGTCCGGGCCGTACCGGGCGGGTCGCAGTCCTGGGTGGACACGTCGGCCGAGCCCGGCCGGCGCTACACCTACCAGGTGACCTCGCTGGACCGACTGGCCAACGAGAGCCCGGTCAGTCCGCCGGCATTTGCCCTGCGCTGACCCGCTTTTCCGAATGCCCCGGGCGTCTCGCGCGCCCGGGGCATTCGTCTGTTTCGGCGCATGTCACCAATAGTTGGCGAGGCGCATACCGCCTAGTTGATCAGCTGATTGACACTCATCGACATCCGGTAACCCGCCGGTAACTTCCGGCCCACCCGCTCACCCCCGCGGAGGTAACCCGTGCCCCGACGTCTCGCCACCCTGCTCGCCTCGGGCGCGCTCGCGCTGCTCGCCACCCTCGCCATCGCCTCCCCCGCCGCCGCCGCCGTCACCCCCGCACAGAAGCTGTCCGTGCTGTCCAGTTGGACGCAGACCAGCGTGTCCAGCTACAACTCCTGGAACAGCGCCCGGGTCAACCGGGCACCCTGGGCCGAGTACAACTTCGACTGGTCCACCGACTACTGCTCGTCCAGCCCGGACAACCCGCTCGGCTTCACCTTCAACCTGGGCTGCTACCGGCACGACTTCGGCTACCGCAACTACAAGGCGGCCGGCCAGTTCTCCGCCAACAAGTCCCGCCTCGACAGCGCGTTCTACGAGGACCTGAAGCGGGTCTGCGCGACCTACAACTCGGTCGTCCGCCCGGCCTGCTACAGCCTGGCCTGGACCTACTACCAGGCAGTCAAGGTCTTCGGCTCGGTAGCGGCCGTCCAGCAGGCCGACATCGACCGCGCCGCCCGAATGAAGGCCGAAGCCGAAGCCAAGGCCGCAACCCGCTAACCCCCACCCCACCCCAACCCACCCTGACCCACGTCGATCATGGACTTGTGGTGGGGGCTTTGGCCGCGGAAGAGCGGAATGTCTCCCACCACAACTCCATGATCGACCCGAGCTAGGCGCGTTCGGTTCTTGTTGCTGGGTGGCGGTCGGGGTCGGCGGGCTGGCGGGGGGTCGGTTGGGACAGGCCCGTGCTGAAGCGGGTCGAATCCGCCGCCAGATCCGGGTGTTCCACGTCCAGGGCCAGCGCGGCGGCCTCGTCCAGCCCCAACTCCGCACCCTCGCCGTACGCGTCGTCGAAGGCCGCGTCGCCCAGCGCCGCACGCAGCTCCGCCTGCTGATCGGCCCAGTAGCCGCCGTAGATGCCGGGCGTCGACCGCATGCTGGCCCGGGTGGCCTGCGCCGCTCCGAACAGTCGAGCGGCGGTCAGCCGTTCCCCGCCGGCCGCGCAACGCACCGCGATCGCGTTCAACGTGTCGCACGCCCGGCCGTGATAACCGTGGCCCATCCGGGAACGCAACGCCACCAGCAGATGCTCGTGCGCCGCGATCACGTCACCCCGGGCCAGCGCGACCATCCCGAGCAGCATGTCCACCGACCGTCGACCCCGCTCCACCGGCCGGGCCGCCTCCACCGGACGCACCGCCCCCAACAGGTCCGCGGCCTCCTCCAACGCGCCCCGCCGCCACAGCAGCTCGGCCAGGCTGAACACCGCGAACAACGCCTCGCCGACCACGTCCTGCCCGTGCGCCCAGTCGATGACCTCCCGGCACACCCGCTCGGCCTCGGCGAACTGGCCCATGTCGACCAGCGGCGCCGCGCGACCGGCGAGCACCCGTGCCAGCAGCCCGGCGTCGCCGGCCTGCCGGGCGGCGGCCTCCGCCCGCTGGGAGAAGCGCAGCTCCTCGGCGAACTCGCCGTCCGCGCCGGCGTGCAGCGAGTGCATGTGGTACGCCGCCGCCAGCTCCGCCTCCGGAATCCGCTCACCCGTCTCGGCGATCCGCCCGTACAGCCGGAACAGCCACAGCCGCCCCTCCCGGGCCAGCCCGCGCTCCCGCCACCACTGGTCCAGCCCTCCGGCCAGACCCAGGCCGGCGCGGGCACTGCCACCAGTGGCACACCAGCGCAACGCGGCCCGCAGCTCACCGGCGAGCGGGTCGAGGGCGTACAGCGACAGCGTCACCGGCCGCCCGTCGGTGCCCAGATGCGCCCGCTCCAGCGCGTGCGCAGACCAGGCCACGTGCCGGTCCCGGGCAGCCTGCTCCTCGCCGGCCTCGGCCAGCCGCCGTGCCGCGTACGCCCGGATCGGATCGAGCATCCGGTACGTGCTGCCGGCGGCGCGCGGCTCGGCCAGCACCATCGACTTGTCCACCAGCACCGACAGTGGATCCAGCGGGTCGTCACCCAGCAGCCACTCCACCGTCGCCAGATCCACCGGGCCGGCGAAGACCGCCAACCACCGCAGCAGTCGGGCGGCTCGCGGCCCCAACGTCCGGTACGACCAGGTGACGGTGGCCTGCATGGTCAGGTGCCGCTCGGTGGCCGAACGCTGCACCGCCCTGCTCGCCGGCGTCGGCGGCGACGCCCCGGCCGCCGCCGCCACGAGGTCCACCGTGTCCTGCTGGTTGCCGGACCAACCCCGCTCCACCGGCGGCGGATCCGGATCCTCCCGACCGGCGTCCAACGTGCCGAGCACGTCGTCCAGCCGCTCGGCGAGCTGACCGACGGAGAGCACCCGCAGCCGGGCCGCCGCCAGCTCGATGGCGAGCGGCAACCCGTCGAGCCGCTGCACCACCCGGCGCAGGTCGGCCGACTCGGCCGCCTCCGGTCGCCGGCCGCCACGCGCCGCCGTCGTACGGTCCAGCAGAAGCGCCACCGCGTCGCTCTCCGCGCCGTCGGTCTGCGGGTCCACCGAGAGCGGCGGAATCCGCCACACCACCTCACCGGGCAGGCTGAACGACTCTCGGCTCGTCGCCAGCACCCGCACGCCCCCGCCACCGGAGAGCAGCCGCGCGATGACCTCCGCGCACGCCGCCGGCTGCGTGTCGCAGGTATCGAGCACGACCAGCATCCGACGGCTGGCCGCGTACTCGACAAGCGTGTCCAGCATCGGACGGCCCGGCTCGGGTCTCAGCCCGAGCACGGCGGCGATGGCGAACGCCACCAACCCCGGGTCGGTCACCGAGGCGATGTCGACGAACCACACCCCGTCCGGGTACGCCTCGACCACGCCGCAGGCCAGCTCCACCGCGAGTCGGGTCTTGCCCGCGCCACCGGCGCCCAGCACCGTGACGAGGCGGTGCTGCTCCACCAGCAGGCCGAGCTCGACGCGCTCGGTCTGCCGTCCGACGAACGAGGTCACCTGCGTGGGCAGGTTGTGCGCCACCGCGTCGGCCGTGCGCGGTCGGGGGAACTGCCGCTCCAGGCCGGGCGCGAGGAGTTGGAACAGCCGTTCCCGGTCGTCGAAGCCGCGCAGCCGGTGCAGGCCCAGGTCGAGCAGCGTGGCACCGGAGGGCAGCGGGTCGGCCCGCCGCGCCGTGGACGCCGAACAGAGCACCTGCCCGCCGTGCGCCGCGGCGGCCACCCGGGCCGCCCGGTGCACCTCGGGGCTGGCGTACTCCCCGTCGCGCGGCTCGGCGTAGCCGGTGTGCAGGCCCATCCGCACCCGGGGCGCCGCCTCCGGGGTGGGCCAGTCGTGGCTCGCCAACGCCCGCTGGGCGATCAGGCAGGCGGTCATCGCCGCCGTCGCGTCGTCGAAGGCCAGGAAGAACGAGTCGCCCTCGGTCAACAGTTCGGCGCCACCGGTGCCGGCGAGCGTCCGGCGCAGCAGGCGACGGTGCTCGGCGAGCACCGGGCGGTAGTCCGAGCCGAGCAGTTGGGCCAGCCGGGTCGAGCCCTCGATGTCGGTGAACACGAAGGTCACCCAACCGCTCGGGAGCTGGATCCGTGGCGACATGCGTGGAACCTCCGCCCGTGACGTCGGGTTCATGCTGCCTGAGTCCGAGCGGTCACGCATCGTGAGAACGGCCGGGCAGGTGCCGCCTCAAAGTGCCACTCGGACCCGCTCCCGGCAAGGGCAGCCCGCCAGGCGGCAGCGAATCAAACGGATCAGCAACCGCAGGCGCCGCCGCAGCAGCCGCCCCCGGCCGGGGCCGCACCACCGAACGGGCCGCCCGCGCCCCGACCGGTGACCGCGACCGCGGAAAGAAGCTTGACCGTGTCGGCGTGTCCCTGCGGGCAGGTCGCCGGCTCGCCGGCCGCCGCCATCGGACGGTTGACCTCGAAGGTGTCACCGCAGGCGCGGCAACGGAACTCGTACCGGGGCATGGCATCCAGGGTACGTGGACCTGACGCTCGGCGGGGCATGGGTAATACTCGACGGGTGGTGGACGGCGAGGACAAGATGCGTGTGCGACCGCTCCGACCGTCCGCACCATTGGACGGTCCGCTGGACGACTCGGGGGCCGCGCCGGATCCGGCGCCCCGGGCAG
Organism: Micromonospora sp. ALFpr18c; assembly: GCF_008868155.1. GTDB lineage: Bacteria > Actinomycetota > Actinomycetes > Mycobacteriales > Micromonosporaceae > Micromonospora. Next base: position 13,745 of record NZ_WBKR01000173.1, read on the forward strand.
TGCCCCGCCCCCGCCGCCCCTGGCTGAG
>NZ_WBKR01000174.1 GCF_008868155.1 Micromonospora sp. ALFpr18c
AGCGCGAGGGGCTCGTCGCCCGCCGCGACCAGGGGCGCGAGCCCGGGTACGGTCACCGCGGCCACCCCGCCGGTCACCGCGTACCCGGTCAGCCCGATCCGGTGACGACGCGCCGCGAGGACCGCGACCAGCGGCAGCCCGGCGGCGGCCAGCGCGAGCCGGACCTGCCACCAGGGCGGCGCGCCCGCCGCGAACGACGCCACCGCGGCGATCCCGGGCAGTGCGAGCTGCGCGACGAGAAGCCCCCCGCCGGCCACCCGCCGGTACGGGCCGGCGGCCTGCCGCGCGGCGAGCGCCAGACCGGCCACGGCGATGACGCCGAGCGCCACGAGAGCACCCACCGGATCGGCCAGGGCCACCAGCAGTCCGTGCCCGAGCAGGACGGCGCCGCCCAGCGCGCGGGTGGACAGCACGGCGGGTCGGGTCGCCGGGCGGGCCAGCACGGCGAGCAGCAGCGCGGCCCCGCCGACCAGGTCCACGGCCAGCACGGCCGACCAGGACGCGGTCCAGCCGGCCGGCACCGCGAGCAGCACCGCCACCGCGCCGGCCGTGGCGAGCACCTCCCACGCCCGCCGAGGCACCAGCAGCGCCGTCGCGCCGAGCGCCAGCGCCACGGCGGGTGCCAGCTGCCAGCCCCAGTCCAGGTCCGGACCCGCGTCTGCCCCGCCCCACGGTGGCAGCGACCGGCTGGCGGCGGCGACCGCCAGGACACCGGTGATCAGCGCCGCGATCTGCGCCGTACCAGCGGCGACCAGCAGCGCCCCCACTCGCGGGCCGATCCGCCAGTCGCGGGCACCGACCACGCTCGACCCGGCCACGCCCGATCCGGCCGCGCTCGACCCGGCCCCCGCCGGCTCGGCTCGCTTCGGCTCGGCCCCCCGCAATCCGGGTGACGCCGGCAGCAGGCGCACCGCGGCGGCCAGGCCGACGGCCACCACCGCCGTCGCGAGCAGCAGCAGCGCCGGCCGCAGCTCGACCACCGGACGCAGCAGCGCGAGAGCCAGCACCGGCACCAGCAGCCCGGCGGCCACCGTCCGCAGCGTCGCGCCGCCGACCAGCCGGGCCGCGGCGAGCGCGGTCAGGACGACCAGCAGCAGCGGCACCCCGGCCAGCAGCGGTGTGCCCGCGGCGCGGCCGAGCAGCAACGACACGACGGCGCAGCCAGCGGCACCCACGAGCGCCGCGACGTGCCCGGCGCCGGCCACCACCCGACCGACGAGCAGCGCCGTCCCCGGTCGGCCGCGCAGCGCCGCCAACACGGCCAGATCCAGCAGCGCCACCCCGAGCAGGACCAGCGCCCAGCTGTCGGCGTCCGGCCGCGCGTTGGCGGCGAGCAGCGGCAGCACCGGCTGCGCGCCCAGCAACGCGGCGAACCACGGCCCGGTCAGTCCACTGGACCGGCCGTACGCCACGGCGACCGCCGCGCTGACACCCCCGACCAGCGCGGCGTACCGGGTGCCCGGCCAGCCGGCGACTCCGGCCAGGTTCACCGACCAGGCCGCGTACCCGTCGAGCACCACCAGCAGCAGCCCCACCGCGGCGAACGTCTCCGCCGTGCCACGCAACCCCCGGCGGACCGCCAGCAGCGGCACGGCCAGTGCAAGCGCGGTGAACGCCGCCAGGATCAGCGCCCGTCCACCGACCCCGACCGACGCCCAGGCGACCGCCGTGAACACCACCGCCGCGGTGCCCAGCAGGAGTCCACCGAGGACGAAGAGCAGACCCTGGATCGTCCGGGTCGACGCCTCCGCCACCCCTGGAGCCGCCGGAGTCTCCGCAACCCCCGGAGCCGCCGGAGTCGCCGGAGCGGGCACCGGCGCCGGCCCCGCAACGGGCACCGCCACCGCGGCACGGACGAGCGCCGCCAGCTCCGCCCGCCGCCGCGACGTGGCCGCCAGCCGCCCGGCCAGCTCGGTGTACGTCCGGCGGGCCTGCTCCACCTGCGGCTCGAGCTGAGCGACCTCCCGACCCAGCCGGACCACCTCGGCGGCGACCGGGTCGGGTGGGCGGCGGCACCCGGCGCAGCCGGCGTTCAGGTCAGCCGGGGCGCCGCAGGCGGGGCAGGGATAGCGGGTGTCATCCACCCGCACATCATCGGAACCCGTCCCGGGTGCCGCCCAGAGTGCGCGTACTCACGGTCGGGTGTGCTCGTGTACCCAGGTGACGTAGCCGGGGTCACCGCTGTCCACCCTGGACACCAGGATTTCCGGTACCTCGTACGGATGGCTGACCCGGATCTGGTCGACCAACGCGGTGAGCCGGTCCGGTGCGGTCTTGAACTGCACCGACCACTCGGTGCTGGTCTCCACACCGGAGCGCCACCAGTAGGTGCTGTCCACCTGCCCGCCGACCTGGGCGCAGGCGGCGAGCCGCCCGGCGACGGCCGCGGCCGCCAGCACGTCGGCAACCGAACGCGCATCCACCACCGTCGTCACCACGCAGATCTGGTCCACGAGCGCACCCTACGCGGCGGCGTCCCGATTGGCCGCGATCCAGGTGTCAATCTGCGCCCACCAGTCATAGAGCCAGTCGATGCGCTGCTGTCGCCCGGTCGGCACCTCCTCCGGCGGCACCGACCAGAACCGCATCACGATCAGCTTGTCCATGGGCAGTTCCCGCCAGACATCGGCGACGGTGAGCATCCGGTCCAGGCCGGTGTGCGCGACGAAGATGACCCCGGCGTCCGGGGCGGCGTCGAGCGCGGCGAGCATCCCGCCGGGCTGCGGGGCGAGCACGTGACGCATCCGCTCGGCGCGCTGCGCCATCCGCTCCAGGCCGAGGGAGCGCAGCCGGGCGATGGCACGCAGCCGCCGTTTGGGGGTGAAGTTGCCGCCCTCCGGGAAGATCACGAAGGCGTCGTTGTCGTCCAGGCCGTCGGCCAGGTGCCCGACCTGGCGTACGGTCTCCTCACCCCGCTCCGGTGTCGGCGCGATGAACCGGTTGGGCAGCCGGTTGAGCAGCACGTCGATCGCCGGATCCCACTGGAGGCTGTCCTTGAGCACGATCCGCGGTTCCCGGTGGAACCAGTTGACCAGCCCGTGGATCAGGATGAACGAGTCACCCGGCCCGGCGTGCCGGCAGAGCACCAGCTCGGGCCGGCCGGGCAACGCGGTGTCCGGGTCCGTGCCGACCACGTCGATGCGCAGCCGCAGCGTCCAGCGGGCCTGCCAGAACAGCACCCGCAGGAACCAGCCGGCCAGCACGTAGTGCGCGCGTTGGAAGGCCGGCGACCGGGTCCGCCAGCCGAACCCGGAGGCCACCCAGAGCAGGAACAGCGCGAGCAGCGCGCCAGCGTCCCACACCAGGTAGACGCAGCCGATCCAGAGCAGCCGCAGCGGGCGGAGCCGGCCCGGGACCAGTGGGGAGGCAGCCGCGGCGAGCAGCGCCCAGACCGGCAGCGTGGTGACGACGAGGAACGCGAGCAGCACCACGGCGGGGGCGATCAACAACCGGCGTAGCCACCTGGGGGGCAGCGGCATCAGCGTTCCACGTGGGTCGCGAGGTAGCGGCGGGAGGCGGTGTAGGCCCGACTGATCCGCCGACCCACGGCCGCCATGTCCCGGTACGCCCACGGGGTGTCGTCACGCGGATTCAGCCCACCGGTCGGCAGGACGTGCACCTCCACCCCCTCGGGCAGCGCGGCCATCTCCCGGAAGAAGCGGTGCCGGCGGGAGATCTCGAACGCGACCTGGGCGATCTCCCACGGCCGTCGGGGCGGGGTCAGCTCGCGTTCGATCCGGCCCACCTGGAGGACGAAGATCCGGCCGGCGCCGGCGGCCACCGCCTCGCCGATGGGGATGGAGTTGACGATGCCACCGTCCACGTAGTGCGCACCGTTGATCTCCATGGGTGGCAGCAGGCCCGGCACCGAGGCCGAGGCCAGCACGGCCGGCACCACCGGCCCGCTGTCGAACCAGTGCTCGGCGGCCCGCTCGATGTGCGCGGCGCAGCAGCGGAACGGCACCCGCAGGTCGGCGAACGTGGTGTCCACGCCCAGCTCCGATTCGAGCAGCCGGCGCAGAGGTCGGGGCGAGTGCAGGTGGGTGCGGGCGGCGAAGCGGCGCAACTGCCGGGCGACGGAGTCGCCGTACACCTCGCTGGCCTCCGGCGACGCCCACAGCCGGACCAGCCGGTCGGTCACCGCCTCCGACGGGTCGGCGGCGACCAGCGCGCCGTTGACCGCACCGATGGAGGTGCCGAGCACCAGGTCGGGTTGGATGCCGGCGCGGAACAGGGCGCGCAACATGCCCACCTCGACCGCGCCGAGAACTCCCCCGCCGCCGAGTACGAACGCCACCGGTCCCCCCGCCATGCCTCTCATCCTGGCACGGGCCCGCCGCCGGGCGGCGGGACGCTGCCACCCGGCGTTCGGCGCAGCGCGGACGCCGCCGGTCGACGGCGGGCGGTGACGCCGTTGACAGGCTGGACACATTCGCGCAACCTGATACGGCCCCCACCCCGAGGCAGGTGCGATCCGTGAAGGCAGCGCTGCACCCGGGCCGGTTACTGGCCCGCAGGTACCGGCTTGTCGACCAGGTTGGCGCCGGCGGAATGTCGGTCATCTGGCGTGCCCGCGACGAGGTCCTCGACCGGGTCGTCGCGCTCAAGGTGCTCGCACCGTCGCTGGCCGCCGACGCCCGCTTCCGGGACATGGTGCGCGAGGAGGCCCGCGCCGCCGCGCAGTTGGTGCACCCGCACGTCACCTCGGTGCACGACTACGGCGAGACGGTCGACCCGGACGGCTCGATCACCTCGTTCGTGGTGATGGAACTGCTCAGCGGCGAGGAGCTGGAGCTGCGGCTCACCGAGGGGCCTCTGCCGTGGACCGAGGCGGTCCAGGTGGGCGCGCAGATCGCCGACGCGCTGGCCGCCGCACACCGGCTCGGCATCGTGCACCGTGACATCACCCCGGCCAACGTGATGATGACCGCGATGGGTGTCAAGGTGCTCGACTTCGGCATCGCCACCCGGATCGGCGCGCCGGACGAGGACGAGGACGGCGGCACCTTCGGCACCCCCGCGTACGTGGCCCCGGAACGGCTCGACGGCGCCCCAGCCCAGCCGGCCAGCGACGTGTACTCGCTGGGCGTACTGCTGCACGAGGCGCTCACCGGCCGGGTTCCGTACCCGGCGGACACCTGGGAGCAGCTCAGCGCCGCGCTGGCCGGCGGCCCGCCGCCGACCCTGGCCGACCTTCCGGAGCTGCCGCCGGCGGTGGCCCGGATCTGCCTGCGCAGCCTCTCCCGGGATCCGACCGACCGGCCGACGGCCCGGCAGGTCGCCACCGCCCTGCGCGACCAACTGCTGCCGGCCGAGCCCTCGACCACCGCGGTCCCGGTGTCCACCCTGGCCCTGCCACCTGAGCCGGTCACCGAGCCGACGACGGCGGACGCGCCGTCCGAGGTGGCGGCCGGACGGTCACGTCGAAGGGTCGCGCTGCTGCTGGTTCCGGCGGTCCTCGCGGTCGGCGTGGCGCTGGCCGGGGTGGCCCTGCTGCCCGACGAGCGGCCGGCACCCCGGACGCAGCCGTCGACCGGCCCGGTGGCACCCCCGTCGTTCGACCCGCCGGTCACCGAGGCACCCCGGCTCCCGACCCCGTCGCCGTCGGCGCGGTCGAGTGCCGGCTCGCCCAGCTCGGACCCGGGCACCCTGGTCGAGGCCGCGAACCGCGTCGACCGGCTGATCGGCGACGGGCTAAACGCCGGCGAGATCCGTTCCGACGTGGGCCTGGACCTGCGCAACGAGCTGCGCAACCTGACCGCGGCGGTCGGTTCCGGCCGGGACGAGCTGGCACCGCCGGTGGCCCGGCTGCGCGAGAAGGTCGCGGTCCGCCTCGGTGAGGGCGGCATCAGTCCGGCGTACGCGCAGCGCCTGGACGCCGCCATCGCCGAACTGGGTGCGGCGCAGGTCTGACCCGGCGGCCGGCACCCGGGTGGGTCAGCGGGCCGGCACCCGGGCCGGTGCGCGGATCGCGTACCGGCTCGCGGCGAAGCGCCGGTAGACCTCCTCGTAGCCGTAGGCCATCCGCTCGACCGAGAAGTTCTCCGCGACGTGCGCCACGCAGTCCTCCGGGTCGAGCCGCTGCGCCGCCACCAGGGCCGCCGAAAGGTCGTCCGGACGGTCGCACACCAGCCCGGTCACCCCGGGCCGGACCAGCTCCGGCACGGCACCCCGGTCGAGGGCGACCACCGGGGTACCGGTCGCCATAGCCTCCAGCATCACCATGCCGAACGGCTCCTCCCACTGGATCGGCATGATCAGACAGCGGGCGTCGACCAGCATCCGCAGGGTCTCGGCGCGGTCGGCGTTGAGCACGACGGTCACGTCGTCGTCGACCAGCGGCGCGACGACCTGCTCGTAGTAGCGGCGTTCGGCGGGCTCGTTGCACTTGCCGGCCAGCAGCAGCGGCAGCCCGGCCTCCCGGCACGCCCGGATGGCGACGTCCGGGCCCTTGTCCGGGCTGAACCGCGCCAGCCACAACACCGGCCCGGCACCGGGCTCGGTCTTGCGCGGGAAGCCACGGATGTCCAGCGCGTTGTGCACCGTGCCGGCCCAGGGCAGGCCGGGGTTCAACCGGCGCTGGGCATGCGAGATGGCCACCAGGGCCACCTCCTGGTCGGCGTCGCCGAGCACGTCGCCGTACTCCCCCACCGGGTTGCCGTGCACGGTCGCCACCGTCGGGACGGCCCGGCGGCCGGCGACCAGCGGACCGATCGTGGTGTGGTCGTGGATCACGTCGAAGTCGGCCGCGGTGATCAGCCGGTTCACCCGGGCCAGGTGGGCGAGCTCCGGCAGCGACTCGCCGAGCCGCTCGTACTGGACCTCGGGAACGGTGGAGACGAAACCGGCGGCGGCGGTGCCGTGCTCGCCGCCGGCGCCGAACAGGGTCACCGCGTGCCCGTGCCCGGTCAACGCGTCCACCAGCGCGGCGACCACCTGCTCCAGCCCGCCGTAGCCGGGGGGCGGTACGGACAACCAGGGCGGGACCACCATCGCGATGCGCAACGACCGCTCGCCCGAGCGGTCGGCAGGCGGGTGGGTCACGGCCACGAGTCCTCCCCGTTGATCCCCGGTCCGGTGTCGCCGGTCGGCGTGGTCCGCGGCGGTTTCCCCGTGGCGTCTCCGGTAAACCGGACAAGACGGACGCTCACCCGCCGACCAGGAGCTGGTCGTGGACCACCCGCACCCCCGGGGCGGACCAGGCCACCCGCTCGACCTGGTCGCGTTCCCACCACGACCGGACCACTCCGGCGAGGACCAGCGTGTCGCCGTCCACCTCCACGGTCACCCGGTCCGCGCCGATCGTGCGCAGCAGCGCGCGCTCGACGTCGTGGCGCAGCCGCTCGCCGGCGGGCGGCTGCGGTGGGCGTACCTCGATCAGGTTGGTGATCCCCCGCACCCCGGCCAACCGACGCACCTCGCCCTCGGCGGCGCGGCGCTGCCAGCCGAACTCGACCTCACCGCGCAGCATCAGCCAGCCGTTGGCCACGGTCACGTCCAGCCGTTCGGCGGGGACGAAGCTGTCCCACTCCAGCGCGCGGGACGCGGCGATGGCGATCTCGGCGTCGGTACGTCCCGGAGTGCTCGTCAGCCGCACCTCGATCTCGTCGGCCACCGCCCGCACCCCGCGCACGCGCTGCGCGCAGCGGGTCGCCGCCCAGCCGCGGGCGGTGCTGTCCACGAACCCGGTCAGGGTGACCACCCCCTGGTCGGCGGTCACGCCGATCTCGTTCGGTCGCAGCCGCGCGTCCCACGCCAGTTCGGCCAGGACGTCGCGCTGGATCCGCTGGTCGTCACGGACATCCACCGGCCTCCACCTCCGTCTCGCCTCGTGCACCGAACCTGCCGGGTGTACGGGTGACGGCGGTTCACCCGATCCGGGTGAACCGCCGTCGAAGGGAAAAGCGCGGCGGGTGACGGAGCCGACCCCCTCGGCCCCGCCACCCGCCGCCGGAGGGAGGAGGCAGGTTCAGTTGTTGGTTAGGACGTCTCGGCGAGCGTCACGGTTGCCGTCTTCTCGACACCGTTGCGCTTGTACTGCACCTCGACCCTGTCGCCGACCTTGCCGGCCTGCACCGCGCCGACCAGATCGTCCGAGTCGTTGATCGTCTTGTCGCCGAACTTGGTGACGACGTCGCCCCGCTGCAGGCCGGCCTTCTCGGCGGCGCTGCCCGCGGTGACCGACGCGACGAGCGCGCCACCGCCCTCGGCCTGGTTGACGCCCACCCCGAGCGACGGGTGGCTGACCTTCTCGCCGCGCTGGAGCTTGCCCGCGACGTCCTTGGCCTTGTTGCTGGGGATGGCGAACCCGACACCGATGTTGCCGGTGCTCTGCCCGGAGGTGGCGATGGCGGTGTTCACGCCGATTACCTCGCCCCGGGTGTTGACCAGCGCGCCGCCGGAGTTGCCGGGGTTGATCGGCGCGTCGGTCTGCAGCAGGCCGGAGATCGAGCTGACGGCCTGGCTCTGCTGGCTCGGGTCCTGCGGCTGACCCTCGCCGGCCCGGATGGTGCGGTCCCGGGCGCTCAGGATGCCCGAGGTCACCGAACCCTGCAGGCCGAGCGGGCTGCCCAGGGCGAGCACCTGGTCGCCGACCTGCATGGCGTCGCTGTCACCGAACTTGGCCGGCTTGAGGTTGCTCACGCCGTTGGCCTTGACCACGGCCAGGTCGGTCTTCGGGTCGGTACCGATGATCTTCGCTTCGGCGCTCGTGCCGTCGGCGAAGACCACCCGGACGGTGTCGCCGGCGGCGGAGGCCACCACGTGGTTGTTGGTGAGCACGTACCCGTCGGCGCTGAGCACCACCCCGGAGCCCTCACCGCTGTCGGTGGTGATCGAGACGACGCTGTCCTGCACGGCCGCGGCGATCTTCGGCAGGTCCGCGCTGTTGATCACCGGGGCGGCCGAGTAGGTGCGGGTGACACCGCCGCCGTCCCCGTCGAGTGCGAGTGCGAGCGCTCCGCCGGCCACGCCGGAGCCGAGCATCAGGGCGAACACGGCGACACCGGCGCCGGCGAACTTGGCGATGCGGCCCGGCCGGGGGCCGCTGCCGGGCGGCGCGACCTGCGGGCCCCACGGCGGCATCGGCTGCCCCGGCAGCTGCGCGTGCTGCTGGTGCGGGTAGGCCACGCCCGGCTGGCCCCCGCCGGCCCAGCCGGACTGCTGCTGGCCCGCGTACCAGGGGGCACCGGGATACCGGCCGGCCGTCGGCTGCGGGTAGCCGTGCTGGCCGGGCGCCGGGTGGCCGGAGACCGGGTACGGCGGGGCGGAGGGAGTGGCGGTCGGCGGCTCGTACCCGGTCGGCTGCTGTCCGGAGGCCGGCTGGCCGGCGTACGCCGTGGTCGGCGCGGCGGTGCCGGCGGGGACGGCCGGGGTGGCGGCGGTGGTCGGCGCGTCACCCGTGGTCGAGATAACCGGAACGGGAGTGGTCGGGGAGTCGGACTGCCCGCGCTCGTCGCGCGGCAGCTCGGCGGTGGGGTGCGACGGCTCGGCGTCGGTGGGGGCCGGCCGGCGCTGCGGGTCGGACTCGAACTCGGTCATGTCACTACCTTCTCCCCCGGCACTGCGATCAAGCTGGAACCGCCCTGGAAGTTGGCTGAAAGTCACTCGCCGGCCTCCTCGACCGGTGACAGCAGGGGCAGCCGGACCCGGAAGGTGGCCCCGCCGCCGGGCGTCTCGGCCACCTCGACGGTGCCGTGGTGGGCGGCCACCAGGGCCGCCACGATGGCCAGGCCGAGCCCGGTGCCGGTGTTGCCGTCGGCCCGCCGGGTACGCGCCGCGTCGGCCCGGTAGAACCGTTCGAAGACCCGTTCCGCCTGGTCCGGCGAGAGGCCCGGACCGGTGTCGGCCACCTCCACCACGGCGAGGTTGCCCTTCTCCTCGCGGAGCCGCAGGCGGATCTCGGCGTCCGGCGGGGTGTGGGTGAGCGCGTTGGTCACCAGATTGCCGATGACCTGACGCAGCCGCGCGTCGTCGGCGGAGACCAGGAGCGGTCCCGATCCGGGCTCGATCTCCAGGTCGATCCGCCGGTCCGGGGCCATCGCCCGGGCGGCGTGCACCGCGTCGGAGGCGAGCACCGGCAGCTCCACCGGCGCCAGGGAGAGCGGCCGTTCCCGGTCCAGCCGGGCGAGCAGCAGCAGATCCTCCACCAGCAGCCCCATCCGGGCCGCCTCGTCCTCGATGCGGCGCAGCAGGCCGGCGGTCTCCTCCGGGGCCCGCGCGGCACCCTGGCGGTACAGCTCCGCGAAACCGCGGATGGTGGTCAGCGGGGTCCGCAGCTCGTGCGACGCGTCCGCGACGAACTGCCGCATCCGCTCCTCCGACCGGATGGCCCGCGCCTCGGACGCCTGAGCGGCGGCCGCGGCATCCCGGGCGGCGCTCTCCGCCCAGCGCGCCGAGGTCTCCGAGGCGGCTCGGGCCGTGAACGCCGCCTCGATCTGGGTGAGCATCGCGTTCAGCGCGCGCGACAGCCGGCCCAGCTCCGAGGTGGGGTGTTCCTGACCCTCCTCGGGGTCGGGCACCCGGCGGGTCAGGTCGCCGCCGGCGATCGCGGCGGCGGTCTGTTCGATTTCGACGAGGGGCTTGAGGCTGGTCCGGACGATCGCCGCGCCCACCGAGGCCAACATGATCAGCACCGCGCCGCCGACCAGGAGGTCTATCCAGACGAGCTGCTTCACCGCCCGGTCCACATCGGTCAGCGGCTGCCCAACGGCCAGCACCGAGCCATCCGGCTGGGGGGCGTAGTACACCCGCCAGCGGGTGTAGCCGTCGTGGGACCGGACGGTTTGCGGCTCACCCTCCGCAGCCTCGAAACCCGCGCGAGTGGTGGGGAACGCGGGCAGTTGGCCGGGGTCGAAGCTGCGCCCGTCGTACTTGGGCGCGTAGACCTGCTGTTCGTCGGCCACGATGACGACGTAGTCGCTGGGCAGTATCGCGCCGACCTCAAGGCTGCGCAGCTTCGGGAGCAGCTGACCGAGGCCCTGGGCGGTCGACCGGACCTGCCCGTCGACCTGGCCCTCCAGGTAGTTGCGGAGGAAGTACGCGGTCAGCGAGCTGATCACCAGCAACGCGACGGCGACCAGCGCCAGCACCGAGGTGACCAGCTTGACCCGCAGCGGAACGCTGCGCACCCGCCCCTTCGCCTGCTGGACAGCGTTCACGCCGCCGGCTTGCGCAGGACGTACCCGACGCCGCGGAGAGTGTGGATCAGGCGGGGTTGGGTGGTGTCGACCTTGCGCCGCAGGTACGAGATGTAGGACTCGACGATGTTGTCGTCGCCCCGGAAGTCGTAGTTCCAGACGTGATCGAGGATCTGCGCCTTGGACAGCACCCGGTTGGCGTTGAGCATCAGGTAGCGCAGCAGCTTGAACTCGGTCGGCGAGAGCTGCACCCGCTGCCCGGCCCGGTGCACCTCGTGGGTCTCCTCGTCCAGCTCCAGGTCCGCGAACGTGAGCCGGGAGGGAGCCTGCTCGCCGGTGGTGGTGCGGCGCAGCACGGCGCGGATCCGGGCGGTCAGCTCCTCCAGGCTGAACGGCTTGGTGACGTAGTCGTCGCCACCCAGGGTCAGCCCGCGGATCTTGTCGTCGGTGGCGTCCCGGGCGGTCAGAAAGACCACCGGGGTACGCGTACCGCCCTCGCGGAGCATCCGGATGACCTCGAAGCCGTCCAGGTCCGGCAGCATCACGTCGAGCACGACCAGGTCGGGCCGGTGGTCCTTGGCGGCGTTCAGGGCCGCGCTGCCGCTGGTCGCGGTGGCCACGTCGAAGCCCGCGAAGCGCAGGCTCGCGGAGAGGAGTTCGAGGATGTTGGGGTCGTCCTCGACGACGAGAAGTCGCGCCTCGGTCTGGGTAGCGGGCATGTGCCCATCATCGGTGACCTCACTGCGCCGGCGCTGGACGCTTCCTGCAAAAAACCTGTGAGTCGTCGACCGGCCTCGGGCGCGTCAGCGCAGCAGTCGGCGCAACCCGTCCAGGGCTCCGTCGAGCAGCCGGATCGCCGTACGCAGCTGGGTGTCGCTGAACTGCCGGGACCGCGCCAGCCGGCCGACCTCGGCGGTGAACGCGACCAGCCGCTGGTCGAAGTCGTCGAGCAGAGTGGCACGCAGCCCGTCGGCCGGCGTCGGCCGGGGCGGCGGGGGTGCCTCCCACCGGGTACGCCGGGTCTGCCGGGTCGCCTCGGTCAGCTCCCGCTTGAGGTCGCGGACCGAACCGCGTACCTCGCTGCGGATCTCGCCGGCCAGGGTCGACAGGTCCGCCACCGAGGCGGCGATGTCCGCCTCCAGCGCGGCCAACTCGTCGGCCCGCTGCCGCAGCTCGGCACGGCCGGCGTCGGTGATGTCGTACGTCTTGCGGCCGCCGGCCGCGGTGTGGCTGACCAGTCCCTCGGCCTCCAGCCGTTGCAGCCGGGGGTAGATGGTGCCGGCGCTGGGCGCGTAGAGCCCGAGGAACCGGTCCTCCAGCAGGCGGATCAGCTCGTAGCCGTGCTTGGGCCCGTCGTCGAGGAGCTTGAGCAGGTAGAGCCGGAGCCGCCCGTGGCTGAACACGGCGGTCACGGCAGCTCCTCGGAATCGTCGTCGACTGCTCGGGCCAGCAGGGCGATGCTTCCCGACGTCGCGGAGGCCCAGAGCTTACCTTCACCGGCGCCGAGCACCCCCTCACTGCTCGGCGTCGGGAACCGCGAACCGCGCACCTGCGGGAACCCACTGGTGATCCGGCCGGACGCGGTGTTCAGTCGGACGGCGAGGTCGCTGTCCTCGCGGACCCGGACGGTGATGCTGCCGGAGATGGTGCTGAGCCGGATCTCGCTGCGCCGGGGGTTGTCCAGGTCGCAGGTGATGGCGCCGGAGACGGTCTGCGCCTGCACCCGCTCGGCGGCGCTGTCGGCGAGGATCACCTCGCCGGAGACGGTCTCCAGGGCGAGGTCGCCGCGGACCCCGAGTGCCTCCACCGGCCCGGAGGTGATCTTCGCGGAGGTGTTGCCGCGCAGGCCCATGAGGGTGATCTGGCCGGCGACGACGTGGACCGTGGTCTGCCGGCGCAGGCCGGAGGCGACCAGCGAGCCCGCGACCAGGCCCAGATCGGCGAGGACGTCGGCCGGCACGGCGACGGAGACGTCCACCCGCGGATAGCGGTGGATCATCCGGAACCATCGCATGACGTCCGACCAGCCCCGTCCGCGCTCCTGCCGGATGCTGAGCCGGCCGTCGGAGTGGTCGATCAGGACCGGCCGGCGACCGACCTGGGTGACGTCGATCCGGGTCGGGCCGTCGGTGGCGACCACGTTGAGCCGTCCACTGACGAGTTGAACGTCCAGCCGGATGACCGGACCGTCCATGGTGAGCCGCTGCGGGCTCTCGACCGTCCAACCGGCCATGGCGTCCTCCCCTCGACGACGCGCCGACGGCGCGCCCAACGAGAAGACACTAACGCGATACATCGCGACACACAAGACTGTCGCGAGTTGTCGACCCGCTGCCCACCGACGTCCCGAGGGAGCGCGGAGCTGCGAGCTGCGGGCCGCGGGCTGCGGGCTGCGGGCCTGCCCGCGCCACCAAGATCGTGCTCGATCCTGGATGTAGTGGCATCCCGCGCCCGCGAGGCCACTACATCCTGGATCGAGCGCGTGG
>NZ_WBKR01000175.1 GCF_008868155.1 Micromonospora sp. ALFpr18c
CCTGTGCCGACGGGCTCGCCGTGAACAACCCCCGAGCGACCCGGGTACCCGCCAACTGCGCGGCACCCCGCCCCAGGTCACAGCGCACCACCCCGGCCGCGTACGAGGCGGCCAGCCCGGGGAACGACCCACCGTCGGCCTCGGCCGTCCAGATGCTCGCGTCGATCCGGCGGACACCGTCGACCAGCAACACCACGTCGGGCGCCCGCACCCCGGGGCGTACCCCGATCGCCCGCCAGTCCACCGCGGGCAGCTCCACGTCCGCGTCGACCTGCGCACTGCTCGGCGCGGCCGGGCCGGCGGCGGACGCCTCGAACGACGCCCCGTACGCCGGATCCCACGAGTCGACGAAGAACGCGGCGTCACTCACCGGGCTGGCCCCTCGTTCGCGACTGCGGGGCTCCGCTGCGCTGCACTCCTCGCGCTCACCGGCCGGTCCGTTCGATCCGCGCCGACCGGGCGTCCTTGCGCACCTCGAAGCGGACCGGGATCCGTTCGGCCAGCGCGGACACGTGGGTGACCACACCGACCATCCGGTCACCGCGGGCGGCCAGGTTTTCCAGGGTGGCCGCCACCGTGTCCAGCGTGGCGGCGTCCAACGTGCCGAAACCCTCGTCCAGGACGATCGACTCCAGGCTCGCGGCCGTCGTCGACATGCCGGCCAGCTGTTCGGAAAGCGCCAGCGCCAACGCCAACGACGCCTGGAACGTCTCGCCACCAGAGAGGGTGCGCACCCCCCGCCGCAGCCCCGCGTCATGGTGGTCGACGACGAAGAACTCGCCCTTGTCGTGCACCAGCTCGTACTGCCCGGCAGAGAGCTCCCGCAGGATCCCCGACGCCCCGTCGACAAGCAGGTCCAGCGCCTCGGCCAGCAGCCACCGCTCGAAGTTGTTGGCCCGCAGGTGCCCGGCGAGCGCGCGGGCGACCTGCGCCTCGCGCTCATGACCGGCGCGCTGTTCGCGCAGCGTCCCGGCCTGCTCGCGGCGCTCCCGCAGCAGGCGCCGGTCCGCCTCGGCCCGCTCCACGGCCACCGTCGCGGCGTGCACGGGATCGTCGCCGACCGGCACGTCCGCCGCCGCGAAGATGCCCGCGATGTGCCGCTGCACCGTGTCGGCAGCCACCTCGGCCTCGGCGACGGCCGCCGCCCGAACCGCCCGGTCGGCACGGCGGCGCTCCGCCTCGGCCGCCGCCCAGCCGGTCAACGCCGACCACGCGGCGGCCACGTCGTCCCGGTCCGTCGCGGGTGGACCGAACCGGGCCAACCCGTCACGCGTGGTGTCGAAGCCCCGCCACGCCGCCCGCAGACGCTCCTCGGCGGCGTCCACACCGCCCCGGGCCCGACGGGCGGTGTCCCGGCCGGCGCGTACCGCCGCGGCCGCCTCCTCCAGGGCACGCCGCAGCCGGGCGTGCTCGGCCAACTCCCGACGCAGCACCGCCGGCTCGGCCGCACCCGAGAGCTGCCCAGCCAGCTCGGCCAGCCGGGCGTCCACCTGCTCCTGCCGGGCGCGGGCCTGCACCAGCAGCCGCTCCAGGTCCCGTGCCGCCGCGTCCCGCTGCTGCACCGCCGCCTGCGCCGCCTTGGTGGCGGCCCGCGCCGCCTTGCCGGCCGCCGTCGCCGCCGCCACCGCCGAATCCGCCGGCACCGCCGGCACCTCGGCCACCGGCTGCTCGCACACCGGGCAGGGCGCGCCCGGATGCAGGTGCACCCGCAGGCTCACCGCCAGGTCGGTGGCCTTCGCCTCCTCGTGTGCCCGGAAGGCCGCCTCCAACTCGGCGTCGGCCCGCTCGGCGTCCGCGCGGGCGGCGGCCAGCGCGGCCACCGCCGTAACGTGCTCCTCGTCCGCCGCGCGCACCGCCGCGCGGACCGTCTCGGCCTCACCGGTCAGCCGGTCCCGATCGTCGTACGCCCGCAGCAGCAGCCGCAGCGCGCTCTCGTCCCCGGCGCCGGCCAGCTCGCCGCGCAGCTTCTCCTCCCGCTCCTCGGCCAGCGACACGCCGGTGGCCGCCGCCTCGGACTCGGCCCGTGCCGCCGTCACCGCGAGCGCCACCTCGGCCACCCCGCCCGGCGCCCGCACCCCGGCCAGCACCCCCAGCTCGTCGTCCAGGGCGGTCAGCGCCCCCGCGGCCTCCCGCGCCGCGGCCCGGGCCGCCGCCAGCTCCGGCACCGCCGCGGTCACCGCCGCGGCCAGCTCGGCCATCCGGTCGACCCGGGCGTCGGCCTCGGCCAACGCCTCGTCGTCCACGCCGGTCAGGCCGGCCAACACCTGGTCCACCGCCTCCAGGCGGGCCTCCGCCTGGGCCGCGCGTGCCGTCGCCCGTTTCTGCACGTCCTCGTAGACGCCCAGGCCGAGCAGGTTGACCAGGATCTGCTGCCGGGTCGCCGGCTTGGCGTGCAGGAAATCCGCGAACTGCCCCTGCGGCAGCACCACACAGCTGGTGAACTGCTCGTACGGCAGCCCCACCGCCTCCAGCACCGCCTGCTCCATCTCGGCGGGGGTGCCGGCCACCACCTCGCCGAGATCGTCCGGGCTCAGGCCGGTGTCCAGTTTGGTCACGTCGAAACCGGCCGGCATCAGCTGCAGCCCGGCGTTCGCGGTCTTCACGTTGCCCCGGCCGTCGCGACGGACCACCCGGGTCGCCACGTACCGGGCGCCACCGGACTCGAAGACCAGCCGCACCCGGGCCTCGGTCGCCGACGGCGCGAGCGCGTTCGCCAGCCCTCGCGTGCCACCCCAGCGGGGCACGGTGCCGTAGAGGGCGAAACAGATGGCGTCCAACACGGTGGACTTACCCGAACCGGTCGGGCCGATCAGGGCGAAGAAGTCGGCGTCGGTGAAGTCCACGGTGGTCTCGTCCCGGAAGACCGTGAACCCGGCCATGTCCAACCGCATCGGACGCATCAGTGATCGACCTCCTCGAAGAGCTCGTCGAAGAGTTCCCGGACACCCTCGTCGGCGTGACCCCGGCTGTCCAGGTAGTCGGCGAACAACTCCCGCGGCGACCGCCCCGACCGCTGCGCGATGCGCGCGCCGCTGCCCGACGCGGCCAACAACTCCGGGTCGATCCGGATCTCCAGCGCCCGGGGGAGCAGCTCCTGGACCTCCTCGCGCAGGCCGGCACGGGGTTGCTCCCGCACGTACACCCGCAGCCAGGCGTCCGGCGCCTCGATCTCGGCGAGCTGGGCCAGGGTGCCCCGCACCGTTCGTAGCGCGCTCGCCGCGGTCACCGGCACCTCCCGCACCCGCGCCGCGGTGCTCGCCGTCACCTCGACCATCGTCACCGACGGGACGTTCTCCTGCTCGCCGAAGTCGACCGCGAGCGGGCTGCCGCTGTAGCGCACCGGGCAGGGGCCCTCGACGCGCTGCGCCCGGTGCAGGTGACCCAGCGCCACGTAGTGCGCGGTCGCCGGGAAGACGGTGGCCGGCACGGCGTAACCGAGCACCGTGTGCGCGTCACGCTCACCGCCGCCGGTGGCCGCGCCGGTCACCGTCAGGTGCGCGGTGACCAGGTGCACCCGGTCCGGTTCGGTGAAACCCTCGGTGAGTCGCCCCAACACCCGGCCCAGGTGGTCGGCGTACGTCTGGTTGGTCTCCGCGGCGGTCAGCTCGTACATCTCCAGCGCGCGCACCGCGTACCGCTGGGAGAGGAACGGCAGCGCGGCCAACCGCCACCGCTCGCCACCGGCGGTGGTGCCGTCGATCACGTGCTCGTCCGGGTTTTCCCGCACCCCGCCGCGCAGCGTGATGCCGGCGGCATCGGCCCACGGGCGCAGCGCGTCCAGAGCCGGGCCGTTGTCGTGGTTGCCACCGATCGCGACCACGTCCGCGCCGGTGCGGCGCAGCGCCGTCAACGCCCGGGTGACCAGCCGGGTCGCCTCCGAGGTGGGCGCGGCCGTGTCGTAGAGGTCACCGGCGACGATCACCAGATCCGGCTGCTCGGCACGGGCGATGTCGATCACCCCGGCCAGTACGGCCTTGTGCTCCTCGGCCCGGGACTGCCCCTTGAGCACCTTGCCCACGTGCCAGTCGGAGGTGTGCAGGATCTTCATGGCTGCGCTGCCCCCTAGAACGGGATGTCGTCGTCGGTGCCGCCGCCGGAGCCCACCACGGCGAACGGGTCGGCGGACTGGGTGATCGAGCGCAGCGTCTCCGAGGGTGCCCGGCCCGCCTCGGAGACCCGGGTCGCCCAGGCCGGGAACGGGAACTCCAGGCAGAGCGGCACCGGGATGTCCGGCTGGTTGACGAACATCGTGCCGGGCTTGGCGAGCAACGCCCGCTGCCGCTGGGCCGGCGGGAGGAAGCCGTACTCCGGGCGGGACGCCTCGGCCGGGTCGAGCCGGCCGACCACCCGGATCGCCGAGTTGGTGACGATGCGCCGCTCCACCTCGCTCGCCGTCTGCTGGGCGCCGATCAGGATCACACCGAGCGACCGGCCCCGCTCGGCGATGTCCAGCAGGACCTCCTTGATCGGCGAGGAGCCCTCTCGGGGGGCGTACTTGTTGAGCTCGTCGAGGACGACGAAGAGCAGCGGCTTGGCGGTGCCCGACTTCTCCTTGCGGTCGAACTCGCTCTTGAGCGTCACACCGACCACGAACCGCTGGGCGCGGTCCGGCAGGTTGTGCAGATCGACGACGGTGACCTGCGCGGACTCGCTGGTGTTGATCGAGTGCGGGCGGCGGGTGGCCAGGTCGCCCCGGATCAGCCGGGCGAGGTCCTTCTTGCTGCCGATCAACCGCCGGGCGAACGCGTTCACGGTGCCCAGACCGACCGCGCTGCCCGCCCAGTCGGAGCGGGTCTCGTCGTCGTTGAGCGCATCGACGATGTGGTCGACCAGGTCGCCGTACGAGCCGAGCCGCACTCCGTCGATGCTCACCCCGCCGTCCGCGGGCTGGGCGTAGCGGGCCAGGTGCGCGGTGACCGAGTGGACCACCATCGTGTACTGCTGGCGCTCGTCGTCGGCGTCGGCGAAGACGTACGGCAGCAGCCGGTCGGCGCAGAACTCGCTCAACGTCCAGTAGAAGGCGTCCACCCCGGTGAGTCGGCTGCTCACGTCGGGGGTGCCGGCCGCGTCACCGACCCGGGGCGGGGCGTACACCCGCACGTCGGGGAACGCGCCGGCGGTCAGCCCCAGCTTCGCGTACGCCGCCCGGGTGGGCTCGTCGAGGCGGGTGTTGGGGTGGTCGAGGAACAGCAGGTCCTCGCCCTTGACGTTGAAGATGAGCGCCTTGGCGTTGACCGCGTCGCCGCCCAGCACCCCGGAGCGGAACACCGAGTAGAGCAGGAAGGTGGCGAAGCTGGTCTTGGTGGCCACGCCGGAGATGCCGGAGATCGAGACGTGCGCGCCCCGACTGCCGTCGAGGAAGTCGGCGTTGAGGTAGACGGGCACCCCGTCGCGGCCCATGCCCATCGGGATGCGCCGTTCCATCCGGTCGAAGTGCAGCGCCCGCGCGCGGGCGTCGCCCTCGGCCCGGTGCACCACCGCTCCCGGGGTCGGCGGCACGTAGAACTCCGGGTCGACCCGGGTGGTGGTCACCTCGGCCGCCTCCTGCACCTGCGCGGGCAGCGTGCCGTCGGCGATGGCGAACACGTCGGAGTCGAACTGGGCGCCCTCGTGCCGGGCCCGCACCTGGGTGACCACCCCGGCGATCGTCACCGGCTCGCGGTCGGGCAGCTCCCGTCGGGTCACCACCACGTCGTCGAGCTGGAGGTAGCTGCCGGGTGCCACGGCCGTCCAGAACTGCAGCGGGGTGGCGTCGGCGGTGCCCAACACCCGGCCGACCGGCTCGCCGGGGCCCTCGGGGCCGGCGTCGGTCATCGGGCGGGTCCGGTCGGTCGGGCAGCACGGTCGGCACGCATGAGGTGCATCCTGCCCGAGGAGTACGACAGGTCGCCACGCGACGCGGCGGACGACACGATGCGCCGTCACACTCGCGACGCTTGGTGTCCGGCCGGGCGACTCCCCGTCACGGGCGGGCGTGGCGGAGCATGAGGACGCCGTCGTCGGCGGCGAGCACGTGCCGCAGCGGCAGATGCCGGGGCGGTGTGGCGTCGCCGGCGGTGATCCGGCCCGGGCCCGGCCCCGCGAGCAGCGGCGAGACGGTCAGGCACAGCTCGTCCACCAGGTCGGCGGCGGTGAGCGCGCCGAACAGGTGTGGCCCGCCCTCGCAGAGCAGTTGGGTCAGCCCGCGACCGTGCAGCTCGGCGAGGCCGGCGGGCAGGTCGACCCGGTCACCGCCGCAGCGCAGCAGGTCGGCGACGTCGGTCAGGCCGGGTGGCGGGTCGGCGTCGGCGTGGGTCAGCACGATCGGGCGGACCGGCGCGTCGGCGAAGGCGGCCTGCGCCGGGTCCAGGTCGAGTGAGCCGGACACGACCACCAGCGTCGGGTACGCGGCCAGCCCGTGCGCCTGGCGCCAGGCCCGTCGGCGTTCGTCGAGCCGGACCGCCCGGTACCCCTCGTGGCGCAGCGTGCCGGCGGCCACCACCAGGGCGTCGCAGACCATCCGCAGCAGGCCGAACACCCGCTTGTCCGGCTCACCGGACAGCCCTGCGGAGTAGCCGTCCACGGTGACCGCGCCGTCCAGGCTGGCCACGAAGTTGACCCGCAGCCGGGGCCTTTCCGCGCGGCCGTAGAAGTCGGTCAGCGTGGCGTCGTCGAGTGGCTCGGTCGACGGCTCGGGCCAGAGCCGCCGGATCGGGATTCCGACGGTCATTCGCTGGCCGGACCGGTGACCGGAGGGGTCGGTCGGGCGGTACGGTGCTGGCAGTCGCACCAGTTCCGGCCCGGGCATTCGCCGTGCCGCCGGGCCCGGCACGCTCGGCAGATCATGCTGGCAGCCTAAGCCGCGGGAGGACAGGACAGCATGCCGCGTCAGATCTTCCAGCTGAAGATGTCCCTCGTCGGCGTCCGTCCGCCGGTGTGGCGTCGGGTGCTCGTGCCGGCCGGCTACACGTTGGACCGACTGCACCGGGTCGTGCAGCACGCGATGGGCTGGCGGGACTGCCACCTGCACTCGTTCGAGATCGACGCCGTCCAGTACGGCGAGCCCGACCCGGACGGGGAGCTGGCGCTGTCCGACGAGCTGGACGTGCGGCTGGACGCGGTGCTCGGCAAGGGCAGCCGGTTCTCCTACACCTACGACTTCGGCGACTGGTGGGAGCACGACCTGGTCGTCGAGGACGCGCTGACCGCGGACCCGGACGAGCGGTACCCGGTCTGCCTGGACGGTGAGCGGGCCTGCCCGCCGGAGGGTGTCGGCGGGCCGCCGGGCCACCGCGCGCTGCTGGTCGCGCTCGAGGATCCGGCCGCCGCCGATCCGCGGCTCGCCCTGGTGCGGGACTGGGCGGGTGTCAGCTACGACCCGTCGCGCTTCGACCCCGACCGGACGACCACGCTGCTGCGCCGCTTCTGCTGACCGCCGCGACCGGTCCCGACCGGGCGCGGTCGCCGCGGGCGTTCGTCCGAAACAGGGCGGTAACGATCTGGGAACGCTCCCAACAGTCTATTGACACCTTCGGGACGCCCCGGCAATCTCATGGGAGCGCTCCCGGGGAAGTGGCGGATATCTCCTCACAGCTCCCCCCGCGACGCCGCGGCCACCGGCCGGGTGACAGCAGGGCGCTGCAGCATCCCCCGCCACACGACACACCAAGCCTCACCACTTGAGAGGGGTCAGGATGAGCGTCACCTCACGTCGCCGCTTTGCGGCGATCGCGCTCGCGTCCGTCGCCGTGCTCGCCTCGGCAACCGCCTGCGGCGACGACTCGTCGTCCGGATCGGACGGCGGCAAGGTCACCCTGGTCGTCGACGTCTTCGGCGACCAGGGCTTCGGCTACGAAGATCTTTACAAGCAGTACCAGACGGAGCACCCGAACGTCACCATCCAGGAGCGCGGCAAGGGCCTGGGCCTGGGCGACTACAACACCCGGCTGACGCAGCAGATCACCGCCGGCGCCGGCGCCGGCGACGTCGTCGCCCTCGAAGAGGGCACGATCGTGCAGTTCTTCGCACAGGCCGACAAGTTCGTCAACCTGGCCGACCACGGCGCCAACGACCTCAAGGGCAACTTCCTGCCCTGGAAGTGGGAAGGTGGCCTCACGCCGGACGGCAAGGTGCTCGGCCTCGGCACCGACGTCGGTGGCATGGCCGTCTGCTACCGCAGCGACCTCTTCAAGGCCGCCGGTCTGCCGACCGACCGCGAGCAGGTCGGCGCCCTCTGGCCGACGTGGGACGCCTTCATCGAGCAGGGCAAGAAGTTCGCCGCCGCCGACACGAAGCACAAGTTCGTCGACTCGGCCACCAACTTCTACAACATCGTGCTGATGCAGACGGCGGGCGCCGGCAGCGGCTACACCTACTTCGACAAGAGCAACAAGCTCGTCGTCGGCGAGAACCCGGACGTGCAGTCCGCGTTCCAGCAGACCACCAAGATGATCAGCGCGGGTCTGTCGAACAACCTGCGGAGCTTCTCCAACGAGTGGAACGCCGGCTTCAAGAACGGCAGCTTCGCCACCATCGGCTGCCCGGCGTGGATGACCGGTGTCATCAAGGGTCAGGCCGGCGACGCGGCGACCGGCAAGTGGGACGTCGCCAAGGCGCCGGGCGGCGCCGGCAACTGGGGCGGTTCCTGGCTGGCCGTGCCGAAGTCCAGCAAGCACCAGAAGGAAGCCGCCGAGCTGGCCAAGTACCTGACCAGTGCCAAGAGCCAGACCGAGGCGTTCAAGAAGGTCGGCAACCTGCCCTCGTCGCCGCAGGCCCTCAACGACCCGGCCGTGCTCGCCGCCACCAACGAGTACTTCAGCGGCGCTCCGATCGGCAAGATCTTCGCCGCCGGCGCGACCGAGCTGAAGCCGGTCTACCTCGGCCCGAAGAACCAGGCCGTCCGCGACGCGGTCGAGAACGCGCTGCGCAGCATCGAGCAGGGCAAGGCCGCCGACGCCGCCTGGCAGGACGCGGTGAAGAACGGCCAGGCCGCAGGCAAGTAACGGCTGTGGATGCGCTCACGGGTGGTGCCGGACTCCGGCACCACCCGTGAACCCGCGTCGGAACGCCCTGCCGCGGCGCCCACGACGGTGCCGCCGAGTGTGAAGGACCGCTCATGAGCTCCCTGAAGACCCCCGCGCCACCGGGTGCGTCGGACCGCCGGTCGCGCCCAGCCCCGCGGCACTCACCGGCGCGCCGCCGGCAGCTGAACCGGCTGGACCTGCGCTTCACCCCGTACGTCTTCGTCCTGCCCTTCTTCGTGCTCTTCGCGATCTTCGGCGTCTACCCGATCGTCTACACGTTCTGGATCGCGATGACCGACCGGTCACCGATGAACACGACGATCAGCTTCGTCGGCCTGGACAACTTCGTCGAGCTGTTCACCAACGATCCGCAGTTCTGGAACGCGGTGGTGAACACCTTCGGGATGTTCGCGCTCTCCACCATCCCGCAGCTGATCATCGCGCTGCTGCTGGCGAACGCGCTGAACCGGCGCATCCGCGGCCAGATGTTCTTCCGGCTGGCCATCGCGATGCCGATCATCACCTCGACCGCCGTGGTGGCGCTCATCTTCTCGATGATCTACGCCCGCGACTTCGGCCTGGTGAACTGGCTGCTCGACCTGGTCGGCCTCGGCCCGATCGACTGGCGGGCCAACCGATTCGCCTCCTGGTTCGCCATCGCCACCATGGTCGACTGGCGGTGGGTGGGCTACAACGCCCTGATCTACCTCGCGGCGATGCAGTCGATCAACAAGGACGTGTACGAGGCGGCCGCGCTCGACGGCGCGTCCCAGCGTCGGCAGTTCTGGTCGATCACCATCCCCCAGCTGCGTCCCACCATCATCTTCACGCTGATCATCTCGACCATCGGCGGTCTGCAGCTCTTCACCGAGCCGCTCATGTTCACCAGCGGCTCGGGCGCACTCTCCGGCGGCACGGAGGGGCAGTTCCAGACGATCACGATGTATCTGCTGGACGTGATGAACCAGCGGTTCCGGTGGGGGTACGCGGGCGCCGTCGCGCTGGTGCTCTTCCTGCTGATCGCGTCCGTCTCGTTCCTCAACTACCTGCTGGCCCGCCGAATCAGCTCCGACAAGTGAGGGTGGCGCACCCATGACCATGACCACTCTTCGACCGCCGGCGGCGCTGCCGCCGACCGGGCGTACCGGCCTCCGCCATCGGGCGGAGAAGCTCTGGACGGCCAGCCCGCTGACCTGGATCGGGCTCGTCTTCGGCGTGATCCTGTCGCTCTTCCCGTTCTACTGGATGATCGTCATCGCCTCGCGGACCAGCGACGCGGCCAACTCCTGGCCGCCGCCCTTCCTGCCGGGCGGCAAGCTGGGCGAGAACATCCAGCGGGTGCTCGACAACGGCGACGCGAACATCGTCAAGGGCCTGATGAACTCGTTCCTGGTGTCGGGCACGATCACGGTGGCGACCGTGTTCTTCGGCTCGCTCGCCGGGTTCGCGTTCGCGAAACTGCGCTTCCGCGGCAAGAACGCGCTGCTGTTGATCATCCTGGCCTCGATGATGATCCCCATCCAGCTCGGCGTGCTGCCGCTGTACATCCTGATGGCGAAGCTGGAATGGCTGAACACCATGCCGTCGGTGACCGTGCCGTTCCTGATCGGCGGATTCGGCATCTTCATGATGCGCCAGTACGCCGAACAGGCGGTGCCCAACGAGCTGATCGAGGCAGCCCGGGTCGACGGCTGCTCCACCTGGCGCATCTACTGGCACGTGGTGGTGCCGGCGCTGCGCCCCGCGGCGGCCGTACTCGGGCTGCTCACCTTCATGGAGCAGTGGAACCAGTTCTTCTGGCCCTTCGTGGTGCTCGCCGACCCGGCCAATCCGACCGTGCAGATCTCGCTGCGCAGTCTGAACACCGCGTACTTCGCGGACAACTCGCAGATCTTCGCGGGTACGTTGATCGCCACCCTTCCCCTGTTCATCGTGTTCGTCCTGTTCGGCCGCCAGATCATTGGCGGGATCATGGAAGGTGCCGTCAAGTCGTGAGCAACCCCGCCAGCCCACCCGCCGTCGACGTCCTCGACGAGCGCCCCGGGCTGACCTTCCCACCCGGCTTCCTCTGGGGCGCCGCGACCGCGGCTTACCAGATCGAGGGGGCGGCGGCCGAGGGTGGCCGCACCCCGTCGATCTGGGACACCTTCAGCCACACCGAGGGCCGGGTGGTCAACGGACACACCGGCGACGTGGCCTGCGACCACTACCACCGGGTCGGTGACGACGTCGCGCTGATGGCCGAGCTGGGCCTGAAGTCGTACCGTTTCTCGGTCTCCTGGCCCCGGGTGCAGCCCGGCGGCACCGGCCCGGCCAACCAGCGCGGCCTCGACTTCTACCGGCGGCTGGTCGACAACCTGCTGGCCAACGGCATCGAGCCGTGGCTGACCCTCTACCACTGGGACCTGCCGCAGCCGCTGGAGGACGCCGGTGGCTGGCCGGCCCGCGACACCGCGGCGCGTTTCGCCGACTACACGACGCTGGTGGCCGACGCGCTCGGCGACCGGGTGCGCTACTGGACCACGCTCAACGAGCCGTGGTGCTCGGCGTTCCTCGGCTACGGCTCCGGCGTGCACGCGCCCGGCCGCACCGACGGCGCGGACGCGGTCCGGGCCGGGCACCACCTGATGCTCGGTCACGGCCTGGCCGTGCAGGCGTTGCGGGCCACCCGGCCGGACGCCGAGGTGGGTGTGACGGTCAACCTCTACCCGGTGGACCCGGCCAGCGACGCTCCGGCGGACGTGGACGCGGCCCGGCGGATCGACGGGTTGGCCAACCGGTTCTTCCTCGACCCGCTGCTGCGCGGGTCGTACCCGCAGGACCTGGTGACCGACCTGCGCGCGGTGACCGACTTCGGCCACGTGCAGGACGGCGACCTGGCGACCATCGCCACGCCGCTGGACATGGTCGGCGTCAACTACTACAGCCGGCACGTCGTATCCGCCGCGACCGAGGCCGACCCGGGCCCCTCATGCTGGCCGGGCAGCGAGGACGTCCGGTTCGTCACCCGGGGTGTCCCGGTCACCGACATGGGCTGGGAGATCGACGCCCCCGGCCTGCTGGAGACCCTGCGGCGCGTGCACGACGACTACACCGACCTGCCGTTGTACGTCACCGAGAACGGATCCGCGTTCGTCGACACGGTGGTCGACGGGCAGGTCGACGACGTCGACCGGTTGGCCTACTTCGACGCCCACCTGCGCGCCTCCCACGAGGCGATCAACGCGGGGGTGCCCCTGCGGGGATACTTCGCCTGGTCGTTGATGGATAATTTCGAGTGGGCCTGGGGTTACACGAAGCGGTTCGGCATGATCCATGTCGACTACGACAGCCAGGTCCGCATTCCCAAGTCCAGCGCCAGGTGGTACGCCTCGGTGATCCGACGCAACGGTCTGGCCGCACAATAGGCTCGGGCCAGCCATCAGGGCGGTCCTGGTGTCCACCCCCCGCTGGTGGCACCGGGTCCGCCCGCCGTCGGAGGAGCAGACGATGACAACGCAGCGCACCCGGTCGCTCGGGCGCCCGACCCTCGACGCGGTCGCGGCGCGCGCCGGCGTCGGCCGGGGCACGGTCTCCCGCGTCGTCAACGGCTCGCCCCAGGTCAGCCCGGAGGCCCGGGCCGCCGTCCAGCAGGCGATCGCCGAGCTGGGGTACGTGCCGAACCGGGCGGCCCGTGCGCTGGTCACCCAGCGGACCGACTCCGTGGCGCTGGTGGTGTCCGAATCCGGCGAGCGGGTCTTCACCGAGCCGTTCTTCGCCGCCATCGTGCGGGGGATCAGCTCCGGTCTGCTGGAGACGCCGATGCAGCTCTGGCTGGCCATGGCCCAGTCGCCGGTGGAGCGGGAGCGCGTCGAGCACCACCTCACCAACCAGCACGTCGACGGCGTACTGCTGCTGTCGCTGCACGACTCGGACCCGCTGCCGACCCTGCTGGAGGAACGCGGCCTGCCCGCGGTGCTCGGCGGCCGGCCGGCCCGGATGCTGCAACCCGGCGCCCAGCCGGCCTGGTTCGTCGACGTGGACAACGTTGGCGGGGCCCGGCAGGCCGTGGAGTACCTGGCCGGGCGGGGGCGGCGCCGGATCGCCACCATCGCCGGCCCGCAGGACATGGGCGCCGGCCTGGCCCGGTTGGCCGGCTACACCGAGGCCGTCAAGGCCACCGGGGCCGGCGTCAACCCCGACCTGATCGCGTACGGCGACTTCAGCGAGGGCAGCGGCGCGAACGCCATGCGCCGGCTGCTGGACGCCTGCCCGGACCTCGACGCCGTCTTCGTCGCGTCCGACCTGATGGCGTTCGGTGCGCTGCGCGCCCTGCGTGAGGCCGGTCGGCGGGTGCCCGAGGACGTCGCGGTGATCGGCTTCGACGACGCGCCGATCGCCCGGCAGGCCGACCCGCCGTTGACCACGGTCTTTCAGCCGGTGGAGGAGATGGGCCGGCAGATGGCCCGCCTCCTGGTGGCCCGGATCCGCGGCGAGGACCTCCCCGCCCCCCACATCCTCCTGGACACCCAACTAGTCCACCG
>NZ_WBKR01000176.1 GCF_008868155.1 Micromonospora sp. ALFpr18c
GGGGTACGGCCACCGGCTGGGACTCCCCGCCCCGGGTCGGGTCGTCGTCACCGACCGCCGGTTTCCGGCCACGGGCGTGCCGCCCGGCGCCATGCCGGTCGTCCGCCGAGCCCTGCGGCCAACCGTCGTCGCCGACCCTGTCGCCCGTCGGGCGCCGCGGCCAACCGCCGGTGCCGTCCGGGCTGTCGGCGCGCCCGTCCGGGCCGGTGCCGGGGCGGTCCGCCGAGTGCCCGCCCGACTCGGGCTCACCCTGGTCGCCGCCGCCGCTACCGTCCTGGGGTCCGCCGCCAGCCGGGCCGCCGCCATTCCGGCCACCGGCACCGGCCGGGCCGCCGCCAGCCGGGCCACCACCATCGGGGCCACCACCAGCCGGGCCACCACCATCGGGGCCACCACCGCCGGGGCCGCCGTCGTCGTCCGGGTCGTCGGGGTGGGCGTCCTGGGCCCGCTGCAACGCCTCGTCGAGGCGCTTCTCATCCAGCCCCGGCGTGTCGAACGGATCGCGGCGGCGGCGATGCGGCAGGGCCAGCCGGGCGGCGACCCGGACGTCGTCGATGGTGACCCGGTCCCGGCCGAGCCAGGCGGCGTGGGCCAGGGCGGCACGGGCCGTGACGATGTCGGCGCGCATCCCGTCCACGTCGAACGCCGCGCACACCTCGGCAATCTGGCGCAGCGCCGCGTCGGGCAGGCGTACCCCGGGGAGCCGGCGCCGGGCGGCGGCCACCTGACGGGCGATGTCGGCGTCGGCGTCGGCCCACCGGGCGGCGAAACCGGGCGGGTCGGCGTCGGCGGCGAGTCGCCGGCGGACCACCTCGACCCGGACCGCCGGGTCACGGCTCGCGGCGACCTCGACGGTGAGCCCGAACCGGTCGAGCAGTTGCGGGCGCAGCTCCCCCTCCTCCGGGTTCATGGTGCCGACCAGCAGGAACCGGGCGGCGTGGCTGACCGAGACGCCTTCGCGCTCGACGTGGCTGCGGCCCATCGCCGCCGCGTCCAGCAGCAGGTCGACGAGGTGGTCGTGCAGCAGGTTGACCTCGTCGACGTAGAGCACGCCCCGGTGGGCGGCGGCGAGCAGGCCCGGTTCGAAGGCGCGTACCCCCTCGCCGATGGCCCGCTCCAGATCCAGTGATCCGACCACCCGGTCCTCGGCGGCGCCCACCGGCAGCTCGACGAGGCGGGCCGGGCGGGTCTCGGCGGCGACGTCGGCCGGGTGGGGGCCGTCCGGGCAGGCCGGGTCGGGCTCCGCCGGGTCACAGCCGAAACGGCAGCCCGCCACCCGGCGCACCGGCGGCAGCAGAGCGGCGAGGGCCCGTACGGCGGTCGACTTCGCGGTGCCCTTCTCGCCCCGGACCAGCACCCCGCCGATCGCCGGGGAGACGGCGTTGAGCAGCAGCGCCAGGCGCATGTCGTCCATGCCGAGCACGGCACTGAACGGGTAGGTCACGGTCACTGGGCCTTCTTTCGTTCGCGACTGCGGGGCTCGCACAACCGGCTCACTCCTCGCGCTCACACCCGGTCCTCCAGGTCACCCTCGCTGGCCAGGTACGTGTCGCGGAGCCGGTCGAGGGTGACCGGCTCGGGTTTGGCCCACAGCCCCCGGTCGGCGGCCTCCAGCAGCCGTTCGGTGATGCCGCGCAGCGCCCACGGGTTGGAGCGCTCCAGGAATTCGCGGGTGGTGTCGTCGAAGAGGTACGCGGCGGCCAGGTTCTCGTACATCCAGTCGTCGACGACGCCGGCGGTGGCGTCGTAGCCGAACAGGTAGTCCACGGTGGCGGCCAGCTCGAACGCGCCCTTGTAGCCGTGCCGGCGCATCGCGGCGATCCACTTCGGGTTGACGACCCGGGCCCGGAACACCCGCCGGGTCTCCTCGCCCAGCGTGCGGGTCCGCACGTCGTGCGGCATCGCCGAGTCACCCACGTACGCCTGCGGGGCGCTGCCGGTGAGGTGACGGACCATCGCCACCATCCCGCCGTGGTACTGGAAGTAGTCATCGGAGTCGACGATGTCGTGCTCGCGGGTGTCCTGGTTCTTCACGGCCACCGCGATCCGGGCGAACGAGCGTTCCATGTCGGCGCGCGCCTCCCGCCCGTCCAGGCCCCGGCCGTACGCGTAGCCACCCCACACGGCGTACACCTCGGCGAGGTCGGCGTCGTCGCGCCAGGTGCGGGCGTCGATCAGCGGCAACAACCCGGCGCCGTACGCCCCGGGTTTGGAGCCGAAGATCCGCGCGGTGGCCCGCCGCTCGTCGCCGTGCTCGGCGAGGTCGGCGGTGACGTGGGCGCGCAGGTAGTTGTCCGCGTCCGGCTCGTCGAGGGCGGCGACCCGCCGGACGGCGTCGTCGAGCAGGGTCACGACGTGCGGGAACGCGTCGCGGAAGAACCCGGAGATGCGGACGGTGACGTCGACGCGGGGCCGGCCCAGCTCGGCGGTCGGCACCACCTCGATGCCGGTGACCCGCCGCGACCGGTCGTCCCAGACGGGCCGGCAGCCCAGCAGCGCGAGCACCTCGGCGATGTCGTCGCCCTGCGTCCGCATGGCGCTGGTGCCCCACACGGTCAACCCCACCGAGCGGGGGTACGCGCCGGTGTCGGCGAGGTGCCGGGCCAGCAGCGAGTCCGCGAGGGCCACCCCGACGTCCCAGGCGTTGCGGCTGGGGATGGCCTTCGGGTCGACGGAGTAGAAGTTGCGGCCGGTGGGCAGCACGTTGACCAGGCCCCGGGTGGGCGAGCCGGACGGGCCGGGCGGCACGAACCGGCCGTCGAGCGCGCCGAGGGTGTTGGTCAGCTCGTCGGTGGTGCGCTCCAGCCGGGGCACCAGCTCGGTGGCGGCGAAGCGCAGCACCGCGGCGGCGTCCGGGATCGGCTGGCCGGTCACCTCCGCGACGACCGCGTCGGCCGCGTCCACGGCCCAGCTTAGGGTTTCCATGCCGACGACCAGTCGCCGCGCGAGAGCCTCGATCAGGTCGATGGCGTCGGCGGCGGTGCCGGCCGGGCCGTCCACCGCGTCGGTCAGCGCCGCGGGCAGGGCGATCCGCTGCCCGGGCGTCGCGAGCAGCTCCTGCTCGTCGAGGCCGTACGCGGCGGCGAGGGCCTGCCGCAGGCCGGGCAGGGCGCGGGCGCCTCCCCAGATCTGCGGCGCCCGCAGCACGGCGAGGACGAGGTTGACGCGGGGTTCACCGGTCGGCGCGGCGGCGAGGATGTGCAGCCCGTCGCGGATCTGCACGTCCTTGACCTCGCAGAGGTACCCGTCGAGGTGCAGCACGAAGTCGTCGAAGTCGTCGGCGTCGGGCATCGCCTCGGCGTGCAGGTCGTGGTGCAGTTCGGCGGCGCGGACGAGGTCCCAGATCTGCGCCCGCACGGTGGGCAGCTTGGCCGGGTCGAGGGCCTGCACGGTGGCGTACTCGTCGAGCAGTTGTTCCAGTTTGGCCAGCTCGCCGTAGGTCTCGGCACGGGCCATCGGCGGCACCAGGTGGTCGATGACCACGGCGTGCGCGCGCCGCTTGGCCTGGGTGCCCTCGCCGGGGTCGTTGACGATGAACGGGTAGACCAGCGGCAGGTCACCGAGGACCGCGTCGGGCGCGCAGCCGGCGGCCAGGCCGAGGCCCTTGCCGGGCAGCCACTCCAGGGTGCCGTGCTTGCCGAGGTGCACCACGGCGTCCGCGCCGAAGCCGCCGTCGGCGACCGGCGCGGCCAGCCAGTGGTACGCGGCCAGGTAGTGGTGACTCGGCGGCAGGTCCGGGTCGTGGTAGATGGCGATCGGGTTCTCCCCGAAGCCGCGGGGCGGCTGGATGAGCAGCACCACGTTGCCGAAGCGCAGCCCGGCGAGCACGATGTCGTCGCCGTCGGTGTACAGCTCGCCGGGCGGCTCACCCCAGTGTTCCCGCATCCGTTCGCGCAGCTCGGCGGGGACCTGGTCGAACCACCGCCGGTACGTCCGCCCCGGTATCCGGGCCTCGGCGGCGGCCAACTGCTCCGGGGTGAGCCATTCCACGTCGTGCCCCCCGGCGGCGATCAGCGCGTGGATCAGCGCGTCACCGTCGTCGGGTACCGGGGCGTCGCCCAGGTGGTAGCCGGCGTCGGCCAGCGCGGCGAGCAACCGGACCGCCGAGACGGGGGTGTCCAGCCCGACGGCGTTGCCGACCCGGGAGTGCTTGGTGGGGTACGAGCTGAGCACGACGGCGATCCGCTTGTCGGCGTTGGGCACGTAGCGCAGCCGGGCGTGGCGCACCGCGATGCCGGCGACCCGCGCGGCCCGCTCGGGGTCGGCGGCGTAGACCGAGAGCCCGTCGGCGTCGATCCGCTTGAACGAGAACGGCACGGTGACGATCCGGCCGTCGAACTCGGGGATGGCCACCTGCATCGCGGCGTCCAACGGGGACAGTCCGGCGTCGCTGCCGGCCCATTGTTCGCGGGTGCTGGTGAGACAGAGCGCCTGGATGACCGGCACGTCCAGGGCGGCGAGGGCGCCGACGTCCCAGGCGTCCTCGGCACCGCCGCCGGAGGCGTCCGCGGCGACCGCGCCCCCGGCGGCGAGGACGGTGACCAGCAGCGCGTCGCAGCGTGCGAACAGTCCGAGCGGTCCGGCGCCGGCGGTCAGCCCGCGCAGCGAGCCGCAGAAGATGGGCAGCGGACTGCCACCGGCGTCGCGTACCGCGTCGGCGAGCACGTCGACGAATCCGGTGTTGCCGGCGAGCGCGTGCGCCCGGTAGAAGACGATCCCCACGGTGGGCCGGTCCGGGTCGGCGCGATGATCGCCGTGCACCCCGTACGCCGGTGTGGGCGCGGGTGGGGCGAAACCCTCGCCGGTGAGCAGCACGGTGTCGGAGAGGAACCGGGCCAGCTGGGCGAGGTTGTCCGGCCCGCCCTCGACGAGGTACGCGAGCGCCTGGGTGGCGACCCCGGACGGCACGGTGGAGAGGGCCGTCAGCTCCGCGTCGGGCACCGACTCACCGCCGAGCACGACCGTGGGGCGTCCGCCGGCGAGCACCGCGGCGAGGCCGTCGGGCCACGCCTGCCGGCCTCCGAGCAGGCGTACGACGGCGAGGTCGACCCCGTCGAGCAGGACGGGCACCTCGTCGGCGGCGACCCGGGCCGGGTTGGCCAGGCGGTAGTCGACGCCGCTGGCGCGGGCGGCCAGCAGGTCGGTGTCGGCGGTGGAGAGCAGCAGGATGCGCACGGCAGGCTCCGGACAGTAACGTCGGCACGCTCGCGGGGAAGCGCCTGGCGACGTGGGATGGGCGCGGGGTTCAGCGGGTACCGCGATCCGGCCGGCTCACCGGCGTGCGGCCGGCGGCGACGGGTGGCGCGGCGCGGAACTCAGCGGTGAACGGCGGGAGAGCGCCCGGGTATGGGTGCGGCAGAGCGGCCGTCGCTCAGGTCACGACGATGGTCGTCGGTGACGGAGACGCCGTGCGTCATCGGGTCCTCCTCGGGTGTCCACGCCCTGGGGTACATCCGACGGCCGAAGTATCCTGGCTTCCGGATCGACGCTCTCCCCCGGCCTTCCAACCGCAGACACACGGCCGTGACTCACGAGGGGGGATCACTCCCCGGTGACAGTGGCGGGACCGCGTCGGATTCGCACCGACTTCCTTCACTGCCGTCAGGCCGCGAATGCTGCCACACCGCCGCGCCGCCGGTCAACGCGCACGCCTGCATCGGACGGCGGCGCTCGCCACAGTGAACTGCGAAGATGTCGGCGGGGGGCCTCTCGTCGCAGTCGCGGGCTGCCGAGCCGGTTCGTCGACGGCGGAGGGATCCCACGGCTGGGCAGTGTGTGCGCGGCCCCCTTTGGAGCTGATGTCGTAGACGATTCAGCTCCAAAGGAGGTCATGGACGCCCCATCACCGGGTGTGGCCTTCCGGTTCGGCCCGGCTCCCGGTCCGCATTCGTTGCGGGCGGGCCGGCGGGCGCCAAAGAACGAACACATGATCAGCCCGGGGTCACTCACGCTGAGAGCGACGCGGCCGGCGAGTCAACGACAGCCAGCCAAGGAAGCGCGCGTGCATCACGGCAAGGTCGGGGCGACCGCCGAGACCGTACAAGTCGTGGATGGCCTCGTTCATGCAGGACGTCAGGTAAAGGGCCAGCGCCAGCGAGTGGCCGTAGAACTCGGCGACGAGATCGAGTTGCGCGCGGGAACATGGCCACGCGGCGGCACAGTTGCGGCACAACCAGGCGGGGCGCATGGGCAGGTGGGGGCGGGACCGCAGGCTCACACCACGACCCTGCTCACCGCAACCCCAGCGATCCATCACAGAGGGTGATTACTCAACGGATAACTCTCATCCGCCCTCCGGATGGCATCCCGGCATGCCATCTGACTACTGGATAAGCTGGCCCTCGGCCCTTGAGCAGGAAGGGAGCCTGCCGTGAGCGTCCGCACAACTACCGCGCTTACCACTGACGACCTGCTGTGGGACACCACCGATATGCTCGATGCCTTGGCCGCTCGCGACCTCGCTCAGGTATTCCGCCTCGTCCAGCGAGCCACCCGCGCCAGCCAAACCACCCTCGGTGTCGCCACCGGCCTCAGCCAGGCTCAGGTCAGCGAGATCACCAGCGGTGCCCGCCGGGTCAGCAGCATCGATGTCCTCACCCGCATCTGCACCGGCCTGTCCATGCCACGCCACGCACGCATGGCGCTCCTCCTAGGCGAACGCGAGCCGGCCCCGGACCTCGCCGGCCAGCAGGCCGGCAAGGCAATGCGGGACCGATGCGCTGATGTCACCGCCATCTATTCCAGCCGATCGGATTTCATGGCGGAGGCGCCTCCGCAAGCCCTCTTCGACCATGCGACGGACATCCGAGCGTCCGGCCTTTCACTCAACCTCATCTGTCAGCAGTACGGCGACAACCGCCTCCTGAAACTTCTCGCCGCGGGCACCCGCCTCCGATGCCTGTTCCTTGACCCGGCCGGCGAGGCGATCAGGCGGCAGGAGCGTGAGGACGACTATCCAGACGGACACCTCAGGGCGCTCACCGAACTCAACATCCAGAACCTGGCCCGCCGCATTCGCGACCGGCTCCCCGCGAATGCCCGAGACAACCTCGCCATCGGCGTCTACGACGAGTCCATTCGCGCCAACGTCCCTCTGATCGATGGTCGACTCTGCGTTGTCCAGCACTACCTACCGCAGATGCGAGGTGTCGACTGCCCGACCATGGTCATCGAGCGCAGCGCCGGCCCCTCCGGTCTTTACCCGATATTCGACGATATGTTCAGCTCGCTATGGGAGCGCAGCCGCCAGCTATGACCGACTACGCCCGCCTCCTCCCCCTCGCACAGGAGGCCGTTGACCTGGCACACGACCTGATGCGGACGCTTCAGCCCGGTGCGCTGACCTTCAAGGGTGACCGCGACATGGCCTCGGACGTGGATTACGCCATCGAGCGAGCGGTCCGCGAGCACCTGGCCGCCAAGGCGCCTGACATCGGATTCCTCGGCGAGGAGTACGGCACCAGCGGCGACACCAGCGCACTGACCTGGGCACTCGATCCGGTCGACGGCACCGTCAACTTCATCCACGGCTCGCCCCTGTGCGCGATCTCCCTCGGCCTCATCCACCGCACACGCGCCGTCCTTGGTGTCATCGACCTCCCGTTCCTCGGCACCCGCTACCACGCCGTCCAGGGGTACGGAGCCTATGCCGACAACCGACGCATCCGCGCCAGCCAGGTCACCGATCTCCGGGACGCCGTCGTCGCCATTGGCGACTATGCAGTCGGTGCCGAGGCCAGGCGGAAGAACACCGAGCGACTTGCCATCACCGAGCAGCTCGCCCGACACGTCCAACGGATACGCATGCACGGGTCAGCCGCGATCGACCTCGCCTGGTTGGCTCACGGCCGGATCGACGCGTTCGTCATGCTCAACAACAATCCCTGGGACACCATCGCGGGCGTCGTCATCGCCAAAGAGGCTGGCGCGCTGGTGGTCGACATCGACGGCACGCCCCACGACGTGAACGCTGCCGCCACAATCGGTGGCAGCGAGCTGATCCTTCCGCCCGTCCTCACGCTCATCCGGCGATCACTCACACAGGTGAACCCCGCTTGAGCCCGCTCACGGCCTGACCGTCTCAGTAAGCGCGGCGCTCCGGGTGTGCCCGGTTCCACACCCGCATCCGCTCCGGGTAGCCGGTGCGCGCCGCCTCGTACAGCGGCACCGCGTGCTTGCGGGCGATGGCGCCCGCCGCCCGTGGCGTGCCGGTGCGGCGGCGGATCCACTCACCGTCGTGGGCGATCGCCACCACGGTCGTGTCGGTGGCGGTGGTCTCCGGCTCCAGGTAGAACTCCACCCCGCGCCGGCTGGCGACGAACGCCTCCAGCGCCGCGAGGTCGTCGCGGGTCGCCTCCCGGTCCAGCTTGGTCGGGGTCGTCTCGGCACCCCGCGACCGCCGGTTGAACCAGCCCATGGCCCACCCCTCTCCTCGACGCTCCCACCAGTGCAGCACCGAATCCTGGTAATCCGCTGCATGCCGGATGGGAGCAACCTGATTCGCGTCGGGTGGAACCCGCGACGCCCGTGCGGTGTCATGAGGGTGATCGGAGCGGAGGTTTCCCTGGACGACCATGTGCTCGTCACCCGCGCTCGGGCAGGTGACCTGGAGGCGTACGACCGCCTGGTCGCCCGGCACACCGCGTCCGCGTACCGGACGGCGGTGCTGCTCGGCGCGGGCCCGGACTCCGAGGACGTCATCCAGGAGGCGTTCGTGAAGGCGTACCGCAAGCTCTCCCGCTATCGCGGTGAGTCGTCCTTCCGCTCCTGGCTGCTGGCGATCGTCGCCAACGAGACGCGCAACCTGCACCGCTCGCGCAGCCGGCGGGACGGGCTGGTGCTGCGGGCCGCGGCGGCCGGTCCAGCGTCGGAGGCCGCCGAGGACGGGGCGGTCGGCGCGGTTCTCGCCGGGGAGCGCCGCAGCGCGCTGGTACACGCGTTGCGCCAGTTGCCGGTACGCGACCGCGAGGTGATCGTCTGTCGGTTCTTCCTCGACCTCAGCGAGGAGGAGACCGCGGAGACGTTGGGTTGGCCCCGGGGCACGGTGAAGTCGCGGACGTCGCGGGCGTTGGCGAAGCTGCGCGGCCTGCTCGACCGCGAGGAGGTCCGGCATGGGTGACCTCGAGCGGGAACTGCGTGACCTCTCCACCTGGCTGGACACGCCCGCCGCGCCCGACGTGACCGTCCGCGTCCGCGCACGGCTCGCCGCACCGCGCCGACGCCGGTGGCGAATGTACGCGGCCGCGGCTCTCGCCGCCCTGCTGGTGGCGGCGCTGCCGCCGGCCCGGGCCGCCGTCGCCGACGCCGTCGGCGGGCTGCTGCGCTTCGCGGGTGTCAGCATCGCCCCGTCGTCGGGGCGGCCCGCCGGCACTCCGTCGCCGCTGCCGTCGCAGCGCACGGCCGCCATCGCCGAGGCGCAGCGGGGGGTGCGCTTTCCGATCCGCGTACCGGCACGGCTGGGGCCGCCCGAGCAGGTGCTCGTGGCGGACCCCGACCCCACGGGCGGCCACCGCGTGGCGACGCTGCTCTACCGCGGGGGCACGCTGCGCATCGACGCCTTCGACGGCCGCCTCAACCTGGCCTTCCACAAGGAGACCAGTCGACCCGACGCGGAGTGGGTCCAGGTCGACGGCGACTTCGCGGTCTGGGTCGGCAGCCCACACGTGCTGTCCTACGTGGACCGTTCCGGCCGCGTCCACCGGGAGACCGCCCGGCTGGCCGCCTCGACCCTGATCTGGCAGGACGGCGACGTGAGCTACCGGCTCGAGGGTGATCTCGGCAGGCTCGAGGCGATCGAGATCGCCGAGTCGATGACCTAGGAACCCGGCGGCTCCGAGCGGTGTCGTGATGATGCGACACACAACTCGCTTCATCGACGCATCGGAGGGTGACATGGGTGCCTGGGTGAGATTCACGCTGGGGTCGGTGCTCCTGCTGGCGGCCTGTACGACCAGCGACCGGCCGAGCACGGGAGCGGCGCCGACCACGCCAGCGGCGCCAGCCACGGGGAGCGCCGGCACGGCCCCGGTGGCCGCCGGCACGCCCTCGGTGGCCGCGGCGACCGGCTGCCGCTCGCGGGTCGAGACGGGCACGCTGCCCGACTGGGCGCAGACCGGCTTCCACGGGGACGCCCGGGCGCCGCACGTGCTCGGTGCGCAGGGCCACATCGTCGCGGTGCTGTTCGGAAACCCGCTGGCGCAGGTCAGGCGGGACGGATCGAACAACAAGATCCTCTGGGTGTCCCGGCCGGCCACGGCATCGGCCGACCCGACGTCGCCGGCCACCCTGGTGATCACCGCGACGCTGGACGGCACCGGCACCCGGGTGACCCGGGAGGTCGACGGCGGGCCGGGCCCGTCGATCATCGACATGCCGAGCGCCGGATGCTGGCACCTCGACCTGCGCTGGGGCGGGCGCAGCGACAGCATGGACCTGGTCTACGCCGAACGGAAGCCCTGACGATCGGTGCGGGGTGCGTCGCCGGCGAGTGGGTGATCAAGGGAGAGCGGATGACCTAGGGAGAAGAAGCACTCAATCCCTGCCACTCTTAACATATACCGCACCGGGGGACTTGTGGCAAGACCCGGGTCGTACCGCAGAATTGCCGACCGGACCGCGTTTCCGCAGCTCGGAGACGCGCGCTGACCCGCACCCAGATCGGAGCGACCCGACGTGGACCCGCTGATCCTCAGCGTCTTTGATCTCCCCGACCAACTTCGCGCCAAGGCAGACCCGGCGCTGATCGCCCGCGACGAGCAGCACTTCGCGACCATGGCGGCGAGCCTCGAGCAGACGTACACCGATCTGTCCGGCCGCCTCGACGCCGAACGCCGGGCGCCCGGCGGCGCCGGCCGGCAGGCGGTGGAACGTGACCGGGAGGTCCGCCGGCTGAGCGCCCACCTGCGCGCGCTGCGCCGCTACGGCCTGGACCTCTGCCTCGGTCGCATGGTCAGCACGGACAGCCCGGAGCCCGTGTACATCGGACGGCGCGGCCTCACCGACGGCGCCGGACGCCGCCTGCTGCTCGACTGGCGCTCCCCCGCCGCCGAGCCGTTCTTTGGCGCCACCCACGCCAACCCGATGGGCCTGACGAGCCGCCGCCGGTACCGCTGGACCCTCGGCCGGATCACCGACTACTGGGACGAGGTGTTCACCGCCGACGGGTTCGCGGGGCACGCCGCGCTCGACGACCAGTCCGCCTTCATCGCCAGCCTGGGCGGCAGCCGGTCGAGCCGGATGCGCGACGTGCTCGGCACCATCCAGGCCGACCAGGACGCCATCATCCGGGCGGGCTCCCGCGGCGCGCTCGTCGTCGACGGCGGCCCCGGCACGGGCAAGACCGTCGTCGCCCTGCACCGCACCGCGTACCTGCTCTACTCCGACCCTCGGCTCGGCCAACGTCAGGGTGGTGTGCTGTTCGTCGGCCCGCACCAGCCCTACCTGGCGTACGTCGCCGACGTCCTGCCCAGCCTCGGCGAGGAGGAGGTGCAGATCTGCACACTGCGCGACCTCGTCGCCGAGGGCGCCACGGCGACGGTGGAGAGCGACCCGGACGTGGCCTGGCTGAAGTCGTCCGCGCGGATGGTGACGGCGATCGAGGCGGCCGTGCGGTTCTACGAGGAGCCACCCGGCACGGGGATGACGGTGGCGACCGACTGGGCCGAGATCCGGTTGAGCGCCGACGACTGGGTCGAGGCGTTCGCGGCGCCGGACCCGGGCACCCCGCACAACGAGGCACGCCACCAGGTCTGGGAGGAATTGCTGACGATCCTGCTGGACAGGTACGACGGCGACGAACCAGAGCACGTGCTGCGCGCGGCGCTGCTGCGCAACGAGGACCTGCGGACGGCGTTCCACCGCGCCTGGCCGCTGCTCGAAGCGGCCGACCTGGTCGGTGACCTCTGGTCGGTCCCCGCCTACCTGCGCCGGTGCGCCCCCTGGCTCAGCCCCGACGAGGTCCGTACCCTCCAACGCGACGACGCGCAGGCCTGGACGGTGTCCGACCTGCCCCTGCTGGACGCGGCCCGGCAGCGTCTCGGCGACCCGGCGGCCGCGGAACGCCGGCGTCGGCACGCGGCCTCCTTCGCCGCCGAACGCGCGCGGATGTCCACCGTCGTCGACGACCTGATCGAGGCCGACGTCTACGACGACGGTGAGGGTCTGCTGACGATGCTGCGCCACCAGGACCTGCGTGACGCCCTGGTCGACCAGAGCGCGCTGCCCAGCGTCGACCCGGACCTGCTCGCCGGCCCGTTCGCGCACATCGTCGTGGACGAGGCGCAGGAGCTCACCGACGCCGAGTGGCAGATGGTGCTGCTGCGCTGCCCGTCACGGAGCCTCACCATCGTCGGGGATCGCGCCCAGGCCCGGCACGGGTTCACCGAGTCGTGGCAGGAACGGCTCCGGCGGATCGGGCTCGACCGGATCGACCTGGCCTCGCTGACCGTCAACTACCGGACGCCGAAGGAGGTCATGGCCGAGGCCGAGCCGGTCATCCGCACCGTGCTCCCGGACGCCAACGTGCCGAGGTCCATCCGCGACGGTGATCCCGTCGTCCACGGATCTGTCGCTGACCTGGGGTCCATCCTCGACACCTGGCTCGCCGCGCACGACGAGGGGATCGCGTGCGTGATCGGCGACGCCACGGTCCCGGCGACGCCCCGCGTCCGGTCGCTGGCCCCGGAGCTGTCCAAGGGCCTGGAGTTCGACCTGGTCGTCCTCGTCGAACCGGAGGCGTTCGGCGACGGCATCGAGGGGGCGGTGGACCGTTATGTCGCGATGACCCGGGCAACCCAGCAACTGGTCGTCCTCACCCGGTCCTGAGCGGCTCTAGGCTGATCGCGTGCCCCACGACGGGCGGGAGGCGGCGGCCCGCGACAACGCCGAGTGGTGCGCCGTGGTGTGCGCCAGCCACGGGTTGACCGGCCGGAGCGACGCCGACGCCTGGTCGGTCCCCCGCCGCTCGCCACCCTGGTACCCCGACGCGGTCACCCTGCGCCCCGGCGTCGACCCGGATGCCCTGCTGGCCCGGATCGAGAAAGGTCCCGGCGCGTCGGTGAAGGACAGCTTCGCCGACCTCGACCTGTCCGGCCACGGCTTCGTGGTGCTCTTCGACGCGCAGTGGATCCACCGCCCGCCGACGCACGGGCCGCCCGGCACGCCGCTGACCCGGGTCACCACTCCCGAGCGGCTGGCCGCCTGGGCGGGCGCGCACGGCGGCGGGGAGCTGTTCCGACCGGAACTGCTGACCAGCCCCGGGGTACGCATCCTGGCCCGCGAGGACGAGCGCGGGGGAATCGTCGGCGGCGCGGTGGTCAGCGGCGAGGGCGTGCACGGAGTCTCCAACGTGTTCACCCGCACCGCGGATCCCCTCGACGTGTGGCAGGGCGTGCTCGCCACCCTGCCCGGAGTCCCCCTGGTCGGCTACGAATCCGGCCCGGACCTCCCCGTCGCCCTCCAAGCCGGATTCACCCCCCAAGCCCCCTGAGA
>NZ_WBKR01000177.1 GCF_008868155.1 Micromonospora sp. ALFpr18c
ACCGCTGATGGTGCTCGATGAGGCCGCGCTGCCCGACCCGGCGCAGGAGCACGACGCCTGCGGGGTGGCCTTCGTGGCGGACCTGCACGGCCGGCGCTCGCACGCGGTCGTCGCCAACGGGCTCGGCGCGCTGTGCCGCCTGGACCACCGGGGTGCCCGGGGCGCGGAACCCAACACCGGTGACGGCGCCGGCATCATGATCCAGGTCCCGGACGCGTTCCTGCGCGCGGTGGCCGACGTCGCGTTGCCCCCGGCCGGTGAGTACGCCACCGGTCTGGTCTTCCTCCCCGACGACGACGCCGCCGAGGCGCGCGCCCGTCGTGTCGTCGAGAAGTACGCGCTGGTCGAGGGTGCCGATCTGCTCGGTTGGCGGGACGTGCCGGTCGACCCGGACGGGCTCGGCGAGACCGCCCTGGCGGCGATGCCCCGGGTTCGGCAGGTCTTCGTGGCCGCGCGTCGGCTCACCGACTCACCCGCCGGCCCGGCCGGTTCCGCGCTGAGCGGCATCGAGCTGGACCGGGTGGCGTTCTGCCTGCGCAAGCAGGCCGAGCGGGAGACCGCCGAGCGGGGCGTGCCGGCGTACTTCCCGTCGCTGTCCAGCCGCACGATGGTCTACAAGGGGATGCTCACCCCCGACCAGCTGCCGGCGTTCTACCCGGATCTGCGCGACGAGCGGGTGGACAGCGCCATCGCGCTGGTGCACTCCCGCTTCTCCACCAACACGTTCCCGTCCTGGCCGCTGGCGCACCCGTACCGGTTCATCGCCCACAACGGCGAGATCAACACGATTCGCGGCAACCGTAACTGGATGCAGGCGCGCGAGGCGCTGCTGCGGTCGCCGAACGTGCCGGGCAACATCCGGCGGGTCTTCCCGGTGTGCACCCCGGGCGCCTCCGACTCGGCGAACTTCGACGAGGTGCTGGAGCTGCTGCACCTGGCGGGGCGGAGCCTGCCGCACGCCGTGCTCATGATGATCCCCGAGGCGTGGGAGAACGACCCCGGCATGCGGCCGGACAAGCGGGCGTTCTACCGCTTCCACGCCAGCCTCATGGAGCCGTGGGACGGGCCGGCGTCGGTGGCGTTCACCGACGGCGAGATCGTCGGCGCGGTGCTGGACCGCAACGGGCTGCGCCCGGGTCGCTGGTGGCAGACCGACGACGGCCTCGTCGTGCTGGGCTCCGAGGCGGGCGTGCTCGACCTCGATCCGGCCCACGTGGTCGCCAAGGGCCGCCTGCAGCCGGGCCGGATGTTCCTGGTCGACACCGTCGCCGGTCGGATCGTGCACGACGACGAGATCAAGTCCGAGTTGGCCGCCGCGCAGCCGTACGCCGAGTGGCTGCACGCCGGTCTGATCGAGCTGGACGACCTGCCGGCCCGTGAGCACACCGTCTACACCCACGACTCGGTGCGCCGCCGCCAGCAGACCTTCGGTTACACGCAGGAGGAGTTGAAGATCCTGCTCGCGCCGATGGCGCGTACCGGCGCGGAGCCGCTGGGCTCGATGGGCACGGACACCCCGATCGCGCCGCTGTCCACCCGGCCGCGGCTGCTCTACGACTACTTCCACCAGCTCTTCGCCCAGGTCACCAACCCGCCGTTGGACGCCATCCGCGAGGAATTGGTGACCAGCCTGGCGTCGACCATCGGGCCGGAGGGCAACCTGCTCGACCCGGGTGCGGCGAGCTGCCGGCAGATCGTGCTGCCGCACCCGATCATCGACAACGACGAGCTGGCCAAGATCCTCTCCATCGACGAGGACGGCGACCTGCCCGGCTTCAAGGCGGTCCGGGTCTCCGGGCTGTACCGGATCCGGGAGGGCTCCGCCGGGATCAAGGCGCGGCTGACCGAGATCTGCCGGCACGTGTCCGAGGCGATCGAGGACGGCGTCCGCATCCTGGTGCTCTCCGACCGGGACTCCAACGCCGACCTGGCGCCGATCCCGTCGCTGCTGCTCACCGCCGCCGTGCACCAGCACCTGGTGCGGGAGCAGACCCGCACCCAGGCGGCGCTGATCGTGGAGTCCGGCGACTGCCGGGAGGTGCACCACGCGGCGGTCCTGATCGGCTACGGCGCGGCGGCGGTCAACCCGTACCTGGCGTTCGAGTCGGTGGAGGACATGGTCGCCACGGGCGCGCTGCCGGGCGTGGAGCCGGCCGCCGCGGTGCGCAACTACGCGAAGGCGCTCGGCAAGGGCGTCCTGAAGATCATGTCGAAGATGGGCATCTCGACGGTCTCGTCGTACTGCGGGGCGCAGGTCTTCGAGGCGGTCGGCCTGGACACCCGGCTGATCGACCGCTACTTCCGGGGCACGCCCAGCCGGATCGGCGGGGTGGGGCTGGCCGGCGTGCACACCGAGGTGGCCGCCCGGCACGCGCTGGCCTGGCCGCCGGCGGGTGCCGCCGACTCCGACCGGCTGGAGGTCGGCGGCGAGTACCAGTGGCGCCGTGAGGGTGAGCTGCACCTGTTCAACCCGGAGACGGTGTTCCTGCTGCAGCACGCCACCCGCAGCCGCCAGTACGACGTGTTCCGGCAGTACACCGCGAAGGTCGACGCGCTCGCGGCGCAGGCCGGTTCGCTGCGCGGGCTGTTCACGCTGCGTACCGGGGTCCGCCCGGCGGTCCCTCTCGACGAGGTCGAGCCGGCCACCGAGATCGTCAAGCGGTTCGCCACCGGCGCCATGTCGTACGGGTCGATCTCCGCCGAGGCGCACGAGACCCTCGCGGTCGCCATGAACCGCCTCGGCGGCAAGTCCAACACCGGCGAGGGCGGCGAGGACGTCGAGCGGCTGCACGACCCGGCCCGCCGCTCGGCGGTCAAGCAGATCGCCAGCGGCCGGTTCGGCGTGACGAGCGAATACCTGGTCAACGCCGATGACCTGCAGATCAAGATGGCGCAGGGCGCGAAGCCCGGCGAGGGCGGCCAGCTGCCCGGCAACAAGGTCTGGCCGTGGATCGCCCGGACC
This sequence comes from Micromonospora sp. ALFpr18c, assembly GCF_008868155.1. Lineage (GTDB taxonomy): Bacteria > Actinomycetota > Actinomycetes > Mycobacteriales > Micromonosporaceae > Micromonospora. Next base: position 2,963 of record NZ_WBKR01000177.1, read on the forward strand.
AGGCATGCCACGCCGGGCGTCGGCCTGATCTCACCGCCGCCGCACCACGACATCTACTCCATCGAGGACCTGGCGCAGCTCGTCCACGACCTGAAGTGCGTCAATCCGGCCGCCCGCGTGCATGTCAAGCTCGTCAGCGAGGTCGGCGTCGGCACGGTCGCCGCCGGCGTGGCGAAGCTGAAGGCCGACGTCATCCTCATCTCCGGTCACGACGGCGGCACGGGCGCGTCCCCCCTGAACTCGCTCAAGCACGCCGGCACCCCGTGGGAGCTGGGGCTGGCCGAGGCCCAGCAGACGCTGCTGCTCAACAAGCTGCGCGACCGGGTCACCGTGCAGGTCGACGGTCAGCTCAAGACCGGCCGCGACGTGCTGATCGCGGCGCTGCTCGGTGCGGAGGAGTTCGGCTTCGCGACCGCGCCGCTGATCGTCGCCGGCTGCGTGATGATGCGGGTGTGCCATCTGGACACCTGCCCGGTCGGCATCGCCACCCAGAACCCGGTGCTGCGGGAGCGGTTCACCGGCACCCCGGAGTTCGTCGAGAACTTCTTCCTGTTCCTCGCCGAGGAGGTCCGGGGCTACCTGGCCGAGCTGGGCTTCCGGTCCATCGAGGAGGCGATCGGGCAGTCCGAACTGCTCGACGTCACCCCGGCGGTGACGCACTGGAAGGCCAACGGGCTCGACCTGGCGCCCGTCCTGCACCTGCCCGAGCTGCCCGCCGGCACCGTCCGGCGCGGGGTCCGCGCGCAGGACCACGGGCTGGAGCACGCTCTGGACAACGAGCTGATCGCGCTGGCCCGTCCGGCGCTGACCACCGGCGCGCCGGTGCGGGTCGAGGTGGCGGTGCGCAACGAGCACCGCAGCGTCGGCGCGATGCTCGGCGGTGAGGTGACCCGCCGCTTCGGCGGTGCCGGCCTTCCCGAGGACACCATCGAGTTCGTGCTGCACGGCACGGCCGGGCAGTCGTTCGGCGCGTTCCTGCCGCGCGGGGTGACCCTGCGGCTGCACGGCGACGCCAACGACTACGTGGGCAAGGGCCTCTCCGGTGGTCGGATCATCGTCCGCCCGGACGCCGCCGCGCCGTTCCTCGACCCGGACGCCGAGCCGGGTCAGCGGGCCGAGGATCAGATCATCGCGGGCAACACCATCCTGTACGGGGCCACCGCGGGCGAGGTGTTCCTGCGCGGCCGGGTGGGGGAGCGGTTCGCGGTGCGCAACTCCGGCGCGGTCGCCGTCGTCGAGGGCGTCGGTGACCACGGCTGCGAGTACATGACCGGGGGCGCGGTGGTGGTGCTCGGCGCGACCGGCCGCAACTTCGCTGCCGGCATGTCCGGCGGTACGGCGTTCGTGCACCACCTGGACCGCTCCCGCGTCAACGCGGAGCTGGTCGACCTGGCGCCGTTGGGCGAGCAGGAGCAGGCGTCGCTGCACGAGCTGGTCCAGCGGCACGTGGCCGAGACCGGGTCGGCGGTCGCCGAGGAGCTGCTCAAGCGCTGGCCGGAGGCGGTCGGCGAGTTCACTGCCGTGGTGCCCCGCGACTACCGCCGGGTGCTGGAGATCATGAGGGCCGCCGAAGCCGCCGGCCGTGACGTCGACGACGCGGTGATGAGCGCGCTCAGCGCACCCGCCGCACCGGTGCCGCCCGCCCCGCGGGTGGCGGCCCAGGAGGTGGCACGTGCCTGACCCGAACGGTTTCCTGCGCTACGACCGGCAGCTGCCGGCCCGCCGCCCGGTGCCGGTGCGGATCAGCGACTGGCGTGAGGTGTACCCGCCGGCCGGCGAGCAACTCGTCCGCGAGCAGGCCACCCGCTGCATGGACTGCGGCATCCCGTTCTGCCACGACGGTTGCCCGCTGGGCAACCGCATCCCGGATTGGAACGACCTGGTCCGGACCGGCAGCTGGGACGCCGCGGTGGAGTCGCTGCACGCCACCAACAACTTCCCGGAGTTCACCGGCCGGCTCTGCCCGGCGCCCTGCGAGGCGGCCTGTGTGCTGGGCATCGCCGGCGGCCAGCCGGTGACCATCAAGCAGGTCGAGGTGGAGATCGCCGACGCCGCCGCGGCGCGCGGGTTCACCCCGCGCCCGGTGCCGGCCCCGTCCGGCCGGTCGGTGGCCGTCGTCGGTTCCGGGCCCGCCGGCCTCGCCGCCGCCCAGCAGTTGGCCCGCGCCGGTCACGCGGTGACGGTGTACGAGCGCGACGACGCGATCGGCGGCCTGCTCCGGTACGGCATCCCCGACTTCAAGTTGGAGAAGCGGCACATCGACGCCCGGCTGGCCCAGCTCGCCGCCGAGGGGGTGCGCTTCCGCACCGGGGTGAACGTCGGGGTGGACGTCACCGCCGAGCAGTTGCGCGCCGAGCACGACGCGGTGCTGCTGGCCTGCGGCGCGTTGCAGGGCCGGGACACTCCGGAGACCCCGGGGCGGGCGCTTCGGGGCGTACACCAGGCGATGGCGCACCTGGTCGCGGCCAACCGCGCGGTCGCCACGGCGGCCACCGACGAGCCGGGCGTCGCGGTGACCGGCGAGGGCCGGCTCGGGCGGGCGGTGCTGCCGGACGGCACCCCGATCGACGCGGCCGGCAAGCACGTGGTGATCATCGGTGGTGGTGACACCGCGGCCGACTGCCTCGGCGTCGCGCACCGCCAGGGTGCGGCCGGCGTGCACCAGCTCGACCTGTACCCGCAGCCGCCGCGGGAGCGCGACGAGGAACGGGATCCGTGGCCGACGTGGCCGTGGATCCTGCGCAGCTATCCGGCGCACGAGGAGGGCGGCGAGCGGGTCTTCGCCGTGGCGGTGCAGGAGTTCGTGGACGACGGCACCGGGCAGGTGCGGGCCGTGCGGATCGCCGAGGTGACCGTGGAGAAGCGTGACGGCCGGCGGGTCGTCACCGTCGTGCCGGGTTCCGAGCGGGAGCTGCCGGCGGATCTGGTGCTGTTGGCGATCGGGTTCGAGGGCACCGAGCAGCAGCCGCTGCTGGCGCAGTTCGGGGTGACCCGGAATCCTCGGGGCGCGGTCGACGCCCGCGACGACTGGCAGACCGACGCCGACGGGGTGTTCGTCGCCGGTGACATGCACCGGGGTGCCTCGCTGATCGTCTGGGCCATCGCCGAGGGCCGCGCGGCGGCCGCGGCGATCCACAGCCACCTGGGCGGTGCCGGGGCGCTGCCGGCGCCGGTCGGCCCGGCCGCGCAGGCGCTCGCCGTTCGCTGACCCGAGAACGTCCGGCCGGTGCGGCGGTCGCTGCCGCCCGGCCGGACATTCCCGCTGGTGAAGCCGCTCACAAATATGGGCAAACACGTTTGAGCGGGCAAGACTTGTTGGCTGCCGAACCGCGCCGCGATCGGCATGACTGCTCATGCCGCCGATCGCTGGAGGTTCGTCGTGGCCACGGGTGCCACCTTCGCCGCGCTGCGCCACCGCAACTACCGGATCTGGGCGCTCGCCGGGTTCGTCTCCGTCATCGGGACCTGGATGCAGGTCCTCGGGGTCAACTGGTACGTGCTGAAGGAGACCGGGTCGGCGACCTCGATGGGCTTCGCCGTGCTGCTCCAGGCGGCGCCCACGCTGCTGCTCAGCGTCTGGGGCGGCGTGCTGGCCGACCGCCTGCCCGCCCGTCCGCTGCTGATCGCCGCCCAGGTGGCTCACGCGGCGCTCGCCGCGGGGCTGGCGGCGGTCGCCCTGACCGGGGTCGGTGACCTACCGCTGATCTTCGCGATCTCCCTGGCCAGCGGTGCCGTCTCGGCGGTCGAGGGCCCGGTGATGGGCCGCTGGTCCTCGACGCTGGTGGACCGGGAGACGCTGGGCAACGCCCTCGCGCTCGGTTCGCTCACCAACTCCGCCGGACGCATCCTCGGCATGAGCCTCGGCGCCATCGTGGTCGCCGCCGTCGGCCCCGCGCTGCTCTTCGGCATCAACGCGGCGAGTTTCGCGGCCGTGGTGGTGGCGCTGTTCGCCGTACGGCCGGGTGCCCTTCCCGCCCGGGCCGCGCCGGACGGTGGCCGGGTGCACGACGGCGTGCGGGCCGGGTTCGCCTATCTGCGCGGGCAGCCGGTGCTGCTCCTCGCGCTCGCCCTGTCGTTCGTGCTCGGCAGCCTCGGCCGCAACTACCAGGTGACGATGGCCGCCATGAGCGACGGACCGCTGAACGCCGGCGCGTCCGGCTACGGACTGCTGTCGACGGTGTTCGCGGTGGGGACGGTGGTGGGTGCGCTCGTCGCGGCCCGCCGCCGCTCGCTGGGCTACGGGACGCTGGTCGGTGCCGGTCTGCTGGCCAGCGGCCTGCAGATCGTCGCGGGTCTCGCACCGGGTGCGTGGAGTTTCGCCGCGGTGATCCTGCCGATCGCCGCCGCCGCGGTCGTCATCGACACCACCGTCGGCACCCGCGCCCAACTCGACACCGACGGCGCGATGCGCGGCCGGGTGCTCGCCGCCCTCGCCGTCACCGGCTCGGTCTCCGCCGCGGTCGGCGCGCCGCTGCTCGGCTGGCTGGCCGAGCACGCCGGGCCGCGGCAGACGCTCGTCCTGGCCGGATCCGTCGCGGCCATCGCCACCACGGCGGCGGCGGTCGCCCTGGACCGGCAGCGCGGCCGGTCGGCCACCCTCACGCTTGTCGTCCCGCAGCCGCGCCATCCGGTACGGCGGGCGGCGTTCCGAGCCGCCCGCATCGTCCGGCCCACCGGGGCGGTGTGTGTCGTCGCGCCGGCCGGCCCTGGTGTGGGCGCGACCCGGCTGGGGGAGTTGGCCACGGCCGGTCCGGCGCCCAGCCGCTGAGACAGCGGTCACCGTCCGCGGGAACAACCGGCACGAAGATCATCGTTACGCTGCGATCATGGACATCGAGGAGCGGCTGCGGCGAACCCGCCGGTGGCTGTGGGTCGTGCTGGTCGGGCTCTTTCTGAGCGGGGTGACCGCGTTCCCGCTGGAGATCGAGGTGCGCTGGCTGCTGCGCGCCCTGGAACCGTTCGCCGACCAGTTGCCGGCGCTGGTCGACTGGATCCAGCGGGTGCACACCGGGCTCGTGACGGCCGGCGAGGACTACCCGTTCCTGCTCTACGGCACCGACTGGCTGGCCTTCGCCCACCTGGTGCTGGCGGTGGCGTTCTGGGGGCCGCTGCGCGACCCGGTACGCAACGTCTGGGTGGTGCAGGTCGGCATGATCGCCTGCGCGGGCATCGTCCCGCTGGCGCTGATCTGCGGCCCGATCCGGGACATCCCGTGGTTCTGGACGCTCATCGACCTGTCCTTCGCGGTCGGGGCGTTCCCGCCGCTCTGGTTCGCCTACCGGCACATCCGCGCCGTCGAGGCGAGCACGACCGCGGCGACAGGTGTCCCAGCGACTCCGTGATCGGGCCCGTCCAGGTTCTCGATCGGGTGAGTGCAACCCCGACGGCGCCTGTAGAGCTGCCCCAGATATGGGGCACCGTCATCGCCCCATATCTGGGGCAGCTCTACAGGCGAGCACTGGAGTGGTCGGTCGTCGATCCGCGTCCCAAGAGAACAGCGGGACGCCGCGGAGACGGGCGCTGGCGACCGGAAGGGCCCGCCGCATCGGCGACGGGCCCTTCCAGTCCACACCGGATCCCTAGTGGGACATCAGCTCGTGCGCCTCGCGGATCCTGGCCCAGGATTTGGGCTCGGCCGGCGGGGCGGCCTTGCGCGCGGCGCTGGCCACGTCCGGCCGGCCCGCGGTGAACAACCAGGTGGTGAACAGGTCGTCCAGGTCCAGTCCGGAGATCCGCTCGGCGAGCGCCTGGAACTGCTCGATGGTGCCGTTGCCGTACCGGTGCTCGGCGGTCCACGCGGGCAGGATCTCGAAGAACGCGTCGTCGCCGACGGCCAGGCGCAACTGGTGCTGGGTCATCGCGCCCCGGTCGTAGACGGCGTCGTCGAAGACCCGACCGGCACCCGGGTCACCGGGCAGCACCTGCCAGAACTCGTCGTCGGCCGGGTAGCTGGCGTAGGTGAAGTCGAAGACCTCCTGGGCGGTGCCCTCGTCCTGCTCCTCCGACCACAGCCACTCGGCGTACGAGGCGAAGCCCTCGTTGAGCCAGATGTTGCGCCAGTCGGCCACCGAGACCGAGTCGCCGAACCACTGGTGGGCGTTCTCGTGCGCCACCACGTACGTGTTGGCGCCGCGCCGCCAGAAGCCCGGGCCGTACACCGGTCGGGTCTGCGTCTCCAGCGCGAAGCCGATGCCGTCCACCGGCCCGGCCACGCCACCCTGTGCCTCGAACGGGTACGGGCCGAAGATCCCGCTCTCCCAGTCGACGATCTCGGCGGTCCGCTCGATGCTGGCCCGCGCGGCCGGGCCGAGCGCGCCCAGCGAGGTGCTGTACGCGTTGACCACCGGCTGGCCGCTCGGCGTGGTGTCGGTGACGATGTCGTACTGGCCGATGGCCATGAAGGCCAGGTAGGTGGCGGTGGGGGAGGTGGTTCGCCAGATCCACCGGGTGCGGTTGCCGGCTTCGGCCAGCGGCGGCCGGGGCTGCACGCCGTTGCTGATCACCTCGACGCCGGTGGGCACCGACACCGAGATGTCGAACGTGGCCTTGTCCAGTGGGTGGTCGTTGCTCGGGAACCACCACCACGCCGACTCGGGCTCGTTGACCGCGAGCGCGCCGTCGTCGGTACGTGTCCAGCCGGTGTACCCGCCGACCAGGGTCTCCGACGGGATGCCGGCGTAGCGCACCACGATGGTGAGCTGCTCACCCCGGGTGATGGTGCGGGCCGGCGTGACCACCAGCTCGTGCACACCCGCGGTGCTGGTGGTCGCCGCCCAGCCGTTGACCCGTACCGATTCGACGTCGAGCAGGAAGTCCAGGTTGAACGCCGAGAGATCCTGCGTGGCGGTGGCGAGGATGGTGGTGGTGCCGGTGAGCCGGTCGGTGGCCGGGTCGTAGCGCAGCCGCACGTCGTAGTGCTCGACGTCGTAGCCGCCGTTGCCGTAGTCGGGGAAGTAGCTGTCGCCCAGGCCGGGCGCGCCGGGTTGCGGCGCCACGGTGACGATGGGTCGGCCCCAGCCTGTCGGGGCGGCCTGGGCGGGGGTGCCGGCGAGCATGGTGCCGGCGGTGGTGAGGGTCAGGGCGGCGGTGGCCGCCGTGAGGACTCGTCGCACGAGGTGGACTCCCTCCATCGGGTGTACGCCTCGCCAACCTAATCGACAACGGTGAAACGCGCCGCCCGCCGCCGACGGTCCACAGCGGGCCGTCGGCCGCCGCACCCCGAACGCGCGGGTCGGTACTGTCCCGGTGTCACCGGTGTCCGTTAGGGTTTCCGCGAACCGGACAGCCGTGGGAGGCACAGCGTGGGCAGGCTCGCGTCGGCGTACGGGCAGGCGGTCACCGCCCACCGGGCGGCTCGCGCGCACCTGGACAGCGCACGGGGAGCGCTCGGCGCCGCCCGGGCACCCGCCGCGCCGGTCGGCGCCGGTGACCTGGTCGATCGGCTGGCCCGCCTCGGTGCCGCGCTGGCCACCCCCACCCCGGGCGCCACCGCGCTCACCGACGCGCCGACGGCGGTGCGGATCGGCGAGGCGTCCACAGCCGACGGTGGTTTCCCCGTCCTGGTGCCGCTCGGCGGCGGCCACCACCTCGCCCTGGACACCGACGCCCGGGACTCCCGGGTCGCCGCGCTGCTGCGGGCGCTGGTGCTGCGACTGGTCGCCACCGCGCCGGCCGGGCAGGTCCGCGTCGCCGGCATCGACACCGCCGCACTGGGTGCCACCTTCGGTCCGCTGCGTCCGCTGCTCGACGCCGGGGTGCTCGACCCGCCGGCCACCGGCGAGGCCGAGGTGACCGCACTGCTGGACGCCGCCGAGCGGCACGCCCGCGCGGCGCAGCACGCCGAGCCCGCCGCCCGGCACCTGCTGGTGGTCGTCGCCACCGCCGCACCGGCGCCGCGCGAGCTGGCCCGGCTCGCCGCGCTCACCCACGCCGGCCCGGCCGCCGCCGTCTGCGTGCTGCTCGCCGGCCACCCGTCCCGGCTGCCCGGCGAGACCGCGCCACCGCTGGGCGGCACCACCGCGATCCGGCTCAACCAGGGGTACGCGTCCGTCGGCGACCCGCCCGGCACCCCGTTCAGCGCCGACGGCAGCGGCCTCGCCGCACCCGTGCTGCTCGACGGCGACCCGCCGCCGGCGTCCGTGCGCGCCCTCGCCGAGCACCTGGGCGCCGCCGCCCGCCGCACCGACGCGCTGCCCTTCACCGAGCTGCTGCCCGAGCGGCGCTGGGCCGAGTCGGCCGGCAACGGCCTGCGGACGGTCATCGGCCGGGCCGGCCGCGCCCCGCTGACCGTGGCCTTCGACGACGCCACGCCGCACTGGCTGGTCGGCGGTCGCACCGGCGCCGGCAAGACCGTCTTCCTCCTCGACGTGCTCTACGGGCTGGCCGCCCGCTACTCCCCGGCCGAGCTTCAGCTCTACCTGCTCGACTTCAAGGAGGGCGTCAGCTTCACCGAGTTCGTGCCCACCACACGGGATCCGTCCTGGCTGCCGCACGCCCGCGCCGTCGGCATCGAGTCCGACCGCGAGTACGGCCTCGCCGTGCTGCGCGAGCTCCGCCGGGAGGCGCAGCGCCGCGCCACCGCTCTCAAGCGACACGGCGTCACCAAACTCGCCGACCTACCGCGGGACAATCCGCTGCCGCGCATCGTGGCGGTCATCGACGAGTTCCACGTGCTGCTCGCCGGCAACGACGCGCTGGCCCGCGAGTCGGTCGACCTGCTGGAGGAGCTGGCGCGCAAGGGCCGCTCCTACGGCGTGCACCTGGTGCTGGCCAGCCAGAGCATGACCGGCATCGAGGCGCTCTACGGCCGCGCCGAGGCGATCTTCGGGCAGTTCGCGCTGCGGGTGGCGCTGCCCGGCGGCGGCGGGGTGCTCGACCAGCTCAACGACGCCGCCGCGGCCCTGCCGATCGGCTCCGCCGTGGTCAACACCGCCGCCGGCGCGGTCGGCGCCGACACCGTGCTGCGCTTCCCCGACGCGCACGCCGCCGCGGCGGACCTCGCCGCTCTGCGCCACGAGCTGTGGCAGGCCCGCCCGCCGGGCTCGCGAGCGCCGGCGGTCTTCAAGGGGTACGAGGCGGCGCGTGTCGAGGACGACCCCACCTTCGCCGGGCTGCGCCCCGGTGGCCGACGGCCGATGGCTCTGGTCGGCCGGACCGTCGACGTGCACGGCACCACCGCGCTGTTCCTGATGGACACCACCCCGGGTCGGCACCTCGCCGTCGTCGGCACCGCACCGACCGGAGCGGACGTGCTGCGCGCCGCGACGGTGAGCCTGGCCCGTCAGCACACCCCCGGCGACGCCCGCTTCCTGCTGGCCTCACTGGTCACCGCCGCCGACCCGGTCGCCGACGAGACCGACGCTCGGCTGCGGTCCGCCGGCCACCCGGTGCGCCGCGTCGACGCGGCCGGGCTGCGCGAGCGGATCGCCGAACTGGCCGGCGAGGCCGCCGGCCGCGAATACCTGGTGGTGTTCGGCATGGACGCCGCCGCGCCGGTGCTCGGCGCGGCCGACCCGGTCACGTTCCGCTCCGGCCTCGACGACCTGCGCACCCTGCTGCGCCAGGGCCCCGCTCAGGGGGCGCACCTGCTCGGGTGGTGGCGTGGCCTGCGCCGGCTCGCCGACGACCTCGGCGGCACCCAGAACCGCGACGACATCGCCTGCCTGGTCGCCCTCAACGTGCCCGGCACCGAGCTGGCGCTGCACCTCGGGGTCCACGACCTCGCCTACACGCCGCGCGCCGACCGGGCGCTGCTGGTCGACCGGCACGACCAGCGCACCAGGCTGATCGTGCCGTTCGCCGGCGACGGGCACGAACCGGACGGGGAGCGCTGACGGTGTCCTTCGAGGAGTACGCGGCGCTGGCCCGACAGCTCGCCGAGCAGCACCGGGCCGGCGAGCAACACGTCGCCGCCGAGTCCGAACGCCGCCGCGACCTGCACGCCGCCACCGACTCGCTGCACCAGCGGCTGACCGCCCAGGGGCACCGCCTCGACCAGCTCGGCCGCGCGATCGGCATCGACCAGCCACCACCCGGCTCGCCCTATGCGCCCGCGGGCGCCGCTGTCCCCGGGCCGCCCACCGCACCCGGACCGGGGGACGGCGGACCCGCCGGCGCAGCCGGCGCGCCG
>NZ_WBKR01000178.1 GCF_008868155.1 Micromonospora sp. ALFpr18c
GTGCTGGTCGTGGGCTTGGCGGGGGGCGCAGACGGAGGCTCGGGAGCAGGAGCAGCGGGAGCCGTCGGCGTCCAGGCGGACCGTCACCGCGTCGCGCGGGACGCTGTGGCCGACGACCCGGCCGTCGCCCTCGGGGGTGGAGACCCGGCTGCCGACCGCCGGGGCGGTCTCCTGGAAGCGCTGGTAGAGGGGGTGCTCGTACTTCAGGCAGCACATCAGCCGGCCGCACGCCCCGGAGATGCGCAGGGGGTTGAGCGGCAGATCCTGATCCTTGGCCATCCGGATGGTCACCGGCTCGAAGTCGGTGAGGAACGTCGCGCAGCAGAGGTCACGGCCACACGAGCCGATGCCGCCCTGCACCCGCGCCGAATCGCGGGCCGAGAGCTGGCGCAGCTCGACCCGGCAGTGCAGGGTGGCGCCCAGGTCGCGGACCAGGGAGCGGAAGTCGACCCGGTGCGGCGCGGTGAAGTAGACGGTGCTGCGCTCACCGCCGCCCTCGGCGGAGCCGAGGACGTGGTCGACGGCCACCACCTTCATCGGCAGGCCGTGCGCGCGGATCAGCCGCTTCGCGGCCACCTTGGCCTCGGCCTTGCGTCGACGTAACGCCTCGTCCCGACTCAGGTCGTCGTCCCCGGCCAGCCCCACCAGCCGGGGAAAGCCGTCGGTCTCCTCGGTGACCCACTGCGCCGCCCAGACGCACTCGGCCACCTCGGGCCCGTCGTCGGTCGGCACGAGCACCTTGTCGCCGACCTGCGGACGCAACTCACCCGGGTCGAGGTAGTAGAGGCGCCCGTACCGGTTGAAGCTGACCGCGCAGAGCATGCCCATGCCCTCCACCCTACGACGGCCCAGCGCGCAGAGCGCACCGGCCGGCTACGCCCCGCTGCCATCCATGACCGTCGACTTGACCTATTGCCGGGCGACCCGTCGTGCCGTTGCTCATGGCCCGGACGGTTGAATCCGGGCCGCGGCAGGGGACAAACGCGTCCGGGCGGCGTTGAGTGGAGGCAGACCTGCGGGGGGTGCAGGGGGAAGACCACGGCGTCGCCGTGGGCGCCGGCTCTTCTCGGGTGTCCGCGAGCGACGCCGTGGTCTGTCCGGGCCGTCGACGGATCGGGACGGGTGGGTTACCAGCCGACCCGGGTGGGCTGGTCGTAGCGGGGGCGACCGTCCGCCGGCGGCCGCCAGGCGGACTCGGCCAGACTCGGCGCCCACTGACGCAGCAGCGTCTCGGCACCGTCGTACGCGACGCAGAGCACCGCCAGCACCCGCGCGGCGATCTCGGCCGCGTCGGCCACCCCGGGCCCGATCGGCCCGGGGCGCAGCGGTGGACCCGCGACGGTGGCGGCGACCACGGCGACGGCCTCCGCCGAGCGGAGCACGTCGGCCAGCGTCCGGGCCAGGGCGAGGCGGCTGCCCTCCACCCAGTCGGCGAGCGCGTCCGCGTACCCGGCGGTGGACTCCAACCGCCCGACCAGGCTGTCCGGCCCCTCGTCGAGGTGGCGCAGCAGCGCCGCGCGTTCCTGCCCGTACGCCGAGGCGGCCGGCCCCGCCCACAGCACCGGGTCGGTGAGCGCGGCGGACACGTCGTCGTACCCCCGGACCAGCCGGCGCACGGCGTGCCCGGCGCCGGTGAGCGGCGTCGGATGGAGGTCGAGGAAACCGCGCACCGCGTCGCCCGGCAGCACCTGCATGCGGCGCAGCAGCGGCCAGACGCGGTGCCCCTCGGGGACGCCGGCGGCGAGCAGCGCGTCCACCCGGTGCAGCAGGTCCAGGCCGGGCTCGGCGAGCCGGTCCAGTGGGTCCATCACGGCTCCCCGGTGATCCGCCGGCGGGCGGCCCGGTCGACCTCGCCGTAACGGTCGGCGGCTTCGCGGACGGCCGAGGCGGCGGCGGCCAGCCGGACGGCGGCCGCGCGCGCCTCACGTGCCCGGTCATCGGTGGCGGTGGCCCACTGCCGGTGCAGCGCCCGGCCGATCTCACCGGGTCGACCGGGAGCGTCCGCGCCGAACGCGACCTGGGCCGGATCGCTGGCGGTGACCGTGCGGGACAGGGCGGCCAGCGTGGCGCTCGCCTCGTCCAGCCGGGCGGAGAGCGCGCGCAGAGCGTCCATCTCAGGCCCCCGCGAGCGGTCGGTAGGCGGCGAACGTCTCGTTGTGCAGCTTTTCCCGGGCCCACTCGGCGGCGTCGGCCGCCGCGGTGACCGCGGCCTGCACGGAGCCGGCCACGTCGCGTGGGCTGCGGGTGTGCAGCGGGCCGAGGAACCGGACGCCGGTGATCCGCCCACCGGCGGTGACCACCACCTCGACCAGCCCGTCCGGCGACCGGACGGTGACCTCGACGGTCGACACCGCCTGGTCGAACTCGGCCTGGAGTGACTCGATCCGGCGGTAGCGCCGCACCGCCTCCTCGATCCAGGCCTCGTCGATCTCCCCCCGCGGCATCGGCCGACTCCTCCCGGATGATCCCTCACTGAGCGTGCCGTCACCGTCACCACGGCACACCGGACCGTACCGCACGGCAATCGGGCCTGTCGATGCCTGTGGACAACGGCCGGAAGCTGCGGGTCAGCCCTTCCAGAGGGCGAGCATCATCGCCTCGACGGCGATCCGCGGCTTGACGTTCGCCTCGATCGCCGCACGGCAGGCGAGCACGGCCTCCAGCCGGCGCAGCGACCCCTCGGCGTCCCACTTCTGCGCGCCGGCACCGGCCAGCGCCGCGGTGTCGGTGTGCACCGGGGCGACCGGGGCGCGCAGCGCCATGGTGAGCGCGTCCCGGTAGAAGCCGGCCAAATCGACGAGCGCCCGGTCCAGTGCGTCGCGCTGCGCCCGGGTGGCCCGCGACTTCTGCCGCTTCTCCAACTCCTTGAGCTGACCGGCGGCACCCCGCATCGCACCGGCCGCACCCCGGCCGGTGCCGCCCGCGCCGAGCGCGGTCTCCAGTGCCGTCCGCTCGGCCGTGTCGGATTCGGCGACCAACGCCTCGGCCTCCGCCTCGGCCGCCTCGATCAGCGCGGACGCCGCGTCGAACGCCGCACCGACACCGGTCAGTCGGCGGGGCACGGCGAGCACCGCCTCGCGCCGATTGCGGGCCTCCGGGTCGCGGGCCAGCCGCCGGGCCCGACCCACGTGCCCCTGCGCGGCCGCCGCCGCCCACTGCGCCACGTCGGGCGCGATGCCGTCCCGACGGACCAGCACCTCGGCCACCGCGGTGGCCGGCGGCTGCCGCAGGGGTACGACCCGACAGCGCGACCGGATGGTCACCGAGACGTCATCGGGGTGGGTGGACGGTGCGCAGAGCAGGAACACCGTACGCGGCGGAGGCTCCTCGATGGCCTTGAGCAGCGCGTTGCCGGCCGCCTCGGTGAGCCGGTCGGCATCCTCGATGACCACCACCTGCCAGCGCCCGCCGGACGGGGTGCTGGCCGCGCGGAGCACCAGTGCGCGCATCTCGCCGACGCCGATGGAGAGCCCTTCCGGCACCACCATCCGCACGTCGGCGTGGGTGCCGCCCATCGTGGTGTGGCAGCCGGGGCACTCGCCGCAGCCGGTGCCGTACGTGCACTGGAGTGCGGCGGCGAAGGCCCGCGCGGCGACGGAGCGGCCGGAGCCCGGCGGCCCGGTGAAGATCCAGGCGTGGGTCATCCCGGCGGAAGGATCCACCCCGTCGGGAGCGGCGCCGCTGGCCGGGCCGGCGGCGATCAGCGCGGGCTCCCGGTCGGCGACGCCGGCCCGCAGCACGGCCGCTGCCGCGGCGGCGGCCCGGCGCAGCTCGGTCACCGCCTCGTCCTGACCGACGAGGTCGGCGAAGACGTCCGGCATCAGGTCTTGTGCTCCATCGTCACCAGCTCCGCGTCGGATAACTCCGGCTGCACCGAGGTGTCCGGGCCCTGCGCCGGGCGGGGGTGCACGATGCCGCCGGGCTTGCCGAGCATCTCCTCGACACGCCGGACCACCTGCCCGGTGATCTCGTCGGCCGGCCGGGACGCGTCGAGCACCAGGTAGCGCTTCGGGTCGGCGGCGGCGAGGTCGAGGAAGGCGTACCGGACGCGCTCGTGGAAGGCGACCGACTCGGCCTCCAGGCGGTCGGTGCCGGTGTTGCGCGAGGCGACCCGGGACAGGCCGGTGCGTGGCTCGACGTCCAGCAGCACCACCAGGTCGGGCTTGAGCCCACCGGTGGCCCAGGAGGAGAGCCAGGAGACCTCGTCGACGGGCAGCGTCCGGCCGGCGCCCTGGTACGCCAGGGACGAGTCGACGTACCGGTCGCTGATCACCACGCCACCCCGGACCAGCGCGGGCCGCACGACGGTGGCGACGTGGTGCGCCCGGTCGGCGGCGTAGAGCAGCGCCTCCGCGCGGGGTGACGGCGCCTCGTCGCCGGAGGTGTCCAGCACCAGCGACCGGATCCGCCGGCCGACCCCGGTGGCCCCCGGCTCGCGGGTGACCACGACGTCGCGCCCGTGGGCGCTCAGCCGCTCGGCGAGCGCGGAGAGCTGGGTGGACTTCCCGGCGCCCTCGCCGCCCTCGAAGACCACGAAGAGCCCGGCGGAGACGAACGGCTCGGCCGGCATCAGCGGGCGGCCCCGGATGGAGCCCCAGAGGTCGGCGAGGACGGGTACGCCCTTCTTGTCGTCCATCTGCCCGAACGCGCTGATCCCGGCGAAGATGCCGGCGGCGCCGGCGGCGAGCAGGAGCAGTCGGGTCGAGGAGATGGACAGGCCCAGGTCGGCGATCTCCAGCTTGCGCGAGCCACCGACACCGGCGAGCAGGCTGCTCAGCGCGATGGCGAGGATCAGCACCAGCCGGGTGCCGATCTGCACGACGGCGAAGACCCGGCCGCGGACCTCGTCCTTGATCTCACCGCCGAGCAGGGTGGTGCCGGCCAGGAAGGCCATGCCGGCGCCGGCGCCGACCAGCACCGCGCCGACGATCGCCATGGACAGGTGGATGGCGAAGGAGAGGGTCATCACGGCGGCGCTTGCCAGCACGATGCTCATGCCGAACCAACGGCGCCGGGACATCTCCTTGACGATCATCGGGCCGAGCCCGATGCCGAGCGCCAGGCCGACGAAGATGGCACCGAAGAGCAGCGAGAACGCGGCGTCACCGGCGCCCAGCGAGCTGGCGAAGAACTTCGCGGTGCCGATCACGATGCCGCCACCGGCGAACGCGCCCAGGATGCCGAGGACCAGGCCGCGGACCAGCGGGGTCTGGCCGATGAACTGCCAGCCCTCCTTGAACTGGCGCAGCATGCTCTGCTCGGTGCGGTCGCCCTCGGCGGTCTGCCCCTGGCTGATCTCCTTGATCCCGAAGGCGACGACCAGGGCGGTGGCCAGTCGGGAGAAGGCGTTGAACCAGAGCGCCAGCTGGGCCGGTTCGGCCCAGTTCGGGAATTCGCCCCCGGTGATGCCCCGGACGCTGCGGTCCAGGCCGGCGCTGACGGCCGCGGCGAGCACCGGGGTCAGGCCGTACGTGGTGATCAGCGTGAGCTGGTTGGCCGCCTCCAGCCGGGCGCGCGGGATCAGGTTGGGGACCGCGGCCTCCTTGGCCGGAATCCAGATCAGGGTGATCGACTCGATCAGGAAGGTCGCGACGGTGGCCCACAGGACCACCACTCCGCCGCTGACGCCGGCCAGGGCCACCATCGGGATCGAGGCGAAGAGCACGAACCGGAGCAGGTCGCAGATGACCATCGTCCAGCGGCGGTCGAACCGGTCGGCGAGCACGCCGGCGATCGGCCCGAGCACCAGGGCCGGGAGCAGCCGGATGGCGATCACACCGCCGAATGCCGCGCCCTTCGCGGTGTTGCCCTGGACCTGGGAGGCGGCGAAGACCGAGGTGGCCAGCAGGCCGAGCCAGTCACCGAAGGAGGCCGCGCCGAGCACGATCCAGAGCCGGCGGAACGGCCGGATGCGCAGGACCGAGCGGATCGCGGCGTAGCCGGACGGATCGACCTGGCCGGTGCTGGGCTGGTTGGCGGCGTTGCCCGACTGGTCGCCCGAGCGCGACACGCCGGACGACTCGCCGCTGTTCTGGCTTTCGATGGCCGTACCTCCACGTGCCGGCCCATCGCTGGGCACCCCCGGTGGAACACTCTAGACCCGGTGGGGGCCGCCCCACCGGCGACATTCTCCTGCTCGCTGAGCCTAGGCCGCCGAAGGTACCGCCCGCAGCCCGGCCGGACGCGAGGGTATTTCGCATTCATCGTCGGACAGTTAGCGTGCAGACGTGGCTATCGAAAGCGACAAACTTCGCGAGCGCCTGGACCGGGCAACGGCCCACCTCGACCCGCCGTACGCCGTGGTCGACCTCACCGCGTTCGACGCCAACTCGGCCGCCCTGGCCGACCGCGCCGCCGGCAAACCGGTCCGCCTGGCCAGCAAGTCGGTCCGCAGCCGGGAACTGATCGACCGGGCGCTCGCCCGGCCCGGTTGGCGGGGCGTGATGGCGTTCACCCTGCCCGAGGCGATCTGGCTGGTCCGCGCCGGCGTGAGCGACGACGTGCTGGTCGCGTACCCGACCGCGGACCGGGCGGCACTCGCCGAACTGGCGGCCGAGGAGTCACTGGCCGCCGCGATCACCCTGATGATCGACGGCACCGGGCAGCTCGACCTCATCGACGCCGTCCGGGCCCCCGGGCAGCGCGCCGAGCTACGGCTCTGCCTCGATCTGGACGCCTCCTGGCGACCGCTGCGCGGGCGGGTGCACGTCGGCGTCCGCCGCTCACCGGTGCACAGCGCCCGGGCGGCCGGCGCGCTCGCCGCCACCGTCGCCGGCCGCGCCGGCTTCCGGCTGGTCGGGCTCATGTCGTACGAGGCGCAGATCGCCGGCCTGGGCGACGCGCCGCCTGGGCAGACGCTGCTGGCCGGCGCGATCAGGCTGGCCCAGCGCGGGTCGTACCGCGAGTTGCTGGCCCGGCGGGGCGCGGCGGTGGCCGCGGTACGCGAGCACGCCGACCTGGAGTTCGTCAACGGCGGCGGCACCGGCAGCGTGGCGGCGACCAGCGCCGATCCCGCGGTCACCGAGGTCACCGCGGGATCGGGCCTGTACGGGCCGGCGCTGTTCGACGCCTACCGTGCCTGGCGGCCCACCCCGGCGGCGTTCTTCGCCTGCGCGGTGGTCCGCCGGCCAACGCCGGAGCTGGCGACCGTGCTCGGCGGCGGTTGGATCGCCTCCGGTCCGGCCGCGGACAGCCGGCTGCCCCGACCGTGGCTGCCGGCCGGCCTGAAGCTCGTCGGCACCGAGGGAGCCGGCGAGGTGCAGACCCCGCTGGCCGGCCCGGCGGCGGCCACCCTGCGCATCGGCGACCGGGTGTGGTTCCGGCACGCCAAGGCCGGCGAGCTGTGCGAACGGGTCAACGAGCTGTACCTCATCGAGGGGGACGCGGTCGTGGCGACCGTGCCCACCTACCGGGGCGAGGGGCGGGCCTTTCTCTGAGACCACCGCCTCGGGCACCGGGGTCAGGCGGGTTGCGCCGCCTCGGCCTGCTGGTCGGCGGCCCGGTCGCTGTCCCGGCCGTCGACCTGCCGGTGCAGGTACTCCCGGATCAGCGCCTTCGCCTCGAGCAGCACCCGCTCGTCACCGTCGGACTTCCGCCGGAACGCGAGCTTGATCAGCGCGTCCGCCGCCTCCACGGCGATCTCCAGCACGAAGCGCAGCTTCGGCACGTCGGTGAGACCGAACCGCTCGGTGAGCACGCGGGCCAACTGGTCGGCGATCACGCCGTTGTTGTCGCGCTGCTCGTCGAGCAGGTGCAGGTCGACCACGTCGCCGAAGTGCAGGGTACGGAAGCCGGGGACGGTGCGGTGCATCGTGATGTACTCGTCGATGCCCGCGTCGACGCCGTCCCACCAGTGCGTCATCTCGTCGGAGGCGAACCGCTCGTCGAGCCGCTGTAGGTAGGACTCCATCGTGCGCAGGGTCAACGCCTGCACGATCGCCCGCTTGTCCGGGAAGAACTGGTAGACCGACCCGATCGCCACCTCGGCGCGCTCGGCGAGCAGGGTGGTGGTCAGCCCCTCGTACCCCACCTCGTCGACGAGTTCGGCGCAGGCATCCAACATGCGCTGTACCCGCGCGACACTTCGACCCTGCACCGGTACGCGGCGCAGCGGCCCGGTCGTGGCGGCTGGTGTGGACACTCGGCGCCACCCCCCTTCGACGGATGAACATATCTACACGTCACGAGTCCGTGACTACCGGTACAACGAGCGGGCCTCGATTGCGGTATTTACCAGGTACAACGTTCCTGATATGAAGTAAGTTCATATTCATGAATGGGGAGTGCGCATGGTCGGCACGGCACCGCTCACCGCCCGCTGGTCCAACTGGGCCGGTAACCAGCGTGGCAGCGCCACCGCGATCCTGCGCCCCGCCTCGCCGGACGACGTCACCGAAGCCGTCCTCGACGCCGCGGCGACCGGCCACCGCATCCGGGTGGCCGGCAGCGGCCACTCGTTCACCGCCGTCGCGCTCGCCGACGACCGACGCATGGACCTCTCCGAACTGGCCACCACCGTCAGCGTCGACGTCGAGCGCCGACTGGTCACCGTGCCGGCGGGAATGACCCTGCACGCGCTCAACGGCCTGCTCGCCCGGCACGGCCTGGCGCTGCCCAACCTCGGCGACATCGACGCGCAGACCGTCGCCGGGGCGATCTCCACCGGCACCCACGGCACCGGCGCCGGCTACGGCTGCCTGTCCACCTTCGTCGAGGCCCTCACCCTGGTCACCGGCACCGGCGAGGTGCTGCGCTGCTCGGCGGACGAACACCCCGACGTCCTCGCCGCCGCCCGGGTGTCCCTCGGCACCCTCGGCGTCCTGATGGAGGTGACCCTGCGCTGCGTGGACGCGTTCGTGCTGCACGCCCACGAACGCCCCGCCGCCCTGGCCGACGTGCTCGGCGACCTGCCCGCGCTGATCGACGGCCACGACCACGTCGAGTTCTACTGGTTCCCCTACACGGCCCGGGTCCAGGTCAAGACCAACAACCGGGTACCCGCCAACGACCGGCCACTACCCCGCTGGCGCGGCTGGCTGGACGACGACTTCCTGTCCAACACCGCCTTCGGCGGCGCCTGCCGCCTCGGCCGGGCGGTGCCGGCGCTCGCCCCGAAAATCAGCGCCGTGTCCGCCCGAGCGCTCACCGAACGCCACTACACCGGCCGCTCCGACCGGGTCTTCTGCACCCCGCGCCGGGTCCGCTTCGTCGAGATGGAGTACGGGCTGCCCCGCGAGGCGCTACCCGAGGCGCTCGCCGCGCTCCAACGGATCGTGGCGGGGCTGCCGTTCAAGGTGCTCTTCCCGGTCGAGGTGCGCTTCACCGCCGCCGACGACATCTGGCTCTCGCACGGCTACGGCCGGGACAACGCGTACATCGCCGTGCACCAGTACGTCGGCACCCCGTACGAGCCCTACTTCCGGGCCTTCGAGGAGGTCGCCGCCGGGCTGGGCGGCCGCCCGCACTGGGGCAAGCTGCACTACCGCGACGCCGCCTCGCTGGCGGCGACGTACCCCCGCTTCGCGGACTTCCAGGCCGTCCGCGACCGCCTCGACCCGAACCGGGTCTTCACCAACCCCCACCTGACCCACGTCCTCGGCGCCTGACGGACTCCTGTAGATCTTGGTACGAGACGGTCCCTCCAGGGGCGCTCACGTACCAAGATCTCGTTAGAGCCAAGTTACTCCGTGCTGGACGCGGCCTTGCGGGGGGCGGCCTTCTTCGCCGGGGCCTTCTTCGCCGTGGTCGCCTTGGCCGTCGTCGTCTTCTTCGCGACCGTGGACTTGCTGGCGGCGGCCGTCTTCTTGGTGGCCGTGGCCTTCTTCGCCGCCGTGGCCTTCTTCGCCGGAGCCTTCTTCGCCGCCGCCTTCTTCCGCGGCGCCGGACCCTTGGCCCGCTTCTCGGCGAGCATCTCGGAGGCTTCCTCGAGGGTCAGCGCCTCCGGGGTCTGCCCGCGCCGCAGCGACGCGTTGAACTCCCCGTCGGTGACGTACGGGCCGAAGCGGCCGTCCTTGATCACCAGCGGCTTCTCGGTCGCCGGGTCGGCGCCCATCTCGCGCAGCGGCGGTGCGGCGGCACGCCGGCCACGGGTCTTCGGGGCGGCCAGCAGGGCCAGCGCCTCGTCCAGGCCGACGGTGAACATCTGCTCTTCGGACTCCAGCGAGCGGAACTCCTCGCCCCGCTTCACGTACGGACCGTAGCGGCCGTTGTTCGCGAACACCTCGACGCCGTCCGGCGCGACACCGACCAGCCGGGGCAGGCTGAGCAGCTTGAGCGCGTCCTCCAGGGTCAGCGAGTCCGGAGTCTGCGTCCGCAGCAGCGACGACTTGCGCTCACCGCTGGACACGTACGGGCCGAACCGGCCGGACTTGAGCACGATCGGCTCGCCGGTCGCGGGGTCGTCGCCGAGCTTGCGCTCACCCCCGCCGCCGAGGAACAGCTCGTGCACCTTCTCCGGGGTCAGCTCATCCGGGGCCAGGCCCTCGGGGATCGGCGCCCGGTCGCCCTGGGTGCCACCCTCCTCGCCCTCACCCGAGGCGGCCGGAGTCGGCTGCTCGCCGCCGGGCAGCTCCCGCTGCAGGTACGGCCCGTACCGGCCGACCCGCACGACGACCTCACGGCCGTCGTCGTCGGTGAAGAGCGGGATGGAGTTGACGCTGCGGGCGTCGATGTCGCTGAGGTTCTCGGTGACCAGCTTCTTCAGCCCGCCGGAACGGGCGATGTCCTGATCGCCGGCGCCGTTGGCGCTGCCGAAGTAGAACGCGGTGAGGAAGTCGACCGCGGCGTGGTCACCGCCGGCGATCTCGTCCAGCTCGTTCTCCATGGTGGCGGTGAAGTCGTAGTCGATGAGGCGGGGGTAGTGCCGCTCCATCAGACCGATCACCGCGAAGGCCAGGAACGTCGGGATCATCGCCTGGCCGCGCTTGGTGACGTACCCCCGGTCCTGGATCGTCTGCATGATCGACGCGTAGGTGGACGGGCGGCCGATGCCCAGCTCTTCCAGGGCCTTGACCAGCGACGCTTCGGTGTAACGCGACGGGGGCTGGGTGTGGTGCCCCTGCGCGGCCAGCTCGTCGGCGGTCAGCGGCTGGTCCTTGACCAGGGTCGGCAGCCGACGCTCGGCGTCCTCGGCCTCGGCGTTCTCGTCGTCGCTGGACTCGACGTACGCGCGCAGGAAGCCCGGGTCGGTGATGGTCTTGCCGGTCGCGCCGAAGTCGGCCTCCTCCTGCGAGGTGGAGACCGCGCGGATGCGCACCGACACGCTGGAGCCGACCGCGTCGGTCATCTGCGAGGCGATGGTCCGCCGCCAGATCAGCTCGTAGAGCTTGAACTCCTCGGCCGACAACTCCTTGGCCACCTCGCCCGGGGTACGGAAGTTGTCCCCCGCCGGGCGGATCGCCTCGTGCGCCTCCTGCGCGTTCTTCACCTTGCCGGTGTAGCGGCGCGGCTCCGGCGGCACACTGCGCTCGCCGTACAGCTCGACGATCTGCCGGCGGGCCGCCGAGATGGCGGTCTCCGACAGGTTGACCGAGTCGGTACGCATATAGGTGATGTAGCCGTTCTCGTAGAGCCGCTGCGCGGTGCGCATCGTCTGCTGCGAGGACAGGCGCAGCTTGCGGGCCGCCTCCTGTTGGAGGGTGGAGGTGATGAACGGCGCGTACGGGCGGCGGCGGTACGGCTTCTCCTCGACCCGGGTGACCGTGAACGGCCGCCCGTCGAGCCGGGCCGCGAGACCACGGGCCCCGCCCTCGTCCAGGTGGACGACACCCGCGCCGGCCCGGACGCGGCCCGTGGTGGGCTCGAAGTCCTTGCCGGTGGCGATCCGGTCACCGTTGAGGGCGATCAGGGTGGCGTTGAAGGTGCGCGGCCCCTCGCCGGCGTTGGTCACCGCGAGGGTGGCCAGGATGTCCCAGTACTCGGCGGTGCGGAAGGCCATCCGCTGCCGTTCCCGCTCGACCACGATCCGGGTCGCCACGGACTGGACGCGGCCCGCCGACAGCCTCGGCATGACCTTCTTCCACAGCACCGGGGAGACTTCGTAGCCGTAGAGCCGGTCGAGGATCCGTCGGGCCTCCTGGGCGTCGACCAGATCCCGGTCGATCTCGCGGGGGTTGGCCACCGCCGCCTGGATCGCCGGCTTGGTGATCTCGTGGAAGACCATCCGCTTGACCGGCACCTTGGGCTTGAGCGTCTCCACCAGGTGCCAGGCGATCGCCTCGCCCTCGCGGTCCTCATCCGTCGCCAGGAAGATCTCGTCGACCTCCTTGGACAGCTTCATCAGCTTGCTGATCTGCTGCTTGCGGTCGGCGGAGACGACGTAGAGCGCGTGGAAGCCGTTGTCGACGTCCACCCCGAGGCGGGCCCAGGACTCGCCCTTGAACTTGGCCGGCACGTCGGCGGCGTTGCGCGGCAGGTCGCGGACGTGACCGAAGCTGGCCTCCACGACGTACCCCGGGCCGAGGTAGCCCGAGATCGTCTTGGCCTTCGCCGGTGACTCGACGATGACCAGACGGGTGGTTCCAGCGTTACTCGGCACGTCTCTCCCCGACCTCACTCCTGCTCGTGGCCTGCCGGCGCCCGGACAGCGACCGCTCTCGACCCCGCCGTCGCACCGGCGATCCGGATGTCCAACGTAACGCGCCGCCCGCGTTTCGGGTTTCGCGGGCGGCAAACCGCCTCCACGCGGCGGCCAACTCCCGCCCCGCCGCGCTCGGCACTGCCGGACGGCGCCACCGTACACCGTGGGTAGGGCTCGAAGCGGGTCACTGTGACGATGGCGGACCCTCGGCCGAGGTCCGACCCGCCCGTTTTCCGCGTGGATCGACCGGCCGGACTGTCCGGCACCAGACACCCGCCGTCGCCGCCGACCCGCGTCGATCATGGACTTGTGGTGGGCGTTTTAACCCCGCAAGAGCATTACGTCCACCACCACAACTCCATGATCGACACGGGGGGGGCGGGGGG
>NZ_WBKR01000179.1 GCF_008868155.1 Micromonospora sp. ALFpr18c
GCAGGCCGGTGTGGACCCGTCGTTCGTGATCGGCGGGGAGATCTCCGAGGTCGGCTCGGGTGCCCACCACGGCACCGGCGAGTACTTCGTGGTCGAGGCGGACGAGAGCGACCGCTCGTTCCTCATCTACCGCCCGTTCGTCTCGATCATCACGAACGTCGAGGCGGACCACCTGAACACCTACGGCGACTACGCGACGCTGGAGGCGGCGTTCGTCGAGTTCGCCCGGCTCACCGACCCGGACGGGTTCATCATCACCTGCGCCGACGACGCGGGTGGTCGCCGGCTGGCCGACACGCTGCGCGCCGAGGGCCGGCGGGTGTACACGTACGGCGAGGCGGCCGACGCCGACCTGCGGCTGAGCGAGATCTCCTCCTCGGCGCGCGGGGTGCGCTACCTGGCCACGATCGACGGCCGGTCGCTGGGCGAGTTCCGGCTGCCGGTGCCGGGGCGGCACATGGGGCTGAACAGCGCCTCCGCGGTGCTGGCCACGTACCTGCTGGATCTGCCGCTGGAGGCGGCGGAGGCCGCGCTGGCGGTGTTCCCCGGCGTGCGGCGGCGTTTCGAGCGCAAGGGTGTCGCGGACGGCGTGCTGGTCTACGACGAGTACGCGTACCACCCGACCTCGATGACGCTGGCGTTGCAGACGCTGCGCGAGGTGGCCGGGGACGGGCGGCTGATCGTCGTCTTCCAGCCGTACCGGCTGTACCGGACCCGCGACTCGCAGGCGGAGATCGCCGAGGCGCTGGCCATCGCCGACGAGGTGGTGCTGCTGGAGGTCTTCGGGCCGGGTGAGCTGCGTCAGCCCGGGGAGGGTTCGGCTGCGTTGATCGAGGCGGTGGCGCTGCCCGCCGAGCGGAAGGTCTTCGTGGACTCGTGGGAGGCCGCGCCGGTCGAGGTGGTCCGTCGGGCCCGACCGGGTGACGTGGTGGTGACCATGGGCGCCCCGCCGATCTCGCTGATGAGCGACGAGCTGCTGGCCGGCCTGGAGGCGCGTACCGGCGGCTCCTCGCCGACCGCGACGGTCGATCCGGTGGCGACCACCCCGCCCGTCGGTGAGCCGGTGCCCGGTGGTGCCACGACCGGCGGCGACGGTGCGGCGCTCGGTGGCGCCGCCGCACCGGACGGCGCGGCGCCCACGGCCGGATGAGCCCCGGCCCGGCCCGGGGGCGGACCAGCGCCGCCGGCGACGGCGGCGCGCCCCGCCGCGGACCGGTGCGGCGGTGGCAGCTGGTCCGTGCGGGCAGTGACGCGGTGCCGCCGTCGACCCGCCGGTTCATGGCGCGTGCCCGGCAGCGTCGGATGCGCGCGGCGCTGCCGTGGGCGGTGGCCGCCGGGGTGTTGGCGCTGGTCGGGCTGGTCGCGTGGACGGTGCTCGGCACCGGGCTGTTCGGTGTCCGCGAGGTGCGGGTGGAGGGTGCCACCCTGGTCACCCCGGTGCAGGTGCGCGACGCGGTCGGGGTGGCCGACGGGGTGCCACTGGCCCGGGTGGACCTGGCCGTGGCCGCCCGCCGGGTGGGCGAGCTGGCACCGGTGGAGCGGGCGACGGTCTCCCGGGACTGGCCGGGCGCCTTGGTGGTGCGGGTGACCGAGCGGACCCCGGTGGCGGTGGTGCCGCAGGGGGAGGCGTTCACGCTTGTCGACCGGAGCGGGGTGGCCTTCCAGACGGTGGCCCGCCGACCCGCCGGGCTGCCGCTGGTGAAGGTGGCGCGGCCGTCCGCCGGTGACCCGGACACCCGTGCCGCGTTGGAGGTGCTTGTCGCGTTGACCCCGCAGCTGCGCGCCGAGCTGGTGGACGTGACCGTCGAGGGACTGGCCCGGATCAGCCTGCGGCTGCGCGGGGACCGGACGGTGGTCTGGGGTGACGCGACCCGGGGTACGGACAAGGCCCGGGTGGCCACGGCACTGCTCGGCGAGAAGACCGACCGGATCGACGTGAGCGCACCGGACGTGGTGACCTTCCGCTGACCCGGGAGCGTGCTGCGGACGTGACGAGTCGCGCTCGCTCGGCGACACGCCGGTCGGGTCCTTGGCTCATCGCGCGGCGGCGCTTACGTTGCCCCGAAGAGGATCAGTGGTTGACATAACTGTGAGCCTCTAGTAGAGGGTGAGGGTTTACCCCAATCTCGAAGGAAAGGACCGGAGATGACACCTCCGCACAACTACCTGGCGGTCATCAAGGTCGTCGGCATCGGGGGTGGCGGCGTCAACGCCGTCAACCGGATGATCGAGGTTGGGCTCAAGGGCGTCGAGTTCATCGCGATCAACACCGATGCCCAGGCGCTGTTGATGAGTGACGCCGACGTCAAGCTCGACGTCGGCCGTGAGCTGACCCGTGGTCTGGGCGCGGGTGCCAACCCGGACGTCGGCAAGAACGCCGCCGAGGACCACCGCGACGAGATCGAGGAGGTGCTCAAGGGCGCCGACATGGTCTTCGTGACCTGCGGTGAGGGCGGCGGCACCGGCACCGGCGGCGCGCCCGTGGTGGCGAACATCGCCCGGAAGCTCGGCGCGCTGACCATCGGCGTGGTGACCCGGCCGTTCTCCTTCGAGGGCAAGCGCCGCCAGGTGCAGGCCGAGTCGGGGATAGACGAACTGCGCAACCAGTGCGACACCCTGATCGTCATCCCGAACGACCGGCTGCTGGCGCTGGGCGACCGCAACATCAGCATGATGGACGCGTTCCGTACCGCCGACCAGGTGCTGCTCTCCGGTGTGCAGGGCATCACCGACCTGATCACGACCCCGGGTCTGATCAACCTGGACTTCGCCGACGTCAAGAGCGTGATGAGTGGCGCCGGCAGCGCGTTGATGGGCATCGGCAGCGCCCGGGGCGAGAACCGCGCGGTCGAGGCGGCCGAGGCGGCCATCTCCAGCCCGCTGCTGGAGCAGAGCATGGACGGCGCGCGCGGCGTGCTGCTCTCCATCGCCGGTGGCTCCGACCTGGGCCTGTTCGAGATCAACGACGCGGCGCAGCTGGTCACCGACGCAGCCCACCCGGACGCCAACATCATCTTCGGTGCGGTGATCGACGACGCGCTCGGTGACGAGGTGCGCGTGACGGTCATCGCGGCGGGCTTCGACGGCGGCACCCCGGCGTACAAGGCGGCCGAGCCGGCGCGTAAGACCAACACCAACCAGCCGTCGCCGCAGAGCACCCCGGTGCCGACGCCGGTCACGCCGGCGCCGGCCCAGTCGCCGCGTCGGGTGCTCTTCGACGACGTGGACGTGCCCGACTTCCTCAAGAACGGGTCCTGAGCTCCGCCGATGACCGACAGCTCAGCCACGGTACGACCGGATCGGCGCGCCGAACTCGCGGCCGGCCTGGCCCAGGTCCGGACGCGGATCGCCGACGCCTGCGCCGACGCCGGCCGGGACGTCGCCGGTGTCACGATGATCGCGGTGACCAAGACCTACCCGGCCAGCGACGTGCTGGCGCTGGCCGGGCTCGGGGTGACCGACGTGGGGGAGAACCGCGACCAGGAGGCTGCCGGCAAGGCCGCCGAGGTGGCCGCCGCCGGGGTCGGCCCACGGTGGCACTTCATCGGCCAGTTGCAGCGCAACAAGGCCCGCTCGGTGGTCCGCTACGCCGACGTGGTGCACTCGGTGGACAGCGTCCGGTTGGCCCGTGCGCTCGCCAGCGCGGCCGCGGACCGGGAGCGCCCGCTGGAGGCCCTGGTGCAGGTGAGCATCGACGGCGACCCGGCGCGGGGTGGCGCGGTGCCCGGTTCGGCCGATCCCGGCAACGGGCTGGAGCCGGTCGCCGAGGCGGTGGCCGACGCGCCGTCGCTGCGGCTGGCCGGTCTGATGGCGGTGGCGCCGTTGGGGTGGCCGCCGGAGCGGGCCTTCGCCCGGCTGGCCGAGGTGGCCGAGACGTTCCGGACACTCCATCCGGGAGCGAGCGCCCTGTCCGCCGGAATGAGCGGCGACCTGGAAATCGCGATCCGATACGGCGCGACACATGTCCGCGTCGGAAGCGCGTTGCTCGGAATGCGCTCCACGCTGCGGTAGCCTGACCGCGAGACAAGCAAATTACATCAGTGTTGTTTCAGGAACGGCGTCTCCTGTTCGGGGGGTCGTGGCACGCGACGCGAATCGCGTGCCAGGGGATTGCCGTTCCGGTCCGATGGGCATGGTTGTCCACTCGCGACGGGCGACATGGCACGGGGGCGCGTGCCGCACGGCGGACGGAAGGGCGCGGGATGGGTGCACTGCGCAAGGCGGGGGTCTGGCTCGGTCTGGTCGAAGAAGACGACGAGCGGGCCTACGACGACGGTGGCTACGACAAGGGTGGCTACCGTGACTCGCGGTACCGGCAGAGCCGGTACGCCGAGGAGTTCGCCGACGAGGACGACGACGACACCGAGGAGCCGCCGGCTCCCCGGCCGCGGGTCAGTGAGCGGGGTCGGCTCTCCGAGCGGGCGAACGGCCGGGTCAGCGAGTCCGATCGCGGTGACGGTGAGCGTCCGGAGCGGGTCGAGCGGTCCAGCGTGCGGTCGATCACCCGGTCGTCGGCGGGCGAGACCTCCGGCGCGCTGACCTACCACACCCGGGACAATCTGGCCCTTGCGCCGCAGGCCACGACGCGTGAGCGGGTGGTGGCTCCGGAGGAGGAGCAGCGGTACCAGATCACCACGCTGCACCCGACGACCTACCGCGAGGCGCGCACCATCGGTGAGCACTTCCGCGACGGCGTCCCGGTGATCATCAACCTCACCGAGATGGACGAGGCCGATGCCCGCCGTCTGGTGGACTTCGCCGCCGGGCTGGCGTTCGGGCTGCGCGGTACGATCGAGCGCGTGACCAATCGGGTGTTCCTGCTCTCACCGGCCAATGTCCAGGTCACCGCGGAGGACAAGGCCAAGATCGCTGAGGGCGGTTTTTTCAGTCTGAGTTGATCCCGCCCGACCCGAGGGACGTCGCTGACCGTGTTGTCGATCTTGCTGCAAGTGTTGTACCTGATCCTTTATGTCTTCCTGCTGCTTCTTCTGTCCCGGTTCGTGTTGAGCGCCGTCCTGCAGTACGGCCGCCGGTGGCAGCCGGGGCGCGGAGCATCGGCAGGATTGGAATCCGTGTGGAGCGTCACTGATCCCCCTCTCAACGCGTTGAGGCGTGTGATCCCTCCGCTGCGAATTGGTACCGTGAGCATCGACCTGGCCTCCCTTGTGCTCCTGGTTATCCTGTTCGTGCTGATGGAGTTCGTGTTAGGGCCGTCGATCAGGGCATCTGCCTGATGACCGACGCGCTTTCGCGGCCGCAACTGACCCGAGGAGTTTCGATGCCGCTGACCCCGGCCGACGTCCACAACGTCGCCTTCAAAAAGCCGCCGATCGGCAAGCGGGGGTATGACGAGGAGGAGGTCGACGCCTTCCTGGACGAGGTCGAGCGCGAGCTCGCCCGTCTCATCGAGGAGAACAACGAGCTGCGCGCCCAGGTGGAGCGCGGCGGCCGTGGCGGTGCCCCCGCCGGCCCCGGCGGCGACGCCCGACTGGCGGCGGAGCTCAACGACGTCAAGGCCCAACTGGACCGGGTGCAGCGCGACAAGTCGGCGGCCGAGCAGGCTGCCCGTGCGATGCAGGCCGAGCTGGAGCAGGTCCGCGCGGCCGGCGGTCCGGCCGGTGTCACCGGCGACGGTGAGCAGCAGGCCCTGCGGGTCCTCATGATGGCCCAGCGCACCGCCGACGACCACGTGTCCGACGCCCGCCGCGAGGCCGACCAGCTGCTGTCCGAGGCCCGCAGCAAGGCCGAGGAGGTGACCCGCGAGGCTCGCGCGAAGGCCGACGCCCTCGAGCGGGACGCCCGCCAGCGGCACCAGGAGGCCATGGGCGGCCTGGACGCCAAGCGCACGGCGCTGCAGAAGCACATCGAGGAGCTCAAGCAGTTCGAGCGCGAGTACCGCACCCGGCTCAAGGCGTACCTGGAGAGCCAGCTGCGTGACCTCGACGGTCGCGGCCAGGGTCTCGAGGCCGAGATGACCCGCTCCGAGGCAGGCCGGGTCGCCGGCGGCAACGGGTTGGCCGCCGCGGGCCTCGCCGGGTCGTACGGCGGCGGGCGCTCCGGCGCCCTCGAAGCCGGACGCTGAGCACCGGCCGGCGATCGCTGTCCGCCAATGGTGACGGTCGCCGGCCCCGCCCGGACGGTACGAAGCGGCGGGGGTGAGCCGTGATAGTTGCGAGTCTCCTGCTCATCCTCGTCGCGGTGGTGCTGCTGGTTCTCGGCCTGGCCGGTGGCTCCAGCATCATGTTGATCATCTCCATCGCGGCCAGTCTGCTGGCCGCTGTGGCGTTGGTGGCCGGCGCCCGCCAGGCAGCCGCCAACCGTGCCACGGCGGCTCCGGGACGACCCGACCGGCGCGCCGCCGGCGCACCCCGCACGGCCAGCCAGGCCACGCCGGGTGTCCCGTACGGGCCGCCGCTGGTCGAGCCGGACGTGCCGGTGCAGCACATGCCCTCGACGGTTGGTGCCGGCGGCACCGGGTGGCGGCAACCACCCGAGCCGCCGGCCGACCACGTTTCACCGTTCGACGCGTCGGTCGACCGGGGCACACCGTTCGTGACCCCGGCCGATGACGCGTCGCCGCTGCACCGGCCGGTGAGCCCCGCACCGCAGGACGAGGCGTCCGACCCCGACGTGTCGGCCTTCGAGGCGCTGGCCGACGAGCCGGCCGCTCAGTCGATCACCCCCGCCGAGGCGGCGCGGGTGGCTCGGCTGCCCGATCCCGTCGAGGTGGTGGACGGTCGGCCCCGCTACCACCTCGCCCGCTGTCCGCACCTGGCCGGCCGGGTGCCCGAGACGCTGCCGGTCGCCGAGGCGGTCGAGCTGGGCTTCACTCCGTGCGCGCTCTGCACGCCGGCCACCGTCCTGCTCGCCGACGTCCGACCGATCTGAAACGGCGCCCCGGTGCCCGCGCAGGACACGCTCACCGTGGCGGTACGGGTGAAGCCCGGCGCGTCCCGGGACCGGGTCGGCGGGCGCTTCGACGGCCCGCACGGCCCCGCCCTGGTGATCGCCGTGCACGCGCCGGCCGTCGACGGTCGCGCCACCGAGGCCGCCCGTCGGGCCCTCGCCGGTGCGTTGGGTGTGCGGCCGGCCGCCGTGTCGTTGCGGGCCGGCGCGGCCAGCCGGGACAAGCTCTTCCTCGTCGACCGGCCCGACCCGGCCCTGCCCGGGCTGCTCTGCCGGCTGCGCGACGGATCCGCCGAGTGAGGAACGTCCGGGCCGGGCAGCGGTGACACCGGGGCTGGACATCGCGCTGCTGGTCGGTGCGGGCGTGCTGCTGGTGGCGGTCGGCGCGGTCCGGCTCTCGACCCGCCTCGGGGTGCCCAGCCTGCTCGTCTACCTGGCGCTGGGTGTGGCGATCGGCGAGGCCGGGCTGGGCATCCGCTTCGACGACGTCGAGTTGACCCGGACCCTGGGGTTCTGCGCGCTGATCGTGATCATCGCCGAGGGTGGACTGACCGCCCGGTGGAGCACGTTGCGCCCGGTGCTCGGGCTGGCCTCCGCGCTCTCCACGGTCGGCGTGGTGGTCAGCATCGTGGTGGTGGGTGTGGCCGTACACCTGTTGTTGGGTCTGGATTGGCGCCTGGCGCTGCTCTACGGCGCGGTGTTGTCGTCCACCGACGCCGCGGCGGTCTTCGCGACCCTGCGCCGGCTGCGTCTGCCGCCGCGGCTGGTGGCCACTCTGGAGGCCGAGTCGGGCATGAACGACGCCCCGGTGGTGCTGCTGGTGGTGCTGCTGTCCCATTCGGGTTGGGCGCACCCGTGGTGGTACGAGACCGGGCTGGTCGTCTACGAGCTGGCCGTCGGGGCCGCGGTGGGTGTGGTCGCCGGGGTGGCCGGGACGTGGGCGTTGCGTCGGGCGGCGCTGCCCGCGGCCGGCCTGTACCCGATCGCCGCGGTGGGGATCACCGTGCTGGCGTACGCGGCCGGCGCGGTGCTGCACGCCTCGGGGTTCCTCGCCGTCTACGTGGCCGGGGTGCTGCTGGGCAACGCCCGGTTGTCGCACCGGCGGGCGATCCTCGGCTTCGCCGACGGGTTGGCGTGGCTCGCGCAGATCGGTCTGTTCGTGCTGCTCGGGCTGCTGGCCGCGCCGGCCCGGCTGGACGCGGCGGTGCTGCCGGCGGTGGTCGCGGGGCTGGCGCTGGTGCTGCTGGCGCGACCGTTGTCGGTGGCGGCGTCGGCGCTGCCGTTCCGGGTGGGCCTGTGCGAGCAGACGTTCCTGTCCTGGGCCGGGCTGCGCGGGGCGGTGCCGATCGTGCTGGCCACCATCCCGCTGTCCGAGCGCGTGCCGGGCGCGGAGCGTCTTTTCGACGCGGTCTTCGTGCTGGTGGTCATCTTCACGTTGGTGCAGACCGGGACGCTCGGCCCGTTGGCCCGCCGGTTGGGGATCACCGCGCCGGCCGAGGCCACCGAGATCCACGTGGAGACCGCCCCGCTGGAGCGGATGCGGGCCGACCTGCTGCAGTTGGAGGTGCCGCAGGGGTCCCGGCTGGCGGGGGTGCACGTCGACGAGTTGCGGTTGCCGGTGGGCGCCTCGGTGACCCTGGTGCTGCGCGACGGGGTGGGCTTCGTGCCCGGACCGGACACCCGTCTGAAGGTCGGCGACAGTCTGTTGATCGTCGCCACCGCGGGGGTGCGCGACGCCGCCGAACGGCGGTTGCGGGCGGTGAGCCGGCGGGGTCGGCTGGCCCGATGGTTTGGTGAGTACGGGGATGAGTCGGACGGTTGATCTGCTAGCGTTCCCTTTGCCCCAGTTAGGCAGGGCTCGGGGCAGTTAAGCGGTGCGACGGTGCGCCACGTTGTCGGACGCCTGTACGTTCCGTATTCTTGCCAACCTCCGGAGTGCGCGGCCATCGACGCCGTGCGCCCCTTTTCGCACAAAGGGGACGCCCTGGTTTGGCGTCCCCTGACCAGGAGCCGCCAACCATGCGGTTCCGCGGCCGAGGGAGCGACCCATGGCGAAGCCAGCCGACACGAGGACCGCCGGCCGCAAGCCGGTGGCCAAGGTCACCCGCAGCGCGGCGGAGACCGAGAAGATCCGCGCGGCGCTGGCGGCGCGGCGGGACGAGCTCCGCGCCGAGTACGATCAGACGCTGAGCGAGATCACCGAGCTGCAGCGCGACCGGCTGACCGACTCGGCCGGGGACGACCAGGCCGACACCGGCACCAAGACGTTCGAGCGTGAGCAGGAGATCTCACTCGCCAACAGCATTCTGGAACGGATCACGCAGGTCGAGCGCGCCCTCGAGCGCCTGGACGAGGGTGGTTACGGCTGGTGCGAGCGGTGCGGCAACCCGATCCCGGTCGAGCGCCTCGCCGCCTTCCCGTCGGCCACCCTGTGTGTGACGTGCAAGCAGCTGGAGGAGCGGCGCTGAGGTCCGTTCCCCGGCGGCGATGAGACGGTGAGCGATCACCGCCGAGACACCTCGATGGGGAGCGCATGACCGCAGCACCGCCCGCCGAACCGGGCCGCAGTGAGCCGGGTGGCGGCACGCCCCGGCCCCGGGCCGTCGCGATCCTCGCCGGGGTCGCCCTGGTGGCCCTGCTGGCCGACCTGGTCACCAAACACCTCGCGCTGGCCGCGCTGACCGACCGGGAGCCGGTCCGGCTGCTCGGCGGCCTGGTCTACCTGAGCCTCACCCGCAACAGCGGTGCGGCGTGGAGCATCGGCTCGGACCACACCTGGATCTTCCCGCTGATCACCATCGGTGTGGTCGGCTGGATCGTCTGGATGGCGCTGCGCCTGCGGTCGCTGCCCTGGGCGGTCTCGCTGGGCCTCGTCCTCGGCGGTGCCCTGGGCAACCTCGTCGACCGGATCTTCCGGGCGCCCTCCCCGTTCCACGGGCACGTGGTCGACATGATCAGCCTCTTCGACCCGTTCGGCCAGGTGTGGCCGGTGTTCAACCTGGCCGACAGTTCGCTGGTCTGCGGCGTGCTGCTGGCCGTACTGCTGGAGTTGACCGGCCGCCAGCGTGACGGCCGGCGCGCCGGCCGCGACGGCGACCCGACCGACGCGGACGCCACCCAGGCCGCCGCGGACCAGCGGGAGCGGGCATGACCTCCGCGTTCGCCGCCGGCGGCGACCACCGGTCCCTGCCCGTGCCCGACGGCCTCGACGGGATGCGCCTGGACCAGGCGGTGTCCCGCCTCTTCGGGCTCTCCCGCACCGCCGCCGCGGCCCTCGTCGACGCCGGGGACGCGCTGGTCGACGGCGCCGCCCGGCCCAACTCGTACAAGGTCAAGGCCGGCTCCTGGCTGGACGTCACGCTGCCCGCCCCGGTCGCGCCGCCGACCGTGGTGCCGCAGGCCGTGCCGGGCCTGCGCGTCGTGTACGCCGACGACGACATCGTGGTGGTGGACAAGCCGGTGGGCGTCGCCGCGCACCCCAGCCCCGGCTGGACCGGGCCGACCGTCATCGGCGCGCTCGCCGCCATCGGGCACCGCATCTCCACCAGCGGCGCCGCCGAGCGGCAGGGCGTCGTGCACCGCCTCGACGTCGGCACCACCGGGATCATGGTGGTGGCCAAGAGCGAGCAGGCGTACACGGCGTTGAAGCGGGCCTTCAAGTACCGCGAGGTGGACAAGGGCTACCACGCGGTGGTGCAGGGGCACCTCGACCCGCTGCGCGGCACCGTCGACGCGCCGATCGACCGGCACCCGACCCACGACTACCGGTGGGCCGTGGTCTCCGGCGGCAAGCCGAGCATCACCCACTACGACACCCTGGAGGCGTTCCCGGCGGCCAGCCTGGTCGACGTCCGGCTGGAGACCGGCCGGACCCACCAGATCCGGGTGCACTTCTCCACCCTGCGCCACCCCTGCGTGGGTGACCTCACGTACGGCGCCGACCCCACCCTCTCGGCCCGTCTCGGACTGGCCCGACAGTGGCTGCACGCCCGCGAACTGAGCTTCCTGCACCCCCGAACGGGGGACGAGGTCCGGTTCGTCAGCGACTACCCTGACGACCTGGACCGCGCGCTTCAGATCCTGCGTGACTAGCGCGGCGACCGCCTGACACCGATCCGACGAGGGGATCCCGCCCGTGCGCGCCGGCGACCTGCTGCGGCAGTTGGACCAACGGCTGCTGCCGCCGTTGACCCGGGCCGTCGCCCGGTTGGGCGACCGGTCGGGGCGCTCCGGGGTGCTCACCTGGGCCGCGCTGCTGTCCATGGCGGCGGTGCTGGGCACCGCCGTCTGGGCGGCCGACGACGTCCCGGTCGGCGACCGGACGGTGGGCGAGGTGACCCGGGTCGGGGTGGCCGACGGCGACTCCGTCCCCGGCTACCTGCGCTCGGCGGCGGCGGACCTGGCCGCACTGCCCAGCACGGCCCCGACCGCCGGCGACGGCACCTATGCCCTGGTCACGCTCGACGCGTACCTGCCGCCGCAGCGACTGGCGGCGGTGCTCGGCGACGTGCCGGTCTCGACGGTCTTCGGCCGGGTGCCGTTGCCCGGCCGGCAGACCGAGATCGTGAAGATCCCCGCGCTGCGGGTGCCCGACGACGTCGTCGCCGGGATGGTCGAGGTGGCGGCCCGCAAGGACACCGAGGCGGCCGACTATCGAAAGCGGGCCGCCGAGATGACCGGCGACGGCGTCGACGA
The DNA here is from genome assembly GCF_008868155.1 of Micromonospora sp. ALFpr18c. Classification (GTDB taxonomy): domain Bacteria; phylum Actinomycetota; class Actinomycetes; order Mycobacteriales; family Micromonosporaceae; genus Micromonospora. The sequence continues at coordinate 11,602 of NZ_WBKR01000179.1, forward strand.
GCGGGAACTGCGCGTGCGGTACGCCGACGACGCCGAGGTGGCGTCGGCCGAGGCGGCGGCGTACCGCACCGGCTGCGCCTGCGTCTACGCGGCGGTCGTCCGGGCGGGCCCCGAGGTGCTGCGCGGTGTGGCGGCCCGGCCGGACGTCCGGGCCGTGGACCCCGCCCCCGAGGTGTACCGGCTGGACCGCGCGGTCTTCACACCACCACTTCCCGAACAGCGCGACGTGGTCCGCCCGCCGGCCGACACCGGGCCCAGCCCGACGTCGAGCCCGCAGGTGCGCGCGGTGTCGACACCACCCGCGCCCGAGCGCTCGGCGCCGGTGGGCGAATCGTCGGAACCCGCACCGGTCGTAACGATTCCGTCACCGGAGCCGTCGTCGACGGAGTCGACCGAGCCGCCCCCGCCGAGCGTCACCACCTCCCCGGACGCGACCGGCGCCGGGCCGCTGGCGCCCAGCCCGTCGTGATCTGTGCCGGGTGGTGTGCGTCGCCAGGTGTGGTCCGAATAGTGTTTGCTTCGTAGCCTGTCAGACGGAGATCGATGGTGCTGGGAGGGCGGGCCGTGGAGGGCAGTGAGACCGGCTGGGGCCGGCCGGCCGAACCAGCGCCGCGGTGGCGGGCGTTGTTGGACCGCGCCCGGCGGGGCGGCCATGGCGCGGAACAGGCGGAGCCCGACCGGCGGGCCGAGGAGCCAGCACCGGATCCGCTGCCGCGACGTGCGGCCCCCAACGGGTACGCCGGGCGCGCGCCGGCCATCGGGCATCCGGCCGAGCTGTCGTACGGCGCGGAGCCCGCCTACCGGGCCGAGGCGACCTACCGGGTCGATCCCGCGTACCGGGCCGAGCCGACCTACCGCGCGGAGCCGGACTACCGGGCGGCACCCGCGTACCGCGCGGAGCCGGACTACCGGGCCGAGCCCGCGTACCGGGCCGAGCCGGACTACCGGGCCGAGCCGGACTACCGGGCCGAGCCGGACTACCGGGGCGAGCCGGGTTACCGGTCCGAGCCGGGTTACCGGTCCGAGCCGGCGTACCGGTCCGAGCCGGCGTACCGGGCGGAACCCGCCTACCGGGCCGAGCCCGCGTACCGGCCCGAGCCGGACTACCGGGCGGAGCCGACGTACCGGGCCGAGCCCGAGCCGCCGCCGCAACGCCCCGATTCGGTCGAGTCGCGCTACGCGCTGCTGGACAACGGCTACCGCCAGGGCGGGCCTCCGGTGGAGTCGCGGTACGCCCTGCTGGAGACCGGCTACCAGCCGGAGACGGGCTACCCGGTGGCGGCGCCCCCGACGCCGGGTAGCCCGTCTCCGGCTGGTAGCCGGT
>NZ_WBKR01000180.1 GCF_008868155.1 Micromonospora sp. ALFpr18c
TGATGGCCCGGATCGAGCGACACGAACAGAAAGAGCAGAACCCCCAGCAACCCACCGGCTGCGATCACCAGCCTGCCGCACTGGCCCTGACCGCATAACCCCCGAAGGATTTACGGAGCGGACCACTAAGTCCGCGGGCGCGCGGGGTCGCGTCCGTGCAGTCGGCAAGGTGTGACCGCGGTGTATGCCCCGGCGACCGTCGCCCGGCTGCTGCGCGGTCGACGGTAGAACCCTGCTACAGCGCGGCCGGCTGGCGTATCCGCCACCGGCCGCGCAGCCCCCCATCGGCGTAGATGGCCGCCAGCACGTCGCGGGCACTGGCCTCGTCGGGCCACACCACCACCTGCGTCTCCGCCTCGACCGGCGAGTTCAGGTGCACCTCCCAGCCCGCGTCCGCACGCTCGAACAGGCGCACCAGCGTGAGCACCAGGTGCGGATCGTCGACGTCGTACAGCCAGCCCACCTCGCGGAGCTGCGGAAGATCACCCATGGCCAACACGGTAGGGCAGACATCGAAGCTTCCCGCGGCCGGGAATCTTCGAAGGTGCGCGTTCAGTGCGTACCCCCTGCGGGCATCGGGCCCACGCAAGATCCGGGCGGGTTTCGTCGCAACCGTGGTGCCTGGCACCACGTTTCGTCAACAATCCCGAGGTGGTGCGCGCGCCCCGCTGCCGCGGTTCTGGAAACTTCCAAATCCCGGGTAGCTAGTGAACCCAGGGGCTGGCAGCGGCCGTTTCCTGCTGTGCCAGCACACGTCTTCACAGCTTCGAAAGAAGGGTTCCAGTGGCAGCAGAGCGAAATATTCGCCGATCAGAGGTTGACAGTTGGTTCAGGTCGCCGCCCGCCGTGCCCACGGCTACTCCGCCGCAAGCGGGCGCGGCGGGCGGGACTACCTCAGTAGCGGAACCGCCAGTCCCGTCTTCTGCCGCGCCGTCCATGCCGGTGCCGACGGAACCGCGGCCGACCCCAGGTCGTGCACGTGCCCCGCATTTTGGCTTGAGGCCGGCAGCCACCGCCCCCGCGCCGGTCGCGGTTCCGTCGGCACCTAGCGTGCGTTTCGGCCCGATGCCGCCCGCGGCGACCCCAACACCAGGACATGCACCTGCCTCGCAGGTTCGGTCAGCAGCCCTGTTGACCAGTAGCGCGCCCGGACCGGGTGACGCACAAGACCCAAGCCGACGAGAAAGAAGGTCCCGAGGCGGGGCAGCGCAAAGGAAACATGACGAGAAATCGAAAGAAAGCTACGAGAAGTGGAAAGAAAGCCATAAGGAATGGCAAGAAAGTGGAATCCGGATATCCACCAGGAGCGCACCGGTAGAGATTGGCAACGATGAGGACGGTCAGTGGCGGTCAGTCGGCGGCGGGACTCTCCTTGGCCGGAAGACTTACAGCAGCGACGCGCAGGACACAACCCGCGCAGCACGGAGAGGGTAGAGCGGACCGAAGATGACGAGGCCCTGAGCCGCGCGGCTGCGCGTCAGGGAGCGCGACGCACCTGCGTCACCTGAGCGACGCAGGTGCGTCACGGCTGCTCACGGGCCGCGCAAGGGTGCGTCGCGCAGTGCGTCACGGGTGCGCGGTGACGCGGCTTGACGCACCCTCGCGTCGCGGCTGACGCACCGGTGACGCACCTGCCCTGCGGGGCGCCGGGAAGCGTCGGCCACTTGCCGGAGCCGGGAAGTGGTGCCGACTTTGCGGGCGTCCGCAAAGTTCGCCGTAGGGGTACGCATCTTGAGTCGGATAATATCCGAGTCATTCAGTCGAGCCATCGTGGCGGTACATCCAAGGACTACGCCCTTCTTCGGGGCTCCCCGAAGAAGGGGGGTGTCCGATTTCCCGGTGCCGGGAAGTGGTCGCGGGGGTGGGCGGGACAGTGCCCCGGTCGTCGGTGGAGGGTTTCCGATGGCGGCGACGAAAACCTGCCGCTGAGACCCTTCTTCCCAGGGCGTTCGCAAGGTAGAGATATGTCCGTTCTAGGTGATTCCTGGTAGTTGTAGGGATCGGCGCGGGTTTCGGCTGTTCTTTCGTAGGGCTGGCGCGATGGATGCGACGCCGGCCAGGCGGAGCAGGCTGATCGCGGTGTTGCGCAGAGTGGTCAAAGGGCGTCAGCCTAGACACCTGCATGATCGCCAGAAGGCCGCGCTCTTCTACGTACCCACCGGAACCGGCGTGACTATCACATAACCGAATATCCGGTCATAGCTCGATCTTGCGAATGCCCTGCCCTTCTTCCCGGCGCCGGGAAAAAGGTCCCCCACAGTGTGGGTACCCCTGCCCTCGTCAGTGGCGGCGGCAGTCACTGCCGTTACGGCAGTGCCTGGACCGTCGTAACGGCAGTGCAGGTCCCGTCGTAACGACGGTGCCTGCACTGCGCTGACACCCGGACGCACGACGGCCCGCCAGTCGCGATCCTGGCGGGCCGTTCGGTGTGCTGGGTCAGGCGTCCCGTTGCACTCTCCGGACTCGGTTCCACGCACGCCGGCCGATCCGTAGCCGCTTACCCGTCGACCGGCACCACCGGCACGGGCGGGACAACTTCGGGTTGCGCTTGGAGCGGTGGTGGGCCTTCCCGTCGCACACCCAGCAGTCGCGGAACGGCCGGATGATGCACGACAGGACGTAGCCCAGGGCGATGACGACCACGACGCCGGTCGCGACGAGGGTGCCTCTCACGATGCCCTCCCAGGGGCGGGTTTCGGGGGTGCTGGACAGGGGCCGCGACCACGCGACCAACGGGCGTTTGTGCTGGTCAGGGCTGGTCGCGGGGCTGGTCGCGGATCCGCGACCAAGGTCCGTCCCGCGACCAGCCCCGCGACCACTACTCGGCCTCGATCTCACGGCGTTGCTGGGCGGCCTCCAGGGCCGTCCGGCGGGCGCCCTTGATGTTGCTCCGGCCGACCTTCACGTCTTGCGACTCGACGCCGTACGGGGCGAGCGCCTCACGGACCATGTCCGCGGTGATGCCGGTGTAGAACTCCGGCGCCAGGTCGGCGAGCCGCTCGGCGAGCACCGCCCACGGTGCGCCGGACTCGCCCGGCCGCAGCACCGCGCGGGCGTCAGCCAGCATGTCCCGCGCCTCGACCCGCTCGACGTCCTCACCGATGATCGCCTTGCCGCGCAGCTGCGCCGCCCGAGCGACGATCGCCGCGGTAACTTCCGGCTTGGGGAAGAACGACCGCACCGAGCCGGGCTTGCCGTTGCCGATGACGACGCCCCACCCGGCGTCAACACCGGGCTCGTACACGGTGCCGGTCAGGCCCCGCTTGTACGCCCCAGTGCCGAGAATCATGTCGTTCTCCACCTGCCCGCCTACCGAGAGGCACCAGCGGGTGACGACGCAGCGGGTGATGTTCGGCGGGACGCTGTCCCGGTCGGCGATCTGCGTGGCCAGCACGAGGATGATGCCCAGCGCCCGCCCACGCTTGGCGACTCGCTCAGCAGCGGCTGCGGCATCCGGGTAGGCCAGGAACAGCTCGTGGACCTCGTCGAGCAGGATGAACACCGGGTGCAAGCCGGATCCGCGCTTCGCGGCCAGCTCAGGGGTCACCTTGCCCAGCGGTGCCTCACCGCGCTCGCGGGCCTTCTTGATGCGCTTTCCGCGTCGCTCGCACTCGGCGAGGGCCCACACGAGGATGTCCCGCCCGGTCGACAGGGCCTCGTCGTCGACCCCGCACGCGTAGGTGGAGCACAGGTCGGCCATGTCGAGGAAGTCGCCCGTGCCCTTGAACTCCGCGATCTTCAGCTCACAGGTCGGGTCCAGGGCGGCGATGGTGGTCAGGGTGCGGGCGGCGTAGGACTTGCCGGAGCCGGGCTGCCCACCGATGAGCACGTTGCGCTCGAACAGGATGGTCGTCACCGGCCGCTGGCGGGCGTCAGTGCCGAACGGCTGCGGCTCAAAGATGCTGGTCCGGGCGGTTGGCGACGCGAGCGCCCAGGTCGGCTGGCCCATCTTGGACGACGGCTGGTAGCCGACCCAGAGCGCGACCCGTCCCGGGTGCTCGCCGGGCACGACATCGGGCCACACCTGGTCGACGGGCAGCCGCAGGGACCCGGCGAGCCCGCCGCGGTTCTCAAGAACCTTGGTGGCCTGGATGGCGCCGGGCAGGTCGAACACGGCCAGCCAGCCAGGGCCGTCCTTGTGGATGCCCGGCGGCGGGAAGCTGATCTGCCCCGGCTCCTTCACGCCGATGCCCAGGTCAACGACCGCCTTGCGGACCATCTCGCCGGTGAGCTTGGTAAACGCCGCCTTGGTGACGACCCGGTCAACGATCGGCTTGTCCGCCGGGCGACCGTTGCGCGCGGCCACCAGGACCACGCCGACGGCGACCGCGAACCAGCCGACCGCGGGGACACCCACGACCAGCTGCGCGACGGTGAGCAGCACCACCAGGGCGAGCACGGCCGCGACGATGACCCACCACCGGGCGTTGGACTCCTTGGCCCGGGTCTTGTTGAGGGCTTGCCAGGTGTGCGGGTCGTTCTTGTTCGCGGCTTCCTGCCGCAGGTGGAAGTTCTCCCGGCCGCCGACCGCCCACCACGCGGCCGCCGACCCGGCCCGCCAGGCCCCGCGTGGGGCGTAGACGGCGACCTTCGCGGCGTACTTCGGCGATCGGGTCAGGTGATAGAGGGCGGTGTGCCCGCCGTAGCCGGCCGCCCAGCGGGCCAGCGCGCGGCGGGCCTCGGGGTTGCGCAGCACCGCCGGCACGATGGGCCGGCGCGCGTCGGTGCGCGACACCACGTCGCCGAACGTGGCCTTGCGGTCAGCCGGGTCGACCTGCCCGCCGACCTGGTCAGCCTCGATGATGTGCCGCTCATCGTCGTACTCGTCGAACGGGATGACGGTCATGGTCAGTACCTCCCTTGCGCCTGGTCGGCGAGGTTGTGTGCGCGGATAGCGAGAATCGGGAGCAGGCCACGCCACGGCATCGTCGGCTCGACCATCTCGGACTCGATGAGGGCGGCCAGGGCGCGCAGGCCGCCGGCCGCAGCCCCGAGCCGCGTGAGCAGCTCGGGGCACGTCGTGCAGTCCGCGTCGGCCATCAGTTCTCGCCGAGCCAGCCCTCGGGGAGCCGGCCCTGCCCCTTGGCCTTTTGAATCGCGGTCTGGGTCTTCGCGTCGGCCGGCTTGAACTTCGTCCGGTCAGTGCGGCTGTCCTTGCTCATCGCGTTGGCCAGGGCGGCGTTGAGCTTCGTGTCGCGCTTCGGCATCAGTCAGACCTCCCACATGGCGCCGCACTGGGTGCAGACCATGAACTTCTTGCCGTCGATGTAGCTGTAGTAGAAGCCGGGGTGCGCGCAGCTGCCCATGTCGTTCCTCCTGGCTGTGGTTGTGCCGTCCAGCTGGTCTGGCGGCCTCCGCTGTCGGCGTTGCCGTCCTGATCGATCGGGCCGGTGTAGCCGGACTCCCGCAGGTCGAAGAACTTCCGGTCAGCCTCGGTTTCGGGCTGGCCGTCGAATCGCCGGCTCATCTGGCGTCCTCGCCCTCGGTGATCGCCGCGATGGCGGCGGCGAAGTGGTCCTGAATGAGCGTGATGACCAGGGCGGAGGCGAACGCCAGACCAGGGATCAGCAGGTGTAGGAGCACCTGCATGGCCTGCTCACGCCAGCCGCCCGGGTAGCCCTCGGCCAGGGTCGGCATGACGTTCATCGCCGCGGTGCTGGCCAGCAGCGCGTACTCGACGCGCCGCACGGTGCGCTGGTCGACGCTGCGCCCGACCGCCGAGAGCTGCCCCCGGGCGATGAGCAGGCCGACCAGCAGGATGGAGAACGCCGGGTCGACCAGCCAGGCGACCAGCCACGTCGGCGACCACGCCTCGGCCTGGCCGGCGGCGAACCGCTGGACGTTGACCATCGTGAACGCCAGGGCGAACAGCAGCGCCGACCACGCCATGGCCGTCCACCGTGCCCGCTGGCGCATCAGCCGGACCGCCTGGATGTCCGGGTCCATCAGCAGCCGCCGCAACTGCCGGGCCTCGGCGGCCTTGGCGGTCCACTCGCGGACTCGGCGGGTCTGGCCCTGCATCAGCGCGTCGTGAGCCGCCTGCTCGCGCACCGCCCGGCGCTCCCGCCGGTTGAGCGCCGGGGGCGGGCCGAGCGGGGCAGCCGTGCCCGGGTGACCGGCCGGCGCGACCTGCTCCACCGGCTCAGCGACCACCGGCGTCACGACGGGGGTCGGGTCCGGCTCGACCAGCGGCACGGACTCGGGTACGACCGGGGCCGGAAGAGGGTCCGGGCCGATCGGCTGCGCGTAGTCCCACGGGTCCGCCGTCGGCTCGTCGACCACCGTGGCGGGCGGCTGCACCAGGCGGGCGCGCAGCTCGATCGCCTTTGGGGCACCGATGTGGAACTGGCGCATGAGCTCATTGCGGGGCGGCACCTCACCCAACTCTTGCATGAGCTTGCGCGCGGCCGGCAGCAGCTCGTCGACCGGCTGCGGGTAGCGGGTGCCGTTGATGGCGGGGGCGGTCATCGGTCCTCTCCCAGGATCTCGGCGAGCAGGTCGCGGTGAGCGGCGAACACGACGCCGCCGTAACAGATGTCCAGGTGCTCGGTGAGCGCCCGGTAGTCGATCGCCGGCACCCACACCGCGCGGCGGGCGTCGTCCATACCGGTCACGTCCGGCAGTGGCCCGACGAAGTCGCCCAGCTCGAACCGCACCGGGGTGGTGACCATCCACGCCTCATCCGAGGCGCGCGGGTCGGGCACGTACCGGGCCGGCAGCACCGTGTACGGCTCCCGGGCCGGGTCGATGGTCAGGCCGGTTTCCTCGGCCAGCTCCCGCGCCGCGGCGGCGAGGGCCGTCTCTCCCGGGTCGACGTGGCCACCCGGGAGCGCCCAACCGTGGTCGTCGTCGCGCTCGACCATGACCAGCCACCGCCACCCGCGCGGTGTGGTCGCCATGACCACCGCGTCGGCGCACTGCGCCTCGCCCCAGTGGCCGAGCTCGTTGCGCCCGTACCGGATGCCGGTGGGGGCGTACGGGTTGACCGGCCGGCCGTCGACCAGCGGGAACGGGATCGCCGCAGCGGCCCGTCGCGGCGCCCAATCGATGCTGGCGGGGTCCATGGTCGGGTCCGCCCAGGACGCCCCGGCGGCGATGCCGTCGAGCACGCTCTGGTCGGTGAAGGTACGCGCGGTCATCGGGTCTCTCCCAGGGCGTGACGGGTCAGGGTCTCGGTGAGGCGCATCAGCGCCCGGTACTGGCGGGCCGCGGCACGGTGCGCGGCGGTGTGCTCGTCGCTGCCGCCCTCGGCGTAGGCGATGGCCATGCAGGCCATCCCGTACCGGGCGGCCATCTGGTTGACGGCGGTTTGCAGCCGGAGGACCCGCAACGCCTGCTCGGGGGTCATCGGGCCATCTCCTTGCCGCGCTGGGTGGCCCGGCGGCGTGCCTCGGCGGTGGCGACCTGGCGCTCACCCTGGGCGGCGTACGCCTGGCCGTGCTGCTCGCCGTGGCGCTCCACCAGGTGGCGGGCGATGAGGAACACGGAGGCCGGCACACCGGTGCCGCCGGCCAGGATCAGAAGCAGCAGCTGGTACTCGTTCATCGGGCACCTCCGGCCCAGCTCGTCGAGACACACATGCCGCCGGCGCCGGCCTCGTTGCTGGCGCACGGCTGCGTGGTGTGGTTGTGGGCGAACGCGAGGACGGCCAGGGCCGCGCACACCAGAACGGTGCGCGCGACCAGGCGGTCAATCCGGCGGCCCATCAGCGGGCGACCTTGCGCGAGCCGGGACCCGGGCAGTTGCTCGTGCCACACGAGGCGGGTCGCTCGACGCCGCCCCACAGAGTGACGTAGCAGCCGCACGGCATCAGCACCGTGCGCGAACCCTGCGCGCCCATCAGAGGGCGTGCCGGGCGATGCGGGCGGCGGCCAGCAGCGCGTGTGCCAGCTGCTCGACCTCATCCAGGGTGCCGGACCAGCCCTGCGTGTCCTCACTGCCCGGGTAGCTGCCCAGGTCGCCCTCGGCGATCGACAGCACGACGCGGGTTGGGGTGATGACCTCGCCGCGCTCGGTGGTCGACTCGACCAGCACCCGCGCCGTGGCCGGGGCGATCGTTGAGGATGGGTCGTCGGCGGTCAGGTCCGCCACCACAACCTCGTGGCAGAGGCCGATCGAGAAGCCGTCAACCTCGGTCACCTGGCCCCGGTGGTCTTCGGTGCAGTACGCCGGGCAACCGGCGGGACGGGCCGCCAGAGCGCGCTGGAGGCCGTCGGCGTAGCCCTCGGCGTACCGGCTGTCCCCGAGGCGGATCGCGTCGGCCAGCTCCCGCACGGCGGCGGGGTTGGCGGCCAGTGCCGCCTGGACGAGCGCCAAGTCCGCGGCCTCGGAGGGGTCCGTCGTAACGCCGGTGCCCTCCGCAGTAGTGAGGGCAACCGTGGGCGAGACGCCAACGGGTTGCCGGCCGGGCCTGGTTGATCGGCCAACGGGCCGCGGCGTCGCGCCGGATCGCCGTCAGGTCGGTGGTGTCGGCGTCGTCGAGCCGGTGCTCCGACGGGACGTGTGCGGATGCGATGATGTTTGCCATGGTCGACTCCTTCGCAGTCGATCTAGGCCCTCGGTCGGTGTTGACGCACCGCCGGGGGCCGACTTGTCGGCGCTCCCGGTGTCGGGGCCTGTGTGCTTGTGTATGTACACGTTAGCGTCCGTGTACATACACGTCAAGGGTTGCTAGCATCCTCGTGTACAGACACCGGAAGGGGAGACGGATGGCACCGCGCAGCAGGGGAGAGGGCAAGACCCCGCACCGAACCATCAGGGCCGAGCAGGAAATCTGGGATCCGTTCGGCGCTGCCGCGAAGCAACAGGGGGAGCCCGACCGCTCCGCAGTGCTCCGCGCGTTCATGGCGTGGTACGCCCGACTGCCCGGGGCGAAGATGCCGCAACGTCCGCCCGCCGAGTGGAGCTACCAACGGCCTGCCGCCGAGCCGGGGGAGTGACCCTCGGTGCTGGGGCACATGTGGGGCACATGGCAGCCCGTAGCGATGAGACACAGTGGGATGTCGTGAGGGGTAAAACCGCAGGTCATAGGCCAGGTGCCGAACCTTTTTCCTGGTCAGGCGAGACTGGCAGTCTTTCCAACGCCAAGTGACGGACACAGGTGCGCTGACCTGCACCTGAGGCCGTCCGGAAGGCCACTGAACCATGATCATGCCGTCTCCAGGCCGTCAACGGGTGCCGGTCCATCCTGGGCGGCCTGGTTCTCGCCGGACGCGGTGTCGATGGCGCGCCGCGTCCGGTCCTCGCTGGTCGATAGGAGATGCGTGTAGGTCCGCCGGGTGAACCCGGGGTCGGCATGGCCCAGGTGCGTCGACAGGGGCCTTGATGCTCTCCCGGCGTCCAGAAGGACCGAGGCGTAGGTTAACCAGCATCATGACCACCGGATCCCGCGCAGGCCTAGCGGCTGAGGGCAGCCACCGTCGAGGAGACCGCCGCATTGAACACCGCCTCGTCCAGCGGCTCCGCGATGGCGGTCAGCTGCACCTGCACCAGGTTGTGACCGATCCGGACCAGGCCGAACAGGGTTGTGCCGGTGATCCTGCTCGAACCACTGCCGAGGGAGAGGTCATACCGCACCCGCCAGGACTCTTCCCCCACCTGGGGAGCCGGCTGGGCGCTCACGGCGAACCGCACTGGTGAGCTGCCGGGGACGGTGGTGTCGAACCGGGGGCACGCGGCGCGGGCTGCCTCGGCCTCGTCGAGAAGGGTGTCGGGCACGGGGTGGGCGTACGAGGTGACGATCACGATGACGGTCGATTGCCTGATGCTGCTCGGCAATTTCCTGGTGGCAAAGCCGCGAATCTCGTCGACCCGTTCGTCCGACTCGATCCGGCGCAGATAGTCGTCCCGGGCCAATTCCCGGCAGGCCGCCGGCACGATGACGGTGTCGGGGTCCTCGGTCTCCTGCTCCTGCGGTTCCGGCTTCCAGAACGCCGGCAGTGGCCCCCGGACGGCGCTGGCGGCGGCACCGGCTTCCGCGACGGTAAGCAGCCGGCCGGGATCCGCACCGGTCCGCGCACCGGGCGAGACGCTGGCGTTCGGCCCGGCGGTGGTCGATGACGGCACCACCACGACCGCCGGGCCGGTGGTGGCCGGTGCCCCTGTGGGCAGCAGCAGCACCGGCCCACCGGGCAGGCCGATGACCGCCGCCGCCCCGACCAGGAGCACCGCCGTCACCGGACCCACCGCTGGCCACACCTGCGGTCGTGTGTCAGCCCGGCCGGGCGGCCATCCGATCGGGTCGGGTCGTTGTACGAGCCGTCCGGTGAGAGCGGAGAGCCCGATCAGGACGGGCATCGTGAGCACCGCGAGGTAGAGCCACCAGATCACCGGCACACCGACATAGAGCCGGAGCAGGGTCGCATCCGAGGTGCGACCGGCGACTATTTGGTGCACGAACTGCGAGGCCCCGGCCAGCGCCGCGACACCCGCACCGGCAACAAGGGCCCGCCCCAGACCGGGGTCACCACGTCCGATGGCGAGCACCACGAGCGCCGCCCACCCGGCCAGGGCGCAGATCCACCATCGCTGCTGGGAAAGGGAGAGCGCGGCGTCCAGCGTGATCGGTGGGTGCCGCAGCGCCTGTGCCGATGCGAGGCTCCCACCGATCAGCACCGTCACCACCACGATGGACAGGACGGCACGGGTGGCGACCCGGCGCCAACCGAGCAGGGCCACGACCGCCGCTGGCAAGGCTAGGCCCAGCCACGGCCACGGCGCGTCGGGCAGCGCGTAGACCAGCCAGGCACGTACCGGCACCGGCCGTTCCAGGCCGACGACGAGGGGCTGCAACGGCCAGCAGATCGCCGTGACGGTCGCGGAGGCCGCCAGATAGGTGAACCCTCGCCGGAGTCGGGTGTACCGGTCCGGGCCCCGGCGGGCCGCCATCTCGGCGAGCACGGTGCAGGTCGTGACGGCGACCACGCCGGCCAGTGCGACCACGATCGCGAACCGCAGACTGACGCCCAGACTGGCCGTGCCGGCCGGGAACGACGCACCGCCACCGGTCGTCCCGGTAGGAAAGAGGAAGCCGCCCACGGCGAGACCGGCAGCGGCCGCGACGACCGGGAGCCAACGCCGCGACGGCGCACCGGTGAGCGCCCTGCGGCGCAGCGCGGGGGTCAGCCCGAACCCGAGCAGCACACCGACCAGACCGGCCGGCAGCACGGAGAGATCCCGGTCAATCGCCAAGGCGCTGACCGCCTGGGTCGCCGCCCCCGCGACGATCGCCGTCACCGCCCCGGTCACCGCGGCCTGCATCGGGCCACTAACCGACACCTGTTGCCCGCCACGCAGCGCGGCGGCCCGTCGCTGCGGCGTCGGGTGCCGGGCGAACAGCCGGCGCAGCCGCCCGGGGCGGTGCGGTCGGATCGAGGCGGCGGCGTCCAGCAGCCAGACCAGCGCGGTCCGATCACCGGTCCGGTTGACCTGCTGATCCGCCTCGTGTTCGCGCAGTCGCAGCACCTGCGCCCGCAGCAGGGCGCTCAGCAGCACCAGCAGCAGCGCCCGGCTGAGCGTGACGACCGGGATCTCGGTGAGCCCTTCCCGGCGGATCTCGGAAACACTGGCCACCGCCACCGCCGGTACGACCAGCCACAGCAGACCACGCACGGCGGAGACCCACCGGACGTCCCGACCCTGCACATGCGCCAACTCGTGCTGGACGACTGGGTCGAACCGCGCCGGATCCCGGTGACCCACCGCCACCGCGGCTGGCAGCACCACGAGTGGTCGGCCGCCGGGCCGGACGGTGGTGAACGCCTGCCGCACCGATGGTCCCGCCACGAACAGCCGGGGCCGGTGCCGACCGTGCAGCCCTTGCTGATCGCAGAGCTCGGCAAACCGCTGCTCGGCACCGGCGATGGTGCCCGGGAGTCGGTGGCGACGCAGCCGCCAGTGATCGACCACCGGGGTGAGCGTGACGATCAGGGCCAGCCCGACCAGCAGCAGGACGCCGCCGGTGAGCATGACCAACCCGCGTATCCGGGACGGGTCGGACATGCAGGTCAGGAATTGCATTGTCCGGGTGACATCGAACTCGGCGGAACTGCTTGGGTCGATGTCATAGGTCCGGGAACACCGGACGGTCGCCTGCGCGTAGGGCTGCGCCAGTGGACGGCGACCGAAGAAGAAAACTGTGCCCAGCGCGACACCGACGCCACCCACCACGCCAACGACTTGGAGATAGAGCCAGAGCAGTGGGGTGGGATGTCCGCCGGGTCTCCGGGCCTGCGGAGCAGCCGGCGGCGGCGCGTCGGTGCCGATCACTCCGGTGCGGACCTGCGGACGTGCAGGGCTCCCACCGCCGCGTCGGCCAACAGGACGGCCTGCTCCTCGGTGAGCCCAAGGGTGATTCCGTGGCGCCGGCATGCCTCACGTAGAGCCTGTGCCTGCGCATCAGTCAGCACCAGCCGGTCCCCGTCGATGACCGGCTGGGGTTCGTCGCCGCCCGACTCGACCGTTGCCGGCGCCGTCGACCGGCGTAACCGGCGCCTGCTGCGCCACCAACCGGCACCAGCCGCGGTCGCACCGGTCGCGAGGATGTCAGCGAGACCCGACGTGACCGCCTGCAGTGCGATCTCGCTGACCAGGACCGAGTCGATCCCGAACCCGATCGACCCGCCAGGCGCCGGTCGGCCCCGTAGCGACGACCCGTCCCGCCGCCACTTCTGGGCGACCGGGGCGAAGACCGCCAGCTCCTCGGGGGCTAGCCCTGCATTCCGCACGTGGGTGATCGTGGGCGGGTTTCGGCGCGGCGGGTTGGTGGTGAGGGTGGCTGATGGCAGCGTGCCGGGCTGTGAGACAGCGTGCGCGGTTCGGGTTGCCGTCGGTGGAGAAGGCGTTGGGGTCGTTGCCGTTGGTCGCGGCGTTCGGTTCTCGGCTGCGGATTCGTGACGTTATCGACGGGTTGTGTCCGGTTGATGA
>NZ_WBKR01000181.1 GCF_008868155.1 Micromonospora sp. ALFpr18c
GGCGGGATTCACCGGCGGCGCCGACTGCGGAGCGGCCGGGAACGGCGGCGCGGACTGGGGGTGCGGCGGCGCCGACTGCGGGAACGTCGGCGACGGCTGGCCGTACTGGCCGGCGAACTGCCCCGGCGGGTAGCCGCCCGGCTGGCCGGCCTGCGGGTATCCGCCCGGCTGGCCGGGAGCGGGCCACCCGCCCTGCGGCTGGCCACCGGGCTGACCCGGCCAACCACCCTGCTGCGGCCAGCCCGGCTGGGGCTGACCGTAGACGCCCGGCTGCGGCTTCGGCCTCGGCACGTAGTAGAGGGCGCGCCAGACGGTGTAGACCACCCAGGCGGCGACCGCGAAGATCACCAGCCAGGCGAAGCGGGTGAGGACGCCGAGCAGCGCGTCGAGCACCTCGGCCTTGGCCAGCCGGCCCACCGTCCAGATCAGCATGGTCAGCGTGCCGAACAGGGCGCTGACCGCGTACTCGCCGAGCGCCACCTGCGTGATCAGCTTGGCCTTCGGCAGCACCGGCGAGACGTGGGTGGCCAACAGCACGGCCAGCAGTGGCAGGACCACCGCCTCCACCCCGATGAACGCGAAGAAGGCACCGCCCGCGCGGTCGGTGAAGTCGCTGTAGTCGTTCGGAGCGATCAGCCGGAGCAGGCCCACGAAGAGGAACACGGCGTTGGCGCCGAGCAGGGCGAGCGCGCCCAGTTCGCGTAGTGGCTTGGTCAGCTGACGGGCCTGCGTCGCATCGGTGGACGCGGGCTCGGCGGGGCTGGTCACGAGCTCCCCCTCGGGGCGTGGACGGACAGGGCGCACGTGAGCCTAGTCTCCCCGGCCACCGGCGGACCGGAGGCGTCACGTGCGCGAGGATGGTCGACATGCGCATCGTGGTTCTGGCCGGCGGCATCGGCGGCGCCCGGTTCCTGCTCGGCGTCCGGGCGTACGCCCGCGAGGTCGGCGCCGAGGTGACCGCCGTCGTCAACGTCGGCGACGACCTGTGGCTGCACGGGTTGAAGATCTGTCCCGACCTGGACAGCGTCATGTACACCCTCGGCGGCGGCGCCGACCCCGAGCGGGGCTGGGGCCGGGTCGGGGAGAGCTGGACGGTCAAGACGGAGCTGGCCGCGTACGGGGCGGAGCCGACCTGGTTCGGCCTCGGCGACAAGGACATCGCCACCCACCTGGTCCGCAGCACCATGCTCAACGCCGGTTACCCACTCAGCGCGGTCACCGAGGCGCTGTCGACCCGCTGGGAGCCGGGCGTACGCCTGCTGCCGGCCACCGACGACCGCCTGGAGACCCACGCGGTGGTCGAGGACGACCAGGGCCAGCGGGCGATCCACTTCCAGGAGTGGTGGGTGCGGTACCGGGCCGACATCCTGACCCACCGTTTCGTCTTCGTCGGCGCGGAGACGGCCAAGCCGGCGCCGGGGGTGCTGGACGCCATCGGTACGGCCGATCTGGTGCTGATCGCACCGAGCAACCCGGTGGTGAGCGTCGCGCCGGTGCTGGCCGTTCCGGGCCTGCGCGAGGCGGTGGCCGACGCGCCCGCGCCGGTGGTGGGTGTCTCGCCGATCATCGGTGGCGCGCCCGTCCGGGGGATGGCCGACCGTTGCCTGGCCGTGCTCGGTGTCGAGTGCAGCGCGGCGGGGGTGGGCCGGCTCTACGGCGGCCGGCCGGCCGGTGGCCTGCTGGACGGATGGCTGGTGGCCGAGGAGGACGCGGGCACGGTGGTGCCGGAGGTGACGGTCCGCGCGGTGCCGTTGCGGATGACCGACGAGGCGGCGACGGCGGCGATGGTCCGCGCCGCGGTGGAGTTGACGTGAGGCTGGAGATCCTGCCGGTGCTGGGCATCGGCCACGTGACCGAGGGGGACGACCTGGCGGCGTTGATCGCGACCGCCGCGCCCTGGCTGCACGACGGTGATGTGCTGGTGGTCACCAGCAAGATCGTGTCGAAGGCGGAGGGGCGGCTGGTCGACGTTCCGGCGGACGGTCCCGAGCGCCTCGCCGCCCGGGACGAGGTGCTGGCCGCCGAGACGGCGCGGGTCGTCGCCAGCCGGGGGCCGACCCGGATCGTGCAGACGCATCACGGCTTCGTGATGGCCTCCGCCGGCATCGACGCGTCGAACGTGGACAAGACGCGGCTGGTGTTGCTCCCGGTGGACCCGGACGCGTCGGCCCGCGCGCTGCGCGCCGCGCTGCGGGAGCACTACGGCCTGGACGTCGCCGTGATCATCACCGACACCATGGGTCGGCCCTGGCGCAACGGGCTCACCGACGTGGCGCTCGGGGTGGCGGGGATGCCGGCCATCCGCGACCACCGGGGCGAGGTCGACCCGTACGGTAACGAGCTGCAACTGACCCAGATGGCCGTGGTGGACGAGCTGGCCGGCGCCGGTGAGCTGATCAAGGGCAAGTGTGACCAGGTCCCGGTCGCGGTGGTCCGCGGATACCTGTCCGCCACCGGCCCGGACGCCGGCGGTGGCGCGCGGGTGCTGGTCCGCGACGCCGCGCAGGACCTGTTCTCGCTCGGCACCGCCGAGGCCCGGTCGGCCGGCCTGACCGACGCCGTCACGTTGACCGACGGTCCCGGCCCGACGCCGGCCGATCCGGCGGCCACGCGACGGGCGATCGAGGCGGTTGCCGGCGTGGTCGCGCCCGGCACGGTCTTCACCCTGGTCGACGAATCGGAGGTACGCGCCGGCCTGATCGCCGACGTTCCCGGCTGGCCGGACAGCGCCACCGCCCTGGTGCTCGGCGCACCGCCGGCCCCGGTGGACCCGATGGACCTGGTCCGCTTCGGCGCCGACCTGCACCGCCTGCGCGTCGCCCTGGCCGCCGAGGGCATCGGGTCGACCCTGCTCCCCCCGCCCTCCGGCAGCACGGCGAGCGCCGCGCTCGCCCTGTGACCGCCGGGCCGGGCCGGCCCGGCGTCGCGGCCGGACGCGGCGTCGCGGCGGCCCGGCGTCGCGGCGGCCCGGCGTCGCGGCGGCCCGGCGTCGCGGCGGCCCGGCCTCGCGGCAGGGCTGACCGGGGTCAGGCGTCGAGCATGGCCCGGCCGAGCGGGGTCAACGTGTGCAGCACCGTGTTGCGTTCGCGGTGACTGACGAGCAGACCGGCGTTGCGCAGCACGGTGGCGTGCTGACTCGCCGCCGCCGGTGAGATGTTGAGCCGACGGGCCACCTCCCCGGTGGTGCAGCCGTCGTCGCTGGCCTGCAACACCGCCGCCCGGGTGCGCCCGAGCAGCGCGGCGAGCGAGTCCCGGCCGGCACCCGGCGCGGCCGTCCCGACGCGGTCGGTCGGGGCCAACCCGCCCAGCCGGTCCACCGGATAGACGAGCACCGGCGGTAGCGCCGGATCGAGCAGGGCGACCGGGGTGGCCGCGCAAAAGAACGACGGCACCAGCAACAGTCCCCGGCCGTCCAGGTGCAGCTCCCGGCTGTGCGGGTAGGCGCGAACCTCGAGGACCCCACCCTCCCAGCGCATCGCCGGCCGGAGGCTGGTCAGCAACCCCTCCACCCCGCCGTCGAGCAGCGCCCGGGCGCGGCGGTTCCGGTCCGCCGCCACCGCCGCCTGGATCCGGTTCCAGTACGGGCTGATCGCCAGCGACCGGTACTGCTCCATCGACTCGGTGAGGTGGTACAGCGCCGCCACGTCACCCCGGGCCAGCGCGGCGGCCGACGCCGGCAGCGGCGTCTCGGCGGCCAGCACGCCCAGGTCACGTTGCAGCAGCCCGACGGGCGTGCTGTGGATCGCGTCCAGTCCGGCCTCGAGGCCGTCGACGCTGGCGTACGGGGTGAGGAAGTCGGGAAAGTAGCCACGCGGCGGGTTCAGCGCGAAGAGCAGTCTGAGCTGCTCGGAGGCAGCATCCTGGCGCAGCTCCCGGCTCACCGTGCGTCGCCACGTCGACGTCAGTGGGTCGCGGTTGCGGCTCTGCAACGCGTGCAGGCTGAGGACCAGCTCCCAGACCGGGTCCGCCGCCGGGGCCACCCGGGTCCGGAGGATGTCCTCGCCAGAAAAGTGGATTTTCAGCATGGGGCGCTCCCGTGTCGCCGGCAGGGGGATGCCGAGTGACCGTTCGACTCTACCCGGCCGGCAGTTATCTCCATCTTTAAGCCTGGGCTGAAAAAGCTCGACGTCTCCCGTGCCGGTTCGGCATGCTTCCAGTGCCCGAGCACGGTGCCGGTACGTCATGGACGCATCCGGCGCCTGGGCACCGGGACCGGGGAGGACCCGTGATCGGGCGGCACCACGAGGGTCTGCGGCCCTTGCTCCGCAGAGGTGCCGTCCGATCATCCCGCCGCCGCATCGTCGCCCCGCTCAGCCCACCCACAGCGCGACCCGGTGGTCCTCGTCCGTGACGTAGAAGAACCGCCCGTCCAGCGTGGCCAGCCCCTCGACGTGGTGGAACGGCGCCAGGTCCGCCACCACCTCCCCGTCGAGCCGGTACGTGTCCGGCACCGCGCCGCCCGACTCGACCGCAGGCAGCCGGAACCGGACGTGCCGCGACCGGACGTCACCCCCGCCCGGGTGGTCGTCGAGCAGCACCGAACCCTTGCCCAACGCGTCGATCGACCCGATCACGGCGTCGTACCCGCCGTCGACGGTCGGTGTGATCGCCCGGAACCCGGTCAACACGCCCGGCGGGGTCACCCCGGCCACCGCGTACGCTCGCAGCGCCCGAGGCCACGCCGGCTCCGCCGCGAACATGCCCGGCACGTCGGCCACCTCCACCACGATCGGCTCACCGGCCCCGCTGACCGGGTAGCGCAGCCCGAGCAGCGCCGTCCCCGCCGGGGTGAAGGCCGCCGCCTCCACGTTCAAGGGCAGGTCGTCCGGTGCCAGCCGGCTCACCCAGCTCTTCGCCCGGGCGGTCCCCCGGGCCAGGGTCTCCACGATGAACCGGTCCCGCACCCGCTCCCCCGGCGGCAGCAGACTCAGCGGCGCCGCGGCGAGGGCGTCGTTGACCGCCCGGTGCAGCCGGAACCGGTTGCGCACCACCTGCACCGGCAGCACCCCGGACGCCGCGTCGGCCTCCCGGAACCGGGCCACGAAGGCACGTCGGGGGCGCAGCGGGCCGGCCTTGGACCCGAAGTGGGAGCCGAAGACGTACACCCAGCCGTCGTGGTGGGCGAGCGCCTCGCCATCCTCGGTGCGGCCGTTCTCCAATCCGGCGTCGGCCAGGACGTGCCGTGCCGTCCACTCGCCGTCGTCCAACTCCAGCAGCAGGGCCAGGCAACGCTCCACCGGCCCCTCGTCCAGCACCGTCCAGAAGCCCCGCCGGGCGCCGTACGCGCGCAGCAGCTCGGCCGAACGCACCGGCAGCAGGTCGCTGGCCTCGTTACCGGCCACCACGAATTCAACGAGTCGCAGGGTCACCGCGCCAGGGTACGGAGCACACGCTCGTACAGTGGCGAGGTGCCCGACACCGTGCTCACCGGACCCCCCGCCCACCCGACCGACCCCGAGACGTACGCCGCGCTGCACGCCGACGCGACCGCGCTGCTCGGCGACTGGCAGCCCACCAGCCTGGACGCCGCCGCAGCACGCGGCAGGACCCTGGGACTGCTCGCCGCCGGTCCGGTCGCGATGAGCCGGCAGCACCGT
Source organism: Micromonospora sp. ALFpr18c (assembly GCF_008868155.1). Classification (GTDB taxonomy): domain Bacteria; phylum Actinomycetota; class Actinomycetes; order Mycobacteriales; family Micromonosporaceae; genus Micromonospora. The sequence continues at coordinate 5,598 of NZ_WBKR01000181.1, forward strand.
CCCGGTCATCTCACCGCCAGCACGCTGATCCTGGACTCGACCGGCTCGCGGGTGCTGCTCTGCCTGCACGGCAAGTTCGGCATGTGGGTGCAGCTCGGCGGCCACTGCGAGCCGACCGACGACACCCTGGTCGGCGCGGCCCTACGGGAGGCCACCGAGGAATCTGGGATCGACGGCCTGCGCATCGACCCGGTGCCGATCGACGTGGACGTGCACACGGTGGCCTGCCAGGGCGGCTCCCTGCACTTCGACGTCCGGTTCGCCGTACTCACGCCGCCCGGCGCGGTGGAACAGGTCAGCGACGAGGCCGAGGCGCTGGGGTGGTTCCCGCCGGACGCGCTGCCCGAGCCGCTGGCCAGCGGGACCGCGCAACTCGTCGCGCCGGCCCTCGCGGCCCTCAGACGTAGCCCTCTTCGCCTCGCTCCTTGAGGTCGTCGACCAGGGCCTTGACGTCCTGGGCCCGGTCACGGGGGCAGACCAGCACCGCGTCCGGAGTGTCCACCACGATCAGGTCCCGCAGACCGAGCACCGCCACCAACCGGCCGGACTGCGGCACGACCACCAGGTTGGCGCTGTCCCGCAGCAGCACACCCGGCTTGGCATCGGTGCCCAGCACCACGTTGCCCGCCTCGTCGGCCGGCAGGACGTCGCCGAGGGTGTGGAAGTCTCCGACGTCGTTCCAGCCGAAATCGCCCGGCACGGTGGCCACCCGACCCGCGGTGGCAGCGCCCTCCATGACCGCGTAGTCGACGGAGATCTTCGGCAGGGTCGGCCAGATCGCCCCGAGCACCTCGTCCTGCTCGGGGGTGCCCCACGCGGCGGCGATGGCGGTGACACCGGCGTGCAGGGCCGGCTGCTGCCGGGCCAGTTCGGCGAGGAACACGTCCACCCGCCACACGAACATGCTCGCGTTCCACAGGTGTCGTCCGGAACGGACGTACGCCTCGGCGACCTCGGCGGCCGGCTTCTCCTTGAACTCGGCCACCGGCCGCCACGGCGTGCCGTCGGTCTCCTCGCCGGTCTCCAGGTAGCCGTAGCCGGTCTCCGGTCGGGTCGGGGTGATCCCGACCGTCATCAACATGCCCCGCTCGGCGCCGCGGGCGGCTTCCCGAACCGTGCGCACCCAGCTCTCCGGGTCACCGATCAGGTGGTCGGCGGCGAAGCTACCCATCACCGCCTCCGGCTCCCGCAGCGCGATCACCGCCGCGGCCAGCGCGATCGCCGCGCAGGAGTCCCGGGGGGACGGCTCGACGAGGATGTTCTCCTCGGGCAGACCGGTCAGCTGCCGGGCCACTGCCGCGACGTGCGCGGCGCCGGTGACCACAAGGGTCCGCTCGACGGTGGTCAACGGCGCGAGCCGGGCCACCGTCGCCTGGAGCAGCGAGGCGTTGGTGCCGGTCAGCGGGTGGAGGAACTTGGGGTGGCCGGCGCGGGACAACGGCCACAACCTCGTGCCGCTGCCACCTGCCGGGATGACCGCATAGAGCATCCGCACATCATGCCCGACAGAGTTCCGCCCGGTGGTCGGGTCGCCCCCGGAGCCCCCGACGGTCACGACCGGGCGCGGCTCCACGCGGCGATGTGCACCTCCGCGCTGGACTCCCAGGTGAACTCCTTGGCCCGGTCGAAACCGGCCTTCGCCAGCGACAACCGGCGCTGCTCGTCGTCCAGCAGGGCCGCCAGGTCGGTGCCGATCTGCTCCGCGTCCTCCGAGGTGTACGCCACCGCGTCGCCGCCCACCTCGGGCAGCGACAGCCGGGGCGTGGTGAGTACCGGGGCGGCACATGCCATCGCCTCGAGGATCGGCAGGCCGAACCCCTCCCCATACGACGGGTAGGCGGCGACCAGCGCGCCACCGAGGAAGCCGGGCAGGTCGGCGTAGCGCAGGTAGCCGGGGCGCAGCAGGCGCAGGTGCGACGGGACCTCGGCCACCGCCCGGTCGATGTCGTCGTCGTGCCCCTGGCCACCGGCGATCACCAGTGCCGGCGGGTCGGCCCGGTCGGCCACCGCGCGGGCCCAACCACGGATCAGGTTGGGGACGTTCTTGCGGGGCTCCTTGGCACCGAGGAAGGCGACGTAGCTGCTGTTGCCCAGCCCCAGCCGGGCGCGAACCCGGGCCTTCTCCTCCTCGCTGGGCGCGTGGAAGGCGGAGTGGTCGACACCGTGGTAGGCCACGTCGATGCGGGTCGGGTCGGCGTCGAGCAGCCGGATCAGCTCGTCCCGGGTGGCCTTGCTGGGCACGATCACCCGGTCCGCTCGACGCAGCGAGGTCTTGATGGCACTGCGGAAGAACGTCCGGCGCGACTTGTCGTAGTGCTCCGGCTCGGTGAAGAACGTCGCGTCGTGCACGGTGACCGTAACCGGGCAACCGGCCCGCAGCGGGCAGGTGTAGAAGGGCGAGTGCAGCACGTGCGCGCCCACCTGCTGGGCGAGCAGCGGCAGGCCGGTCTGCTCCCAGGCGAGCCGCGCCGGACGGTGCGCCACGGCGGCCGGCGCCGGGATGATCTCCGCGCCGGGCAGCATCCGGGTGTACCGCTCCAGGTCGGTGCGGAGGCTGACCACGGCCAACTCCACCCCCGACCCGCACACCTTGCCGAGGGCACCGAGCAGACCGTCGACGTATCGACCGACACCACCACGGTCGGCGGGGACACTCGTGGCGTCGATGAGCACGCGGGGCGGGCGACCGGCGGTCACGGGGCGACTCCTTGCACTGGCGGGTCTGTGGGGAACAACACTCCGGGGGTAAAGCCTACGCCGGAGTACGGGGCCGACGCTGACTGCGACCCGACCGTACGCCGACTTGTCATCGTCTTCGAGTACGGCCCACAGGGGCGTATCGTTCGCGCCGATGGCCGACAACATTGCCCGGGTTTTCGCCGACGCGATCGCGAGTGACCCGACCCGACCGCTGCTGACCTGGTACGACGACGCCAGCGGCGACCGCACCGAACTGTCCGGGGCCACGCTGGCGAACTGGGTGGCGAAGACCGCCAATCTCCTCGTCGACGAGGTCGGCCTCGCGCCGGGCACACCGGCCGGCGTGCTGCTGCCGCCGCACTGGCAGACCGCGGCGGTGCTGCTGGGGTGTTGGTCGGCCACGTTGAGCGTCACCGACACGCCGGGCGAGGTGGAGGTGCTGTTCGCCGCCGTCGACCGGTTCGACGAGGCGCAGTCCTGGTCGGCCGACGAGCGGTACGCCCTGGGGCTGGCCCCGCTCGCCGCTCCGCTACGCCAGGTGCCGCCCGGGTTCGCCGACTACGTGGTCGAGGTACGCCGGCACGGCGACCACTTCACCCCGCAGGCCGGGCCCGGTCCCGCCGACGCGCACCTGCTGGCCCGCGCGGAGGCTCGCGCCGCGGAGCTGGGCATCGAGCCCGGCGCTCGTGTGCTCGTCGACGCCGACCGCTACCCCGATCCGGTGGATTGGCTGCTGGCCCCGCTCACCCGGGCCGCCACCGTCGTCCTCTGCGCGAACCTCGACCAGAACCGCCTGGCCAGCCGCCAGGCCACGGAAAAAGTCACCCACACCCTCCCGTAGCCCCACTCCGGCGCCCGGTTGGGCGTCCGGCGCCGTCGAGGCCGGTGGGTGTGTCCGCGCCCTTTGCACTGCTTCAGGGGACGCACCACCAACGGGCCCAACCTGTTGCGCCCGTTGAAGCAGAGCAGAGGGTGGTGGCGGCACCTGGCCGGGACCTCGCGGAGCCTGGGCCCGCGAGCGAGCGAGTGGGCGAGTGGGCCGCCGGCAGGATCTGTCAGGCGGGCGTGTTGTCGGTGGTCCGGCGTTGGGCGAAGGCGGCGAAGGACGCCAGGGACTCGGGGTTGGCCAGGGCACCCTTGGCGGCGGCCCGATCGACCGGGACGCCGGTCAGGATCTTCTTGACCGGGACCTCCAGCTTCTTCGCCGACAGGGTGCGCGGCACCGCACGAACCTGGTGGATCTCGTCGGGTACGTGCCGGGGCGACAGCGCGGTCCGCAACTCCCGGCAGATCTTCGCGCGCAGCGGGTCGTCCAGCTCCAGGCCGTCGGCCAGCACCACGAAGAGCAACAGCTCGCCGGCGCCGCCCTCGTCGTCCTCCAGGTGCACGACCACCGAGTCGACGACCTCGTCCAGCCCCTCGACCACCGAGTAGAACTCCGCGGTGCCCAGCCGCACCCCGCCCCGGTTGAGGGTGGCGTCGGAGCGCCCGGTGATCACGCAACCGCCCCGGGAGTTGATGGTGATCCAGTCGCCGTGCCGCCAGACGCCCGGATAGACGTCGAAGTAGGCCTCGCGGTAGCGCCTGCCGTCCGGGTCGTTCCAGAAGCCCACCGGCATGCTCGGCATCGGCTCGGTGATCACCAGCTCGCCCAGCTCGCCGATGACCGGCGTGCCGTCGGCGGACCGGGCCTCCACCTTCGCGCCCAACGCCCGACAGGCGATCTCACCGGCGTACACGGGCAGCAGCGGCACCCCACCGACGAAACCGGTGCACACGTCGGTGCCGCCGGAGAGCGACTGGAGCTGCACGCGGTCGCTGACGGTCTCGTACACCCATCGGAAGCCCTCGGCGGGCAGCGGCGCGCCGGTGGAACCGACACCGCGCAGCGCGGACAGGTCGGCGATGTCCCGGGGCACCAGCCCGGCCTTGCGGCAGGCCAGCAGGTACGGCGCCGAGGTGCCGAAGTACGTCGTCCCGGTCTCCGCCGCCAGGCGCCACAACCCACCCAGGTCAGGGTGGCCCGGGTTGCCGTCGAAGAGCACGATGGCCGCGCCGACCGCCGGGCCGGACACCAGGAAGTTCCACATCATCCAGCCGGTGGTGGTGAACCAGAAGAACCGGTCGGACGGGCCCAGGTCGTGGTGCAGGGCGAGCATCTTCAGGTGCTCCAGCAGGATGCCGCCGTGGCCGTGCACGATCGGCTTGGGCAGCCCGGTGGTGCCCGAGGAGTACAGCACGTACAGCGGGTGGTCGAACGGCACCGGCGTGAACGTCAACGGCTCGTCGGTCGGCGCGGCCAGCTCGGCCCAGTCGAGTACGCCCTCCGGCGCGGCCCCGGGGTCGAGGTAGGCGATGCTGACGGTGTGCCGCAGCGACGGCAGGGCGGCCCGGATCGCGGCGACCTCGGCCCGGCGGTCCACCGGCTTGTCGCCGTACCGGTAGCCGTCCACGGCGACCAGCACGGTCGGCTCGATCTGCTGCCACCGGTCGGTGACACTGCGGGTGCCGAACTCCGGCGCGCAGGACGAGAAGATCGCCCCCAGGCTGGCCGTGGCGAGCAGCAGCACGTACGTCTCGGGAATGTTCGGGGCGTACGCCGCGACCCGGTCCCCGGCGGTGACGCCGAGCCGGCGCAGCCCGGCCGACACCCGGCGGACCTGCGCACGCAGTTCGGCGGCGGTCAGAGTGACCGGTGCCCGGGTCTGACCGTGCGCGATCACCACCGGGTCGTCGGCGGCGCGACCCGGCATCCGCAGCACGTTCTCGGCGTAGTTGAGCGTGGCGCCGGGGAACCAGCGGGCCCCGGGCATGCCCCGCTCGGCGAGGGTGGCGGTCGGCGGGGTGTGCGCGATCACCTCGAAGTGGTCCCAGATCGAGCGCCAGAACCCGTCCAGGTCGGTGACCGACCAGTGCCACAGCGCGTCGTAGTCCGCGAAGTCCAGCCCGCGGTGCTCGCGCAGCCAGCGCAGGTAGTCGCCGATCCGGGACCGCTCCAGTACGTCCGCCGGCGGCGCCCACAGCATGTCACCCACTGGTCCACCCTCCCCTGGCCCGGCACGACACTGTGAATGGGCCGTGGCGCCATCTTGCCCTACCTCGAAGCGCCATTCTGCGCACCGGGTGCACCGACCGACGCGTGCCCGGCCCACACTCCACCCGGCCAACCCATGTGGTTCAGCCGGCGCGGTGGGCCTGGATGGCGCGGCGGCGGGCCAGCCGGTGCTCGCGGCGGATCTCCGCCTCCCGGTACCGGCGCTCGTCCTCCGGCGTCTCCGGCAGCACCGGGCGGACGACCCGTGGCGCGCCGCCGACGTCCACGCCGACGAAGACCAGGTACGCGGTGGCCACCCGCACCGGCGCGTCCTCGGCCGAGTCCCACCGCTCGGCAACCACCCGTACGCCCACCTCCATCGAGGTCTGCCCGGTCCAGTTCACCTGTGCGTGCGCGTGCACCAGGTCACCGACCCGGACCGCCTCGGAGAAGACGATCTCGTCGATCGCCGCGGTGACCGCCGTACCTCCGCTGTGGCGGGCCGCCGCCGCGCCCGCCACGTCGTCGACGAACTTCATCAGGACCCCGCCGTGCACGGTGCCGTAGAGGTTCACGTCGGCGGCGGTCATGATCTTGCTGAGGGTGACGCGGGAGTACGACGTCGGCTTGCCGGTCGGAGCGGCGGAGAGGTGCTCGGTCATGCCGGAAACGGTACGGTGCGCGGATGCGACATCTCTGGAGCTTCCTCGCCGGGCTGGTGGTGGCGCCCATCACCTGGTTGCTGGTCACACTGGGGCAGGACGGGTCGAGCCGGACGGTCGACCGCTGGGTGGAGATCGGCACGTTCAACACCGCCAACCTGATCGAGCCGGCCGTCTACCTCGGTGTTGGCGGTGTTCTGCTGGGTCTGCTCGGCACGCTGCGCTTCTCGCCGCTGGGTCCACTGGTCGCCGGGCTGCTGCTGGTCACCCCGTATGTCGGGATGTTCGTCGCGCCGTTCGAGGTGCGCGACGCGGTCCCGCAGGGATGGAAGGTGTTGGGTGACCCGCTGCCGCTGCGGCTGCCGGTGGAGAACGGCACGCTCTTCCTGCTCGGCATGCTGCTGCTGATGGCGACGTTCAGCGGGCAGCGCTGGCGGCGGTGGCCGCAGCCGGTAGCCGTTCCCGCTGAGACGCCGGTCCCGGCGCCCTCGGACGGCCCCCGCGGCGACAACTTCACCCTGACCGACTGGCCGCCCGCCGAGCCTGCTGAGCGGGACACCGCTCCGCTCACCCTGGGTTACCCGGCCGACCCGACGCCGACCGAGCCGCTGCCGCGCCGGGTGGGCGGCGAGTCGCCCTGGTCAGCGCCACCGCGCGGGCAGTCGCGGCCCGAGGACACCACCGAGATCCGCTGATCGTCGGGCGGGCCGGGGAACCGGCCCGCCCCTAGTACGGCAGCCGCCATTAGCAGTCTGACCTGCTGGGATGTGGTGGGGGCGGCGTCCGACATGGACGCAGCCGCCCGTTGATCATGTGTTTGTGAAGACAACAAGATCGAAGGCGGCTGCTGCTGCCAGCATAGAGGCTGCCCGGGCGGCCCGGACCGCGGGTGAGTTGCTGGGACGGCTGCGGT
>NZ_WBKR01000182.1 GCF_008868155.1 Micromonospora sp. ALFpr18c
CGGTGGTGCTGATCCGGCGCCGACGAGTGGTGCGCCGTCGCGTCCGTCCTGGGCAAGTCGACCTGACCCGGCGGCGACCGGCGCACGCACCGGTGACCGGCCGGCCTGGGTCCGCCCGCCGGCGACCGATGCGGCACCTGCCGAACCGGCAGCGGCGCCGATGGTTCCGGCCGACGTGCCACCGACGCCGGTCGTGCCGCCACCGGCTCCGGCCGGACCGGCCCTGGTGGCGGAACGGCCCTCCTGGACCGGTGGGTCGTCGGCGGCCTCGCCCGGCACTCCGCAGCGAGCCGAGCGGCCCGACTGGTCCGAGGGGCGCATTCCCGCGTCCCAGGGCGAGCCTCCGGCCTGGCCGGCGAGCGCGCCCCGGGCGAACGAGGCGGGCGAGCAGCCCGCTCCGCCGCGACCCGAGCCCCGGTCCGCCGCACCCTTCCGACTGCGCCCGGCGAGCCCCGAGCCGCCCGAGCAGACCCGCGCCGCACCGACCTCCGGCGCCGTCCCACCCTCCGCCACGAGCGGGGGCGGACGCCGTGACCGGCCCTCACCCGTGTCCGCCCCTCCCTACGCGGCACGCCGATCCGCCCCCGATCCGGCGTCACCGGCCGAGCCGGCGGACACCGGTGGTCGTGCCGAAACGACGCCGGCGGTGCTGCCGCAGCGCGTCCCCGCGGAACCGGACGTGCCCGTCGTGCCGGAGCCGCCCACCGTGGAGCCCCCCGCCGAAACCCCGGAACTCGCACGTATCGCCACCCACCTGCGCCGCGACGACGAACCCGCACCCCTGCGGGAGCGCCCCGAGGGGTTCGACGTCAACGCCATCCTGGACGCTGTTCGGGAGGTGGCCGGCGTCCGGGACGCGGCGCTGCGGCGTACGCCGGCGGGTGCGCACAGCCTCCGGCTGGACCTGGCCGACGGTGCCGACCCGGCCGAGGTGAGCCGACAGGTCGCCCGGCTGCTCCAGGAGCGGATGGGTCTGGCCGCCGCCCCACAGAACCTGCCCGGCCTGCCCAGCACGCCAGCCCCGCCGGCCCGCCGCCGTGCTGCCGAGCCGCGTGCTGTCGAGCGGCGTTCCCCGGAGACGCGGGACGCCGGCGCGGAGCCGCGAACCGGGGAGATGCGTGCCGCCGAGCCGACCGTGGGCGGACGGTTCGATGCTCCGCCCGGCGACGCGTCCCGTCGGCGCCGGTCGAACGCACCGCACCGGGGTCGTGCCACGGTGGAGGAGCCGGGTTCGGTCTCGGCCGCGCCCGCCGGCGCCGCCACCGGCAGCCCGGCGACGCTGGGTACGTCGTACTCCGGTGGTCAGGTGACCACGACGGAGTCGGCACCGTCGCGACCGCTGGACACCGGCGGCGCGCCGGGTCCGCGGGTGGTGATCGACCACGTGCAGGTCAGCACGTTCGGGCTGGACGCGAACGTGGAGGTCCGGCTGCTGGCCGGCGGCGAGACGGCCTCCGGGTACGCGACCGGGCCGGCGGTGGACGGCTACGTGCTGAGGCTCTGCGCGGTGGCCGCGGCCGCCGCCGTGGACGAGTTGCTGCGTGGTGCCGAGAATGCCGAGCGGGGGCGCTGTTTCGTCGAGCACGCGGCCGTGGTGCCGTTCGGCAACTGCGAGGTGGCGACAGTGGTGGTGCTGCTGGTCTGCGAGGGGTGGGTCGAGCAGCTCGCCGGTTCGGCGCTGGTCGCCGGTGATCCGCGGCAGGCGGTGGTCCGGGCGACGCTGGCGGCGGTCAACCGTCGGCTGGAGGCGCTGCTGTCCTGAGTGGTCCGGGGCAGACTGGAACGATGAAACGCGCCATCCTCTCGCCGGATGAACTCCTCCCGGAGCACCGGATTCCGCCGCCGTGGCCGGGGCGGGAGGTCCGTCTCGGCAGGTCGGTCACGTACGTGCGGGACACTCCGGCCACCGCCGCCGGTGCCGAGCCCGCGTTGTACGTGCACGGGCTGGGCGGCTCCTCGCAGAACTGGACGGACCTGGCCGGGCTGCTGTCCGACCGGCTCGACGGTCAGGCGATCGACCTGCCCGGCTTCGGCCGCAGCGAGCCGGGTCGCCGTTACACGATCCCCGCCTTCGCCGACCTGGTCGTCCGCTGGATCGAGCACTCCGATCGGGGGCCGGTGCACCTGTTCGGCAACTCGTTGGGCGGTGCGGTCGCCGTCCAGGTGGCGGGGCTGCGCCCCGACCTGGTGCGCACCCTCACCCTGATCTCTCCGGCGCTGCCGTTCCTCGACTTCCGCCGCTCGCTGCAGGGTCGGATGCTGCCGGTGCTGGCCATTCCCGGGGGTGAGCGGCTGGTCGCCCGGCGGCTCACCCAGCTCGCCCCCGAGGTGATGGCCGAGCAGGTGTTGGAGGCCTGCGTGGCCGACCTCAGCCGGATCTGCGAGCAGCGGCGGGCCGAGGCGTTGGAGGAGATCCGGGTGCGCTACGAGGCGGAGCACTACGCCGCCGCGTACGTCCGGACGTTCCGTGGGCTGGTCTCCAGCTTTCTGCGGGCGTACCTTCCGGGGTCGGGGTCGCTGTGGCGACTTGCCGGGTCGGTGCGGGCGCCGACGCTGGTGGTGGGCGGTCGGCAGGACCGGCTGGTCGACGTCCGGGTCGCGCCGCAGACCGCCCGGGTCATCCCGGACAGCCGGCTGCTGATGCTCGACGGCGTCGGTCATGTGGCGCAGTTGGAGGTGCCCCGGCTGGTCGCCCGGGCGGTGGTGGGTCTGCTCACCGAAACGGAGGACGCCGTCGGGCGGTCTGATCTGGCAGGCTGAGCCGGATGCCCAGGTCCTTCCGCCGTCAGCGACGCTTCGCCCTGTTCGCCCAGCTGGTGGCGGTGGGGTTGGCCATCGGTGCGGTGGTGAGCGTGATCGCCGAGGGGCCGGGTGGTCGTCCCGCCGCGGATCGGCTGGCCGCCGACGAGATCCCGAGCGTGGCGCCGCTGGTGGCCGCGCCGCTGCCGTCGTCGGTCGAGCCGTCGCTCTCGCCCTCGGCGTCGCCGAGTGCGCCCCCGGTGCTGCGGCTGCCCGGGGCGGTGCCGAGCGCGGGCACCGGCCGGTTCGGCTACGACGACCGCTCCGGCCCGGTGCTGGGTCGGGCGGGTGAGCTGCGGCGTTACCGGGTGGCGGTGGAGTCGGGCAGTGCCGAGGACGCCGCCGGGTTCGGTGCGGCGGTCGAGACGGCGCTCGCCGGGCCGGGCAGCTGGGTGGACAGCGGCCAGCTGCGGTTGCAGCAGGTGCCGGGCAGCGCTCCGCGCGATTTCACCGTCTATCTGGCCACGGCCCGTACCGCGGGTCGGATGTGCGTCGAGGGTGGGGTGGACATCCGGATCGATGGTCGTCCGTACACCTCCTGCCGGGCGCCCGGTCAGGTGATCATCAACCTGGACCGGTGGCGGTTGTCGGTGCCGCACTACGTCTCGGCCGGTGTGCCGCTGTCGGTGTACCGGACGTACGTGGTGAACCACGAGGTGGGTCACCAGCTGGGGCATCGACACGAGGGCTGCCCCGGTTCGGGTCGGCCGGCGCCGGTGATGATGCAGCAGACGCTCTTCCTGAACGGGTGTCGGGTCAACCCGTGGCCGTACCTGGACGGGCGTCGTTACGCCGGTCCGCCGCTCTGAACATCCAGGGCGCATTGCGTTAATAGCGGTAAAAGAAGCGGAATGCCCGAATAATCTGGCACGCTGGACGTCATGACGCCGTCGTCCCCTTACGGCCCGCCCCAACCACCCGACCCGTCGGGCCCGCCGGCGTACCAGCACGCGCGTCCCACTCTCGTCCGCATGCGTCGGCGTCGTCGCCGTACCCTGCTGCTCGGCGTGCTGGTGCTCGCCACCGCCGTCGGGGTGACCCTCACCCGGGGCGGTGAACCGCCGGCCGAGGTGCCGCCCGCCGCCACCGAGGGCGGGATGGGGCACGGCGGTGGGGGCGCCCACCCGGTGCCCAGCAGCTACCCGTCGGTCGGCGCGGGACGGTTCACCGCCGCCGACGGCGGAACCGGCGTGTACGGCGAGGACGGGCCGCTGCACCGCTACCGGGTGGCGGTCGAACGCGGCACCGGCCAGGACGTCGACACGTTCGCCGCGCGGGTGGACGAGGTGCTGGCCGATCCGCGTAGCTGGATCGCCTCCGGCGAGCTGCGGGTGCAACGGGTGGCCGACGCGGGGGCCGCCGACTTCACCATCTACCTGGCCACCCCGGTCACCTCCGAGCGGATGTGCGCCGAGGGCGGGCTGACCACCGAGCGCTACACCTCCTGTCGGCTGCCCGGCCAGGTCATCATCAACCTGGCGCGCTGGATGGAGGCGGTCCCCGACTACGGTGCCCCGCTGGACACCTACCGCACCTACGTGATCAACCACGAGGTGGGCCACGAGTTCGGCGAGCAGCACGAGGCCTGCCCGGGTCCGGGCGAGTCGGCGCCGGTCATGCAGCAGCAGACGTACGGCCTGCAGGGCTGCGTCGCCAACGCCTGGCCCTACGTCGACGGCCGCCGTTACTCGGGGGACATCGTCCCCTGAGTTATTCCCGCTCCCGCATCGCGGACCACGTGTCCTCCCTCATGGCCGAGCGGGCCCCCGGCGAGCAACAATGGCGCGGTTCACACCGCCGATCCCGGGGAGTCCACCGTGTCGTTGCCCCCGCTCGTCGAGCCCGCCGCCGAGCTGACCGTTGACGAGATCCGCCGCTACTCACGCCACCTGATCATCCCGGACGTCGGGGTGGCCGGGCAGAAGCGGCTGAAGAACGCCCGGGTGCTCTGTGTCGGCGCCGGTGGCCTCGGGTCTCCCGCTCTGATGTATCTCGCCGCAGCCGGCGTCGGCACGCTCGGCATCATCGACTTCGACACCGTCGACGAGTCCAACCTTCAGCGTCAGATCATCCACGGCGTGTCCGACATCGGCCGGTCCAAGGCCGAGTCCGCCGCCGCGTCGATTCGCGAGATCAACCCGCTCGTCAACGTGGAGATCCACAACACCGCGTTGGACCGGGAGAACGTCCGCGAGATCTTCGCCCAGTACGACCTGATCGTCGACGGCACCGACAACTTCGCCACCCGGTACCTGGTCAACGACGCGGCGGTGCTGCTCGGCAAGCCGTACGTCTGGGGTTCGATCTACCGCTTCGACGGCCAGGCGTCGGTGTTCTGGGCCGAGCACGGCCCCTGCTACCGCTGCCTCTACCCGGAGCCGCCGCCGCCCGGCATGGTCCCGTCCTGCGCCGAGGGCGGCGTGCTCGGTGTGCTCTGCGCGTCGATCGGCTCCATCCAGGTGAACGAGGCGATCAAGCTGCTCACCGGCATCGGTGAGCCGCTGGTCGGCCGCCTGATGGTGTACGACGCCCTGGAGATGGAGTACCGCAAGATCAAGGTTCGGAAGGACCCGAACTGCGTGCTCTGCGGCGACAACCCGACGGTCACCGACCTGCTCGAAGACTACGAGGACTTCTGCGGCGCGGTCTCGGTGGAGGCCCAGGAGGCGGTGGTCGACTCGACCATCACCGCGCTGGAGCTGAAGGAGTGGCAGGACGCCGGTAAGGAGTTCTTCCTCGTCGACGTCCGGGAGCCGGCCGAGTACGAGATCGTCCGGATCCCCGGCTCGACCCTCATCCCCAAGGGCGACATCATCTCCGGCGAGGCGCTCGCGCAGCTCCCGCAGGACCGGCAGATCGTGCTGCACTGCAAGTCCGGCGTCCGCTCGGCGGAGGCGCTCGCCGCGCTCAAGGCGGCCGGTTTCCGGGACGCCGTGCACGTGCAGGGCGGCGTGCTGTCCTGGATCAAGCAGATCGACCCGGCGCTGCCCGCGTACTGACCGACTTGCCGGGGCGGCCGACCCCGCCGCCCCGGCAAGTCGGCGCACGCAACGCCGAGCAGCCCTGCGCACGGAGCGACGCAGCCATTTCCGGCTGGCCGATTCCCCGAGGCGGGATCGCGTCTTCGCAGGTAGCGTTCCCGCCGTGGTCGACTTGGATGCCGCGATCGGGTTCGTCGTGGCGCATGGGGACGCGGTGGAACGCGCCCGTCTCTCCTGGCTACGCAACGGCACCCCGGTGCCCGCCGAGGTGTTGGAGACGGCCGAGGTCGGCCAGTCGCCCGACGGCGGCTGGCCGGCGAGCTGGGGTGGCGAGGTCGCCTCGATCGACGCCACCTGCTTCCGGCTCGCCGAGCTGGACGACCTGGGCGCGCTCGGGCGTCCCGCCGCCCGTCGGGCACTGGACTGGCTGGCGTCCCGGCAGCAGGCCGACGGCGGCTGGGACGAGGACATCTCGCTGGCCGGCTCCGCGCCGGAGTGGGCCCGCCCCGGTGACCCGGAGGCCAAGCTCTTCGTCACCGCCAACGCGGGCTTCTGGCTCACCGTTGCCGGCCTGGACGCGCGCGCCTCGGGGCCGCTCGACCACCGGGTCGGCGGGGCGTACGCCGGTGTCGTCCAGGCGGCTGCCCACTCGCTCGCCGCGCGGCTACGGCCGGACGGCAGTTGGCCGTCGTTCCTCGCCGCCGGCTGGCTGAGCGCGGCGGTGCTGCACCGGCAGGACATGTTCCACGAGTCGGCGCGGATCCAGGTGGTGCTCGTCGATCGGATGCCCAAGATGTCCCCGGGTGACGTGGCCTGGCTGGCGGCCACGCTGCGTCGGGTCGGCATCGACGCGCAAGACTGGATCATGGTGCGGGCGCTTCGCCGGCTGGCCGAGACCCAGCGCAGCGACGGCGGTTGGGAGAGCGAGGACGGCCACCAGTTCGACGTACACGCCACCCTGTCCGCGATCCGGGCCTGCCGCCCGACGGCGTCCGCCTAGCGCACCTGCCCGTTGCCGGTGACTACGTACTTGGTGCTGGTCAGCTCGGGCAGACCCATCGGGCCGCGGGCGTGCAGCTTCTGCGTGGAGATGCCGATCTCCGCGCCGAAGCCGAACTCACCGCCGTCGGTGAACCGGGTCGAGGCGTTCACCATCACCGCCGCCGCGTCCACCCGGGCGACGAACTCCCGGACCGCACTCGCCGAGTCGGTGAGGATCGCCTCGGTGTGCCCGGTGCCGTAGCGCCGGATGTGCGCGACCGCCGCGTCCAGCGACTCGACGACCGCGACGGAGATGTCCGCCGACAGGTACTCGGTGGCGAAGTCCTCCTCGGTGGCCGGGACCACCGCGGCCGAGTAGGCGGCCACCTCGGGGGAGCCGTGCACGGTCACTCCCGCCTCGGCGAACGCGGCCAGCACGGCCGGCAGAAACGCGTCGGCGACGTCGGCGTGCACCAGTAGCGACTCGGCCGTGTTGCAGGTGGACAGGCGCTGCGTCTTGGCGTTCAGCGTCACCGCGACGGCCTGGGCCACGTCGGCGGCGGCGTCCACGTACACGTGGCAGTTGCCCACCCCGGTCTCGATCACCGGCACGGTCGACTCCTCGACGACGGTACGGATCAGCGACGCGCCGCCGCGCGGGATGAGCACGTCGACCAGCCCTCGGGCACGCATCAGCTCCTTGACCGACTCGCGGGAGCTGGCGTCGAGCAGCTGCACCGCGTCGGCCGGCAGCCCGGCCCCGGTGATCGCGTCACGCAGCACCGCGACCAGCGCGGCGTTGGAGTGCGCGGCGGAGGACGACCCGCGCAGCAGTGCCGCGTTGCCGGACTTGAGGCAGATCCCGGCGGCGTCCACGGTCACGTTCGGGCGCGCCTCGTAGATGATGCCGACCACCCCGAACGGCACCCGGATCTGCCGCAGCTCCAGGCCGTTGGGCAGGGTCGAGCCGCGTACCACCTCGCCGACCGGGTCGGGCAGCGCGGCCATCTGGCGCAGCGCGTCGGCGATGCCGGCCACCCGGCCCTGGTCGAGGGCGAGCCGGTCCAGCACGGCCGCGCTCAGCCCGGCCTCCCGGCCGGCCGCCAGGTCCGCCTCGTTCGCGGTCAGGATCTCCGGGGTACGCGCCACCAGCGCGTCGGCCATCGCGGCCAGCGCGGCGTCCTTGACCGTACGGGTCGCCACGGCCAGGTCGGCGGCGGCGTCCCGCGCCCGTCGCGCCTGCTCGGTCACGCTCATCATCGACTCCTTAGAGCAGTACCAGGTCGTCGCGGTGAACGACCTCCCGTTCGTACGCCGGGCCGAGCGCCGCGGCGAGTTCGGAGGTGGAGCGACCGAGTAGCCCGGGCAGTTCCACCGCGTCGTAGTTGACCAGCCCTCGGGCGACCGACGCGCCGGCCGTGTCCACCAGGTCCACCGGGTCGCCGGCGGTGAACGTGCCGTCCACGGCGGTGATGCCGGCGGGCAGCAGCGACTTGCGCCGCCCGACGACGGCGGCCACCGCGCCCGGGTCGAGGTGCAGCCGACCTCGGGGTGAGGTGGCGTGGGCGAGCCAGAACAGTCGGGCGGTGGGGCGTTTCCGCTGCGGATGGAACAGCGTGCCGACCGGCTCACCCGCCAATGCCGGTGCGGCCAGGTCGGCGGCGGTGAGCACCACCGGGATGCCGAAGCCGGTGGCGATCCGGGCGGCCTCCACCTTGGTCACCATGCCGCCGGTGCCGACGCCGGAGCGGCCGGCCCCGCCGATGGTGATTCCGGCGAGGTCGGCGTCGCTGCGGACCTCGGCGATGCGGGTGGAGTGCGCTCGGCTCGGGTCCCCGGTCCAGAGGGCGTCCACGTCGGAGAGGAGCACCAGCAGGTCGGCGTGCACCAGGGCGGCCACCAGGGCGGCCAGCCGGTCGTTGTCGCCGAAGCGGATCTCCTCGGTGGCCACTGTGTCGTTCTCGTTGACGATCGGCACCGCGCGCAGGTCGAGCAGCTTGCGCAGGGTCCGGTACGCGTTGCGGTAGTGCGCGCGCCGGGTCACGTCGTCGACGGTGAGCAGCACCTGCCCGACGGTGCGACCGTGCCGGGCGAAGCTGGCCGCGTACCGGCCGATCAGGAGGCCCTGCCCGACGCTGGCGGCGGCCTGCTGGGTGGCCAGGTCGCGCGGGCGTCGGGTCAGCCCGAGCGGGGCCAGGCCGGCGGCGATCGCGCCGGAGGACACCAGCACCACCTCGCGTCCCTCGGCGGTGAGCCGCCCGAGGGTGTCGACGAGCGCGTCGACCCGCTCGTCGGCCAGCCCGCCGGTGGCGGTGGTCAACGAGGAGGAACCGATCTTGACGACGACCCGCCGGGCCGCCGTGACTGCGTCGCGCACCCGCCCATTCTGCGCGGTCACGGCCGCAGCGCCCGGTGGCGTTCCCATATGGTGGCCGATTGTGACTCCTGACGAGTACGTCGAGGCGGTGCTCGACCTGGTCGAGCGGATCCCGGAGGGTCGGGTGATGTCGTACGGCGCGGTGGCCGACGCCCTGGCCGAGTGCTCGGGGCGCGCGTCGGCCCGGTTGGTGGGTGCCATTATGGCGCAGCACGGTGGCTCGGTGCCCTGGCACCGGGTGGTGACCGCGAGCGGCCGGCTGCCCCCGGGGCATGAGCGGGAGGCGCAGGCCCGTCTGCGTGCCGAGGGGGTGCCGCTGCGCGGTGCGGGGGTGGACATCGCGGCCGCGGGTTGGTCGCCTGATGAGGGGATGTGGCCTCCAGAAAAACGTGAGTAACGTTCAGCCCCATGAAAACGCCGCCCGGCACCGGCTCGTCGACCACCGGTCCGCTGCCCCGGACGGTGCACGCCGGATACGCGCTCGGATCCCTGGCCACCGGCGCGTTCGGCACCGTGCCCGGTCTGCTGCTGCTGCCGTACCTGACCGACACGCTGGGCGTCGCCGCCGGGCTGGCCGCCCTGCTCGTCCTGCTGCCGAAGGCATGGGACGTGCTGGTCAACCCCGTCGCGGGGCGGATCTCCGACCGCACCCGGTCGCGCTGGGGCGCCCGCCGGCCGTACCTGCTCGTCGCCGGTCTCGCGCTCGCCGTGCTCTTCGCCGCCATCTTCGCCGCCCCGTTTGGTCACGGCGCGGGTGCCGCGGCGTACGTGGCGCTGGCCTTCCTCGCCACCGCCACCGCGTTCGCCTTCTTCCAGGTGCCGTACGTGGCCATGCCGGCGGAGCTGACCGACGACTACGCCGAACGCACCCGCCTGATGACCTGGCGGATCGCCGTGCTGGCGTTGACCATCCTGGTCTCCGGCGCGATCGCCCCGCTGGTGGTGACCGCCGGTGGCGACGGCCTGGCCGGGCACCGTTGGTTGGGCGTGTTCGTGGCGGCGCTCATCGCTCTCGGTGCCGTCGGCGCGTTCGTCGGCACCCGTTCCGCGCCGTCCGGCACGGTGGGCGGCAGCGAGCCGACCCTGCGCGCCCAACTCGCGGTGGCCGGCGCCAACCGGCCGTTCCGGGCGCTGCTGATCTGCTTCGTCGTGCAGTCCGCCGGGGTGGCGACCATCCTGGCCGGGGTCAACTACTTCGCCGGGCAGATCCTGCGCGGCGAGAAGATCGGCCCGACCCTGCTCTTCGCCTGCTTCGTTGGGCCGGCGCTGCTGGTGATGCCGATCTGGAGCCGGGTCGGTGCCCGACTGGGCAAGCGGACCGGGCTGGTCGCCGCCTCGCTGTTCTTCGGTGCCGGGGCGTTCGTGCTGGTCGCCGCGCCGGTGCTGCCGTCGGTCGCCGTCTATCTGGTGGTGGCGTTGCCGGGGAGACGCTCGGCCTGGCGCTCGGCCCGGGCATCTACGGCGTGGTGCTCCAGCTCTCCGGTTACGTGTCATCCGACACGGGCACGGCCGCCGCCCAGTCCGACGGCGCCCGCCTGGGGGTCCTGTTGGGCTTCACCGTCCTCCCCGCGCTCCTGATCACACCCCCGATCCTCCTGCTGCGCCGCTACACCCTGACCCCCGCAGCCCTGGCCGCCGCGACGAGCGCCCCCACGCCCGACGGACCGGTCGATCATGGAGTTGTGGTGGGGGACGAAAGCCGTTGACCGTCACGAGAAGGGCACCATAACTTCATGATCGACGAGAGCAGGGTTCTACCTTCCGGGGTTGCCGCTGACGTTGCGCTTTCCGAGGTTCGGGGGCTTCGGTCTGGGGACCGGCCCACGCACGGGGGTCGGCTGTTCGCGTACGTGTACGACCCGGCGGTGCCGGGGCTCGACGAGTTGGCCGCTGCCGCGCACCGGGAGAGTGCCCACGTCAACGGCCTCGACCCGACCGCGTTTCCGTCCCTGCTGGCGATGGAGAACGCGCTTGTCGGCGCCGCCGCCCGGGTGCTCGGCGGCGGCCCCGGCACCACCGCACCGGACGTCGTCGGCAGCGTCACCAGCGGCGGTACCGAGTCACTGATCCTCGCCGTCAAGACGGCCCGGGACGCCCACCCGGAGATCGCCGCACCCCGGATCGTGGTGCCGTCGACCGCGCACGCCGCGTTCGCGAAGGCGGCGCACTACCTGCGGGTGGCGGTGGACGTGGTGCCGGTGTCCCCGGGCACGCTGCGCCCCGACCCGGCCGCGATGGCCGCCGCGATCGGGCCGGACACGGTGCTCGTGGCCTGCTCCGCGCCGTCGTACGCGCACGGGGTGGTGGACCCGGTCGCCGAGATCGCGGCGGCCGCGGCCGAGGCCGGGGCGCGCTGCCACGTGGACGCCTGCTTCGGTGGCTGGACCCTGCCCTACCTGCGTCGCCTCGGGCAGTCGGTGCCGGCGTTCGACTTCGCGGTGCCCGGCGTCACCTCCATCTCGGTGGACCTGCACAAGTACGCGTACGCGCCGAAGGGGGTGTCGGTGCTGCTGCACCGCGACGCCGCGCTGCGCGCCCCGCAGTACTTCGCGTACGCGGACTGGCCCGGCTACACCATGATCAACCCGGTGATCGCGTCCACCCGCTCGGGCGGGCCAATCGCCGCCGCGTACGCCACCGTGCGGCACCTCGGCGACGACGGCTACCTGCGGCTGGCCGCCGTCACCCGGGACGCGGTCGCCGGCCTGGCCGACGCCGTCCGCGCCGTCGACGGGCTGCGGCTGATGGCCGAGCCGGAGTCGACGGTGGTCTGCTTCACCGCCACCGAGGGCGGCCCGGACCTGTTCGTCCTGGTCGACGAGCTGACCGCGCGCGGCTGGCACACCCAACCCCAGCTCACGTACGCCGGTCTGCCGGCCAGCGTGCACCTCACGGTGACCGCCTCGGTCGCGCCGCGGGTCGCCGAGTTCGGGCCGGACCTGGCCGACGCGGTGGCCGCCGCCCGGACGGCCGGTCCGGTCTCCCTCCCGCCCGAACTGACCGCGCTGGCGACGTCGCTGACCCCGGACGCCCTCACGCCCGAACTGGTCGCCGGTCTCGCCGCCGGGCTCGGTCTCGGTGCTGGGGACGCGCCGACGCCGGACCGGATGGCGGTGGTCAACACGCTGCTCGACGCCGCACCGCCCGCGGTGCGCGAGCGGCTGCTGGTCGAGTTCGTCGGCCTGCTGCAACACCCCAGATGGCGCGTGGACGACTGAACAACGGTGCTCCGCCCCCAGTGCCCCTTCGTTGTCTCCTTCTGTCCGACTTGGTAAGGGTTTGCTAGATGCCGTAGACGGTGAAGACCTCAGCGCGGCCGTGGAGGTCATGGCGGGCGTGGGCGATGTTGGCGCGTCCGGCGAGCCGGTTTGGTTCCGATAGCTAGGTTACGGAAGGTAGCCAGGGTGCGTGGTGCGGTGTCGGTCCTGAGCATGTTCGTCGACATCGACTCGCTGCTGCGCCCGGGTACGGTCCTGTTCTGGGTCATGGGTCTTCGTAAACTCCATGATCACCAAAGGGTCGCACCCGTCCTACTTGGACCCTGACCTCACTGATCCCATCCCCACCCCCCAGGTCGGACACCCCCCAACCGACTACGCGATAGCCCTGTTCGGATGACAGGCCCGATCGAGGTTGAACCGGCGGCCCCGCGCATCCGTTGTGTAGGAAGACTTCGAAATTTGACTGCAAAGGCGGCTAACTAGGAATGGACAAAGAT
>NZ_WBKR01000183.1 GCF_008868155.1 Micromonospora sp. ALFpr18c
AGGTGGTCGGTGATTTCACCGTCCATCGCAGCCTCGATCACACGCTTGGTCAGCTGCTGCAGCAGCCCGCCCTCACCGGTCAGTTGCAGGCCCGAGGTCCGGGCCTGCTCGACGAGCTGGCCGATCAGGTCGTCGTTCGCCCCGGCCGGCAGGCCAGGCTGCTGCTGCTTCTTCGCCACCGCGGCAGTATCCACGGCGTCAGTCGTCATGGTCATCAGGTGCGTCTCCTTGATCAGGAGTTACACCGTTCTTTTTACAGTCCCGCGGCCGGAGTGCTAGTGCTGCCCTTGCCTCTCGCTGGTTGCGCTGAACGTGGGGTGGGCCGGGTACCGCAGTGCCCGGCCCACGCCCGGTGGTTCACCAGCCGCTAGCGATTTGTGTGCGGGTGCCCAGCAGGCCGCCTGCGGCGCCGGGGTACATCCAGAGGTTGCCGGTGGAGTTGTCTCGGGCGATGATGTCCGGTTTGCCGTCGCGGTTGAAGTCGGTCAGTCCGAATGAGGTGTAGCCGCCCCAGCCGACTCCTACCTGCGTCACGCCGGTGACCGGGACGTCGTAGAGGCGAAGGATGCTGGTGCTCGCGAGTCGGGTGTAGATGTCTGGGGTGGTGTCACCGACGACGTTGGCGATGCCGAATGGGCTGAAGTCGGTCGTCCAGCCTCCGCCGAGTCCTACCCGGGCCGTCTTGCCGCCCTTGAGGTCGCCGGGGTAGTTCCACATTTGGCCGGTGGAGTCGGCGGCGATGACGTCGTGGTAGCCGTCTCTGTTCCAGTCGGCTACCCCGAATGGGCGGTAGCTGCACCAGCCGCTGCCGAGGAATGTGGGCGTTGGGCTGAGGTCGTCCGTGGTGCCGAGGAAGACCTGGAGGTTGCAGGAGGTGTTGTCGCGAACGACGAGGTCTTGGTATCCGTCGTGGTCCATGTCGGCGATGCCGAGGCTGGTGAATTGGTTCCATCCCGTCGACACGAGGCTGGGAGCGGTATTGAGCTGATTGTCCTGTCGGTGGTATTTCCACAGGTTGCCGCTGGTGTCGGCGGTGTAGACGTCGGTCTGCGGGGTGCCGGTGCCGGGCGGCGTCCAGGTCGTCGCGCCGAACGAGGTGAAAGGTCCGGTCGCGGCGGCGCTTGCCTGCGCTTGCTGCGGCGTGAGGGTCCGGTTCCACACCTCGAGGTTGCTGAGCATGCCGGCGTAGTAGGCGGTGGGCGCGCCCAAATACTTGTAGCGGCCGACGACGAATTTGCCGGTGCTGGGCCAGGTCGGCGTGGCGGTGAACTGGGCGCTGCCCTTGAGTTGGTTGTTGACGTAGAGGGAGATGGTTCGGGTGTCGGCGTTGTAGGTGGCGACGAGGTGTGTCCAGACGCCGAGTGCGGTGCCGGCTGGGGTCACGACTTGGGTGTAGGACCAGCTGCTGTCGGTGTTGCCCAGGCCGAAGCGCCAGGTGTTGTCGCTGGCGTTGTTCCAGAGCAGGAAGCGTGAGGCGTTGGCGCCGTCCTCGCTGGCGATGACGCCGCCGGCGCCGGTCGGCTTGGCCCACACCGAGATGCTGAACGATTTGGTGGTGTCGATCAGCGGCGCGGCGTTGTAGAGCGCGCTGTTGCCTTGAGAGACAACCTGCGTGCCGGTGTCATCGACGTTGAGGAACAGGGCGGGGCTGAACAGTTCGTCGCTACGCCACCTGGCGTGGATCTTGTCCGCGGCCTGGTCGGGGTCCTCGAGGCTGAGTGCTTTGCCACCCGATACGTCTTCGGCGGTGGTGACCTGGGCGTCCTTGTTGTCGTCGAGTTGCCAGGTGTGTTGCGAGGTGATGAGGGTCTGTGGCGGCTGCGCGGTGATGGTGGCGCTGCTGGCTTGCAGGTTGTTCACCAACCACATCGTCGTTGTCGCGCCCGCGCCGATGGTCGCGAGGTCGGGGGTGCCGTTGAGGTCGAAGTCGGCGCTGCGCAGCATGAGTGAGGCGCCGGTGTTCCAGCCGGAGTTGGCGAGGATTCGCGGCGTGTAGGTCAGCTGTCCGGTTTCCTCGCTGAAGGTGAGGTCGGACCACAGGTGTAGTGCGCCGGTCGTCTTGTTCCACAGGAACATCGCGGTGCCGGTGCTCATTTGTGTGGTGGCCAGCGTCCAGTTGTTCCAGGCGGTGTCGCCCGTGGGGGTGAGAGCTCCGGTCGAACGCGTCATGAAGCTCGCGGAAATCTCGCCGAGGCTCGGGTAGTAGGTCAGTCGATACCCGGTGGACGGGTCGCCGCTGGTGCCGATCAGGTCGGGAAATTCGAAGGCACCTCGGCGGCTGTCTCCCGCGTTGGCGAGTTGGATCGGTAGCTGCCCGTATTCGTCCGCTAGCTGGTCGGTCAGGAGGTTGAACTGGCTGACGTCCAGGACTGGAGTTGGTGTGGTTCCGTCGCCGTTGCCGGCGGTGACGCTGCCGGTGCCGTTGGTGGGGTAGTAGGCCAGGACGTCTTGAAGGCCGGTTCCGGTGAACCGTCCGGTGATCACTTGCGCTCCGTCGAACTCGGCGGGTGAGTTGGTGCCGCTGAAGCCGTTGCCGCGGGTGCCGATGTTGGTGATCCGCGGATTGACACCGGTGGTGCCATTGTTCTCGGCGAGCCAGATGCCTGGCTTGAGGTTGTTGACGGAGCCGACTGTGACGAGGTCTGGTCTGCCGTCGCCGGTGAGGTCTGCGTCAACCGCGCGCATGGTCGGCCGCACAGAGTTGAATATCCAGGGCGTGGTGTCGCCGAAGTTCGTTCCGTTCGCGGTGACGCTGGTGACACTCAGGGTGTTGGTGAAGCGGGTCGGGGTGATGGTGATGGTGGCGTTGCCGTTGGCGTCGGCCTGACTGGTGAGTGGGGGCATCTCGTTGAGCTGGTAGGCGTAGCTGGTTGGTTTGGGGCCGTTCAGGGGAGCCTTGACCTGGAATGTGGCGGCCTCGCCTACTTTGCTCGTTTCCGGCGGGATCACCGTCGGCGGTGCCGCACGTGTGGCGTCGAAGGTGAACCGGCATGTCGCCGACCAGGCGCTGGGCTTGCGGAAGTCGGTGACCTGCACTGCCCAGGCGAAGGTCGTGACCACTGGCTTGCCGGCGGCGTCCTGTGAATTCTCCCTGAGTATGTCCAGAGGAGCGATGCGGACCGCAGTGCTGCCCGACGGGTAGGTGAGCAGGTTCGGGTCGCTGGTGACAATGGCTTTCTGGGCGGGGTCGCTGTCTTTCCACAGCTTGAAGCTCACACCGAGCGTGCCACCGTTGGGGTCGGACACCGGGGCGTAGAGCGTGACCTCTGTATCACCGACGACCGTGGGGGTGGCAGCCGCGCATGCCGTGGTGGGAGCAGTCTTCATCCCGGTCGGGGTGTTGGGCGTGTGGTTGTAGCGGATGGTGAGGGTAGGGCTGGTCGCGAGGAACTTTTTCCAGCTCTCGATGTCGGTGGCTTCGTTCCCAGCCACCATCCACAACGTGCGGACCGCCTTTTGGTTGGCGACGTCGGTTCTGATTTGGCCGCTGATGTCGAAGGAGACACCGTCGGCGGGGCAGCCACTGTAGCCGTAGGCAAAGCTCTTCGAGGCGATTGCACTGCCCTTGCTGACGCCTTCCCAGTAACCCCAGGTGGCGTTGGACTGGGCCAATGTCGTGCTGGGGCCGTAGATGTTGACGGTCTTGGCGGTGCAACTCCACGACCACGTATTCGTGATCTTAAATTGTGCGTCGAGGATTTCCGCACCCTTCAACGTCCCGTAGGGCACGGGGAAGTTGATCAGCGTGTTGCGGCGTTGGCTGCCGGTGTTGCCGACCTGCATATGCCCATCAGGGTCGGGAGTGTTCTTCCAGTAATTGCTCGACTGGTGCTGATAGGAAATCGTCGCCCAGCCGGACATGCTCTGTCCAACTGGCGTCCAATTGAATGTTGGGTCGATGTAGACCGGGTAGACCGTCTTCGGGTCGGCCAGCAATTTGTTGTTCGGGGTCAGGTTCAACTTCCCGGGCGTGATCGCCACGTCTACCGCGGCGGTCTGGGCACCCGGACCCGGGGCGACAACAGTGGAAACGGGTGCACGAGCGGCCGGGGCGGTGCCGGTGGAGTCCCACATGGCTGGCGCCGGCGCGGTGAGCACGGGCTGGTTCGCCCGGTCCCGGCCGGTGATATTTCCGACCTCGTCCGAGGTGAGGGTGACGCCCGTGGTGGTGGTGGTCAGCTCGATGCTGGCGAGCTGGGGGTTGGCCGCTGCGGCGGAGTTCTTGACGACGAAGACGTGGGAGAAGGAGCCCTCGCCCGTAACCCGAATGACGAGGTCCACGCCGGGAAACACCTCGGTGTACGTCGCGGTCGGGCCGGAAAGGATCGGTGTCGGCAGCGCCGGAGCGATGGCCATGGCGAAGTGACGGTCGCCGCTGGTCATCTCAGCGAAGGGCCCGGCTCCGCCGGCAGACACGCGGACCGGTGTTGTCGTGACGGCCGCAGTGATGCTGCCGTCGGGGTGCCGAACCAGCGTTGGGTCGAGGTTCTTCCACTGGCCGGCAACCCGTGTACGGGTCGGCACGGCGCTCTGGGTCAACTCGACCACGCCGTCGGGGTTGGCGGTGACCGTCGTGGTGGGTGAGCCTGCGGCGGTTGCCTCGACCGGCTTACCGGTTCGTTTGGCCTGCGCCATGGCCTGGTCGACGCCGAGTGACGCGCCCGTCCTCGCCGCAGGTTTCGCCGAGGTGGAGGCCGAGGCGGCTACGGGTGTGGCGGTCAAGGTCATGATGGTGCTGGCGGCGAGAACGCTGGCGGCCACGCCTGCGGCGGTGACCATCCTGTGGCTTCTCGCCCCGTAGGTATGCCGTTTCCCGGGCATGAAGAGGTGCCTCCCCCATGGCTGTTGTCCGGAGCGCGAGGTCCGCGTCCGACGCGGCCACAGTGAAGCACCGCGTACCGCCTTCGAGGAACGTTCACCTCACGCGGACCTGTCCCTTTCGAAGCAACTGGAGCGCTTTGCTCACCCAAACATGATCAATCGTTACTTGCCCGTGACCATCCGGGTCGTAGGACGTGAAAGATTATTCCGCGCCGCGAGCGTGTGCGAACAGCCACTCTGCGTGGCCTTTCTTCTATGTCGCAGGGGTGGGTTCGGATGGTCGGGCACGGGGGTACGCGTTTGCTAACTCGGCGCAGACGACTGGTCGCGATGGTGGTGGGCGCATCGTTGATTGCGGGTCTGCTGTCGGGTTCACCGGCTTCGGCCAAACCGCGAGACGACCAGCCGGCGGAGCCTCCGGCGACGTCGCCCGGACCGTCGGTCAAGGGGGTCAAGCCGCTACCGACGAGGTTCGTGAAGCCACCGGACGGGGCGAAGCACTCCTACACGCCGACGCGGACCTCGTGGCCGAAGGCGTCTTCTGCGCGGCTGGCGTTGACGCCGCCGACTGATCGGTCGGCGGCTCCGGTGAAGGCGCGTGCGGCGGGCACGCCCGTCTGGGCGCAGCCCGTGGCGGTCGCCGGTCGGTACGCGGCTCCGTCGAGCGTGGACGTGCAGGTCGCCGAGCCGACCGCGGCCAAGGCCGCCGGGGTCGATGGCGTGCTGCTGTCGGTGCGTCCGGTGGATACTCCTGGTTCTGGCCCGGTTCGTGTCGGCGTGGACTACGGCGCGTTCGCGGAGGTCTTCGGCGGCAACTACGGCTCACGGTTGACGCTGGTGCGGCTACCCGCCTGCGCGTTGACGACACCGAAGGCGGCGCAGTGCCGCACAGCGACACCCCTGGCGGCGACCAATGATCTCGCGGCGCGATCGGTGTCTGCGGAGATCCCGCTGGCGGCTACCGACGTCCAGAAGGCCAGCGGTTCCACGGTGCTGGCGGTGGTGGCGAGCGCGGCCGACAACGGCGGCGACGGGGGCACCTACGCGGCGACGGACCTGAAGCCGTCCGGGTCGTGGAGCGGCGGTGGGAACACCGGGTCCTTCACCTACTCGTATCCGATCACGGTCCCTCCTGCAGCGTCGGACCTGACGCCGACGGTGGCGCTGTCGTACGACTCGGGCAGCGTGGACGGGCAGACGGCGTCCACCAACGCGCAGTCCTCGTGGGTGGGTGACGGCTGGTCGACCCCACACTCGTACGTCGAGCAGACGTTCGCCTCGTGCATGGATGACCCAGGCGGGTCGGCGTCACCGGTGAAGACATCCGACCGCTGCTACGACGGGCCGATCCTCACCCTGTCGTTGAACGGGTCGTCGACGGCGTTGGTGTGGGACGCGACCAAAAAGGTGTGGAAGCCCGAGTCGGACAACGGTGAGGTCGTCACCCACGTCGAGAACTCCGGCAACGGGTCCGGCACCTACAACACCGACTACTGGCGGGTGACGCTGCGCGACGGCACCGTGTACGAGTTCGGACGCAACCGGTTGCCGGGCTGGACTTCCGGCAAGACCGTGACGAACTCCGTCGATCACACGCCCGTGTACTCCCCGCACTCCGGTGACCCCTGCTACCAGTCATCGGGCTTCACCGCGTCGGTGTGCACGATGGCCTACCGGTGGAACCTCGACTACGTCACCGACGTGCACGGCAACGCGATGGCCTACTACTACGACCAGGACACCAACTTCTACGGCCGCAACATGGGTGCCAGCGACGTGTCGTACATCCGCGACAGCCACCTCGCGCGCATCGACTACGGCTTCACCGCGGGCGGCGCCTACGGCACCGTGCCGAACCGGGTCGTGTTCAACTCCGACGCCCGGTGCGTGTCCGGAACGTGTAAGCCGTTGAACGCCTCCACGAAGGCGAACTGGCCGGACGTACCGTACGACCTGGTCTGTGACTCCGGTGCCGACTGCGACGACTGGAGCCCGTCGTTCTTCTCCACCGTTCGCCTGACCTCCATCGAGACGCAGCAGTACGACACGACGACGTCGAAGCACGAGAAGGTTGACTCCTACGCGCTGTCGCAGACGATGCCCGCCACCGGTGATGCCACCTCCCCGACGCTGTGGCTGACCTCGATCACCCGTACCGGGCACGACCTCAGCGCCGGCGGGTCGGCCGATGCGATCACCTTGCCATCGGTGTCCTTCACAGACATCAAGCTGGCCAACAGAGTCGACGTCGCCGGAGGGCTGTCGGCGTTCTACCGGCGACGTATCGCCACCATCACTACCGAAACCGGCTCGGTGATCAATCCCAGCTACGAGCTGCCCGCGCCCTGCGCGGCCCCGGTCACGACCGATCCGGCCAACAACACCAAGTCGTGCTACCCGGCCTACTGGACCCCGGACGGGGTGACCGAGCAGAAGAAGGACTGGTTCCACAAGTACGCCGTCACCCGGGTGACCTCCACCGACCCGACCGGCGGCGCCGCCGCCTTGTCGACCAGTTACCAGTATCTGGGCGGCGCGGCGTGGCACGTCGATGAGAACGAGGTCGTCAAGGCCAAGTACCGTACCTACGGTCAGTTCCGCGGCTACGCCAAGGTGAGGACGTTCACCGGCGATGGCGTCAACGACCGACGCACCCAGGCCGACGTCGCCTACTACCGGGGCATGTCCAAGAACAACACCACCACGACGGTCACCCTGACCGACTCCGCCGGCGGTAGTCACGAGGACATCGACGAACTCGCCGGCAAGGAACTCGAATCAACTCGATATCTCGGCGAGAACGGGCGGGTCGACTCGTCGACGATCACCTCGTACTGGGTGTCCGGGGCGACCGCCACCCGTAGCCGGACGGGCCTGGCTGCCCTGACCGCCCAATGGGTACAGCCGATCAAGACCTACAGCCGGCAGGCGATCACCAGCGGGACGTCGACAACCTGGCGGTACACCGCCACCGACAGCAGCTACGACGCGAACATCACCAGTGCGACTCTCGGCGAGCTCAAGCACAGCTACACCTACACCGTGCCCGCCGACCCGGCCTACGACCAGTGCAGCACCTACACCTACGCGCCGGTCAACACCGGCAAGAACCTGGTCGGCTTGGTCGCCGAAACCGAAACCGTCGCCGTCGCCTGCGCGGGTTTCCAGCAGGGCAGCCCGGCCAGTGAGCCCGGAAGCGTCAACACCCTGTCCGCCCCGACAACGGTCAACCGACCGGCCCAGGTGGTGAAGGCGCAACGTACCTTCTACGACGACACCGATTTCTCCACCACTTTCCCCCAGCCCACCGCGCCCACCGCGGGCAACCCCACCATGACCCAACTCGCGGCGGACTGGACCTCCAGCACCTACCAGTGGCAGACCGCCAGCAGGTCGACCTACGACTTCTTCGGTCGAGTCGCCGACAGCTACGACGGCAGGGGCAACAAGACCGCGAGCGGCTTCACGATGAACGCGGCGAATCTCGTCGTCGGAACGTCGACGACGAACGCGTTGAACCAGTCGGTGTCCACCACCGTCAACCCACGCCGGGGAAGCGTGCTGACCAGCACGGACGCCAACCAGGTCACGACCCGGCAGCAGTACGACGCGGTAGGCCGAAACACCGCGGTGTGGCTGAACTCCCGGCCCACCAGCAAAACGGCCAACCACAAGTTCAGCTACACCGTGTCCAAGACCGGTGTGACCGCCGTGCTCAGCCAGACGATGAACAACTCCGAGCAGTACACGAGTGCGGTCACGATCTACGACGCCCTGCTGCGCAGCCGCCAAACCCAAACGATGACCCCGACCGCGCAGGGCGGACGAATGGTCACCGACACGTTCTACGACACCCACGGCTGGGTCCGCGCCTCGAACAACGGTTGGTGGGACGACGCCAACCTGCCACAGGTCACCACCCCGGTGTCAGCGAGGGACCTGGGTAAGCAGGTCCCGAACCAGACTTTCACCACCTACGACGGGCTCGGCCGGCCGGTCATCGTCGTCGCCGCGAAGAACGGTGTGACCGTCTCGACGACCACCACCGCCCACGGCGGTGACCGCACCACCGTGATCCCGCCCCAGGGCGGCGTCGTGACCGCCAC
Source organism: Micromonospora sp. ALFpr18c (assembly GCF_008868155.1). Lineage (GTDB taxonomy): Bacteria > Actinomycetota > Actinomycetes > Mycobacteriales > Micromonosporaceae > Micromonospora. The sequence goes on from NZ_WBKR01000183.1 coordinate 8,928, forward strand.
GGTGACTGACCCTCTGGGCCGCAAGAGCGAACTGCACGAATACAGCAGTAAGCCCACGCTGATTACGCCAGCGGACACCTTCAGCGGCGCCTTCACCGTCACCGGCGGCACGGCCGCCGTGAGCAAGTACGGCTACGACAGCCACGGCAACCAAGCCACCCTCACCGACGCGGGAAGCCAAGCCACCCCCGGCGCCACGAGCAACGTCTGGACCTCCACCTACAACCTGCTCGGACAGGTCGTCGCCAAGTCCGACCCCGACGCGGGCGACAGCACCATGCGCTACGACGCCAACGGCAACCTCACCCAGTCCACCGACGGGCGAGACAAGACGCTGTCCTACACCTACGACGCGCTCAACCGTAAGACTGGGGAGTACGCCGCCTCCGTCGAGACCCAGTCGGCGGCGAACCAACGCAACGCGTGGATCTACGACAACAGCAACACCGTCTCCGGCGTCACCAACCCGATCGGCCAGTTGACCACCACCATCGCCTACCGCGACGGCCAGGCCTACACCACCCAACAAAAGGGATTCGACGTCTTCGGCAACAGCCTCGGCGTCACCATCACCATCCCCGCCAGCGAAGGCGCACTCGCCGGATCGTACGTCTTCGGACACACCTACACCTCCGTACTGGGCCTACCCCTGACCGACACCTACCCATCGAAGGGCAGCCTCCCCTACGAAACCGTGGTGCACGGCACCACCGGCGCGTTCGACCTCCCCAACAGAATCGGCGGCCTCGCCGGATACACCCAAAACGTCAGCTACGACGCCTGGGGCCGGGTGACCCAGCAACAAATCGGATCCTCCACCAGCTACGCCAACGTCACCAACATCTACGACACCCACAACAGCCGACTGAAGAACCAAACCATCACCCGATCCACCACGACACCAGCAACCGTGGACACGCAGGAATACGAGTACGACCCCGCCGGCAACATCACCCAAAAGATCAGCAAGCGCTACGGCGCCGTCACCCCGGCCGAAACCCAGTGCTACGGATACGACGACCTCGCCCGACTCACCGAAGCCTGGACCGCCACCGACGCCTGCGCCACCGCGCCCACCGATGCCAACAAGTCCATGGTCGGCAACACCATCGGCGCCGGTAGCGCCTACTGGACCAGCTGGCAGATCGACCTCATCGGCAACCGCACCAGGCAGGTCGCACACAACCTGACCGCCGGCGGAACCGACACCACCACCAGCTATACCTACGACGGCAACGGGCAAAACCAACCCCACACCCTGACCTCCACCACTACAACCGGCGGTTCGACCGGCGCCGTGTCATACACGTATGACAAAGCCGGCAACACCACTGTGCGCAACGCCGCTCAAGGAAACCAAACCCTCGTCTGGGACGACGCCGGGAAACTCACAGGTGTCACTGGCGGCGCCACCGGCAACATCACCTTCATCTACGACGCTGACGGCGATGTGCTCCTGCAGAAGGAGCCTGGCAAGAACACTCTCTACCTCCCCGGGCAGCAAATCACTCTGAACACGACCACGAGCGCTATTGGAGGTAGCCGCTACTACGATCTTCCCGGCGGCGGCAGTTGCATCCGCACCGGCACCGGCACCGCCTACACCTTTGCCATCGCCGACCAACAAGGCACACCTGCCCTGTACCTCGATAACACCGCCCAAAGCCCCACTTGGCGGCAGTACACCCCGTACGGCGCACCTCGTGGAGCGTCGATCAGCGCCCCGGACAACCGTGGCTTCCTTAACAAGCCGATGAGTTCCACAGATCTAACGATTGTCGGGGCACGCGCCTACGATCCTGCGGTCGGCCGCTTTGTATCGGTTGATCCGCTGATCGCAAGTGGTGACCCTCAACAATGGAACGCATATACCTACGCCAAGAATACGCCGGTAACACTAAGCGACCCAACTGGCCTGATCCCTGCCGACTGCCGTGAATTCGATTGTTACGGATATAACCCTGCTACCGGGTGTCCTGAAGGCTGCGGTACCCCGAAGAATTTGGAGTGGGGTCAGAAGAACGGCAAGAGCAGCACCAAGGCGCAAGGGCGTAACGGCGGCTCTGGTGCTGCTCCCCGGCGGCCTGGTCGATCTATTTGTCCAAAGCCGGACAGTTGTCTGAGCAATGAGGAGCGCAGGGCGCGCCAGGAGGCTGACGAGCTGATAGCCCGAAACGAGCGCCTCCATCGGCAGCAGGTGCAAGAGGTGGAAGAGTGCAGGGATTCTGACGTCTGCTGGGCTGCATCTGGTGGACGAGGGAAGCGGAAGATTTTCGAACAGCTCACCGATGCAGAACAAAAGGCGCTCGACGACAAGGCTCATGGGCGGCCTGTCGACAAAAAGGCGTATGCTTCGGCAAAGAAGAAGACAAACACTAATGAGAAGGCGGCCGGCGCCCGCAATGCCCAGAAGCGTCAGAGCCAGTACGGTGCGGATAAAGACCAAAATTCGGCACCCGATTCTACGGAAGGTGGCGTAAATTTCCAGGCACCTAGTTCGCAGGGGGCGGCTGCTGTGGGAGGAGCAATAATAACAGTAGGAGCTATCGTGCTCTGCGTTGTTGCCTGCTTCTTTAATCCTGCTTTATCTTAGTGTTCGGTCTAGCGAAAGGTGTGGTCGCCATGAAGGAGCAGCCAGGTGATTGGACATGCAATTATTTCTTACTTAGCCTACCTGCTGGTGAAGACCAAGGTAGTGTGCCAAACCTGCTGAGACATCTAGCACAGTCCATAGAAAAATTGCATGAAGGTGCCGGAGCGGAGATCCTCGGCATTACCTACAGTGACGACGAAGTAAATGATTACGGAACTTGGCCGAACATGACGGTCTATTACTCTCCGCAATGAACAGGCCAGTCGTAAGCAGCCGGGCATCAGGAGGATTCAGGCTACCATTAACTGGGAGCCCGGATTGGGAGGGTAACCACGCGTTTCGGAGAGGTGCCAAACCCAATCGCGGAGTTGGCCATGCTGTCACTTCATCGTGCTGCCCAGGCTCGCGCACCATTCGCTGCTCGTGGTTCACTCTGGCCGTCATTGAAGTTACAGCCTCCAGCCTGTCCTACGTGAAATGCAAGCCGTCCTCGCGGTCGACGAACATCGACGGGAGATTCAGGTGCTGCCCTGTGTGGACTCCTTGCGGCGGGGGTCTGTCAAGTTAACGGCTGTCCCCGTTTGCGACTTGAACGACGTCCGCTTTTCGCGGGTCACGAGGCATATGTAGCTTCGGCGTGTTGGACGCGCACCGTGCAGCCTAGTTGTTTGTGCAGGTGACCCTGCAGGGGTTGGGGACCGGAACCATACGGCAGGATAGGCCGGTGAGCGATGTGCAGGATGATGACCAGGCACGCAGCCGGGGATGGTACTCGGTGCGGTGCATATTTCAGTACGGTGTCGACGCGCCGGTCGTGTACGAGGAGCGTCTGTCGGTGTGGTGGGCGGTGAGCTTTGACGCGGCCGTTGCCTTGGCCGAGGCCGAGGCTGCCGATTACGCAAACGGGGTTGGCTGCCGCTACCTCGGCCTGGCGCAGGCATACCGAATGTCTGATGGGCTCGGCCATGGCGCGGAGGTCTACTCGCTGATGAGAGAGAGCGTGCTTCCTCCGGACGCCTATCTGTCGGCGTTTTTCGACACCGGCGAGGAGCGGCAGAGGGACCTTACGGGTTCCAGTGAAGGATCAGAGGGTGAAGCTAAGTAAGGCAGCAACCGACTGCGCCGACTTAACTGCGGCCAATGGTGAGCCTTCCGAGCAATTGACCGGCCTCGGGACGAGGGAGTCGAGGTAGGAAGTTCGTCCGCCAGGGTCATTGCGTGTTGGTGTAACTGCTGGTCACGGCGTCGATGAGGTCGTGTGATCGGCGGTCGGAGCGGCGGTTGGCGCGGGCGATGTTGGTGTCGCCGTTGATGCGGTGCCAGCCGATCGCG
>NZ_WBKR01000184.1 GCF_008868155.1 Micromonospora sp. ALFpr18c
TGGGGGTCGGCCCGCCTCCGCCGCCGATCTGCACGTCGATGCAGGAGTAGAAGGCGTTCGCGGTGTCGGAGATGTTCCACACCGCGAGGATCTTCTGCCGCCCGGAGAAGCCGCCCAGGTTGACCGTGTGCGAGACGGTCGCGCCCGGCTGTTGGCCGTTGCCGTTGACCACGCCGACGCGGGTGTTGCCGATCCAGTACTCCCAGTTGCTGGTGGCGTGCCGGGCGGTGTTGACCCAGGTGAAGGTCAGCGAGGAGCCGACGGAGGTGGCCGGCCAGCCGCGGCTGTCGTCGTCGAGGACGGCGAACTGGGCGATGCCGGCGTTGCAGCTGCGCAGACCCTTGGGGCCTTCGACGCTCTGCGGCTCGTACTTGATCTGTCCGCAGTCGGGCACCCGGCCCTGCGCGCAGAGCGCCTGCCGGCTCGGCGGGGCGGAGACGTAGCCGTGCGCCTGCGCGGGGGCGGAGACGGTGAGAGTGGCGGCGACGGCGCCCGCCGCCACCAGCGGGACGGTGATTGTTCGACGCATCGGGCAGCTCCTTTGCAGGTGCGGTGAGGTGCCCTCAACGTAATTTAAACTTTGTTAACAGTAAAGAGCCTGGTCGATAAATACATCGATGGTGACGAGTTTTTCGTCAGAGTCGCAGCAGGCTGCCGCGATCGTCGACCTCGTCGGCCGACTCGTCGTCCAGCCAGACGCCGCCGCTGGCGAGGTACCGGAAGCGGTACTCCCCCGGCGGGAGCTTCACCGTCACCGTCCGGGTGCCGTCGCGGCGGGCCACCAGCTCGTGCCGGCCGGGCTCCCACTCGTTGAAGCAGCCCACCACGCTCACCGGCCCGGGTGGGGTGTCCCCGGGCAGGCAGAAGGTGACCCGGGTCTGACTGCCGAAGAGTCTGTTGCGCTTGATCACGGTGATCCTCCGGGGGTTGCGGCGGTTCATCCGGCATAACGGACGACACGCCAACGCCGACACGCCGCCGAACGCCCGTGCGGCGACATTCCGCCACGAGCAAGACCAAACTGCGGGATTCTGTACCTACATGTCCTGATACGGGGGATTTACCGTGGCAACCTGCGAGGTCTGCGGCAACGACTACTGGATGGCGTTCGAGGTGCACACCGTCAGCGGCGACGTGCACACCTTCGACTCGTTCGAGTGCGCGATCCACCGGATGGCACCGATCTGCGAGCACTGCCAGATCAAGATCGTCGGGCACGGCGTCGAGGTCAACGGCCGCTTCTTCTGCTGCGGGCACTGCGCCCGCTCGGTCGAGGGCGCCGAGGGCGCCGAAATCCGCGACGCCGTCGGCGCGCGTCCCGCCTGAGCGCAGCCCTACGGTACGGTCGTGGCCATGCGGCCGTACCTGGGCGTCCTGCCCCCGCCGCGCTCCTGAGCGGAGCGCCGCGCCTCCCGCCGACCGGGTGACCGACCCGGCCCGGCCAGTTCGCCGTACGCGCTCCGTCGACGTCGTCCCCGTCAACGGCTCACCCTTCGGAGCGCATCCGTGTCCACCTCCCGAACCGCGCCGCCGGCCGCCCCGGCCCCGGCCGTCAGCCAGGCCCGCACCGGCCTGATCCAGATCACCGTCACCGGAGTGCTGTGGGGCACCACCGGCGTCGCGGTGCAACTGCTGCGCGAGAGCACCGGGCTCAGCCCGGTGAGCATCGGCTTCCACCGCCTGGCGATCGCCGCGCTCGTCCTGCTGGCGTGCACCGCGGGCCGGCTCGGCACCATCGTGGCCGCCCTGCGCGCGGCACCCGTACCGCTGCTGCTCACCGGCGTCGGGCTCGGCCTCTACCAGGCGCTCTACTTCGCCGCCGTGGCGCTCGCCGGAGTCAGCGTGGCGACCGTCGTCAGCCTGGGCCTGGCGCCGGTGCTCGCCGCGACCTGGGAGTCGCTGCGCGCCCGCCGGATCCCCGGTCCGCTGCGCCTCGGCACCCTGGTCACCGCCGTGACCGGCCTCGCCCTGATCACCGGGGCGACGGCGGACCCCACCGCCACGGCGCCCGCGCCGCTGCTCGGCCTGCTCGCGGCCGCCGGGTCGGGTCTGGGGTACGCGGTGACGACCCTGATCAGCCGCCAGGTGTCGCAGCGCACCGCGCCGATGACACTGACCACCATCTCCACCGTGGTCGGCGCGCTGACCCTGGCGCCGTTGGCCCTGACCGCCGGCGTCGCCGTCCCGGTCCGCCCCGACACCGTGGCGCTGCTGCTGCACCTCGGCGTGGTCACCACCGCGGTGGCGTATGCGCTGTTCTACGCCGGCCTGCGCACCACGCCGGGCAGCGTCGCCGCCGTCCTGACCCTGCTCGAACCGCTCACCGCCGCGGCGCTGGCGGTGGCGCTGCTGCACGAGCCGCTGCCCCCGCCGGTCGTCGTCGGCGGCGCGCTGCTGCTCACCGCCGTGGCCGCCACCTACCTCGCACCTGCTCGCGCGACCGACCACCCGGTCCGGCAGAGCACGGACGCCGGGTGAACCCGCCCGGCCTACCATCGGTGCGTGCCCCAACAGACCACCGAGATCCGTACGGCCTCCTTCGCCGACCTGAACGCCCGCACCTTCCACGACCTGCTCAAGCTGCGCATCGACGTGTTCGTGGTGGAGCAGAACTGCCCGTACCCGGAACTCGACGGGCGTGACGTCGAGCCGGGCACCCGGCACCTCTGGCTGACCGACGGCGGCGCGCCGCTGGCGTACCTGCGGATTCTCGCCGACCCGGACGGCGCCCGGATCGGTCGGGTGGTGGTGGCCCCGACCGCGCGCGGCGGCGGGCACGCCGGCCGGCTCATGACGGCCGCGCTGGAGGTGGTGGGCAACCGGCCCTGCGTGCTGGAGGCCCAGTCGCACCTGGTCCCGTTCTACCGCCGGCACGGCTTCGCCGTCAGCGGCCCGGACTACGTCGAGGACGGCATCCCGCACACCCCGATGAGTCGCCCCGCGCCGACGACGTCAGCCATTGACGTCTGACGATCTGCCTGGCATCGTGCCGGGTAGAGCCATCGCGGGAGCCAGCGAGTAGGCACGGGAGCGGGCATCTCCCGGCAGTCCGGGCGTCGTCGTCCGACCTCATCCCCCGGGGGCTCCATGTCCACTCTCGCCCGATCACCACGCGTGCTCCGGCCGCTCGCCGTCGCGGCGGCCGCCACGCTCCTGCTGACCACCGCGCTGACCGTCGCGCTGGTCCAACCCGCCTCGGCGCACGGCTCGGTCGTCGACCCGGCCTCGCGCAACTACAGCTGCTGGCAACGCTGGGGCAGCGACTTCCAGAATCCGCGGATGGCCACCGAGGACCCGATGTGCTGGCAGGCCTGGCAGGCCGACCCGGCCGCCATGTGGAACTGGAACGGCCTGTTCCGCGAGGGAGTGGCCGGCAACCACCAGGGCGCCGTCCCCAACGGCCAGCTGTGCAGCGGCGGGCGCACCCAGAGCCCCCGCTACAACGCGCTGGACACCATCGGCGCGTGGAAGACCACCTCGGTGTCGAACAACTTCCGGCTCCGCTTCTTCGACCAGGCCAGTCACGGCGCCGACTACATCCGGGTGTACGTGACGAAGCAGGGCTTCAACGCCCTCACCGAGCCGCTCGGCTGGGACGACCTGGAGCTGGCCGGCCAGATCGGCAACACCCCGGCCTCGCAGTGGAACCCGGACACCGGTGGCGTCTCCATCCAGATCCCGGTCAGCGCGCCCGGACGCACCGGACGGCACATCGTCTACACCGTCTGGCAGGCCAGCCACCTGGACCAGTCGTACTACCTGTGCAGTGACGTCGAGTTCGGCGGGACGAGCACCCCGCCGCCCACCACGCCGCCGCCGACCACCCCACCGCCGGCTCCCGGGGCCTGCCGGGTGACCGTCGACCTCAACGCCTGGAACACCGGGCTGACCGAGAACATCACCGTCACGAACAGCGGCACCGGTGCCGTCAACGGCTGGTCCCTGGTCTTCACCCTGCCGGCCGGGCAGACCATCACCTCGGGCTGGAACGCCACCTACTCCCCCACCTCCGGGCAGGTGACGGCCAGGAACGTCGGCTACAACGCCGCCATCGCGCCGAACGGGTCGGTGAGCGTCGGCTTCCAGGCCACGCACACCGGCAACACCGCGCGACCGGCTTCGTTCACCCTCAACGGCGCGGCCTGCACGATCGCCTGACAACGACCGGTCCGGGCCCGCCGTGCGGCGGGGCCGGACCGGGTCGTCAGTCCCGACCAGCCGGCGGGATGGGGAAGTTGCGGTTGAAGACGTTGTCCGGGTCGTACGTGGCCTTCACGGCGCGCAGCCGGCTGAGCGTGGGCTCGGGCCAGGCATCCAGCAGCCGATCCGGGTCCGTGTCGGACTCGAAGCTGAGGTACCGGCCGTCGAGGTGCGCGTACAGCGTAGACGAGGGTGACCTGGGCCGTCGGCGGATTGCCGCGGCGTGCGGGGAAAGAGGGAGAGAAACTCGTCAGGCGACGATGTGGTCGATGGTCAGGCCGTGCCTGCGTGCCAGGTATCGAGGAACCCGGCGTTGTAGGGGTCCCACCCGTCGGTCGGGCAGCTTGGGTAGGGCGGTCGGTCGACCAACACCCCGCGGTACGAGGCGTCGGTCGCCCCGAACCGCTAGCTACCTGCCGGTACCTGGTCCTTGACCTCGTCGTACCCGACCGCGCCGGGCGCCTCGGTCGGCGCGTAGATCACGCGGAGCACGCCCGTCGGGAACACCTCCGTCGCCGTCACCTTCAGGTGGTACGGCGTCTCGCCCTCGTCGAACAGCCGGCGGCCCTTGCGCGCCGCCACCGGGTGCACCAGCAGGCGCAGCTCGTCGACCAGCCCCGCGGCGAGGAGCTGCTGCACCACCGAGATCGACCCGGGGATCAGGACGCCCTTGCTGCCGGCGTCGGCCCTGAGTTCGGCGACGGCATCGAGGAGATCACCGGAGAGCAGTTCCGAGTTGCGCCAGGAGAACGTCAGCGGCTGGCGCGAGACGACGATCTTGCGTACGTCCCCGAGTTGCTTGGCGAACGACGCGTCGTCCCCGCCGGCGGCCTCTCGCTCGGGCCAGGCTCCGGCGAAGCTGTCGTAGGTCTCGCGACCGATGAGCAGGACGTCGGCGGTGTCGTAGTCCTCACCGACGGCCCGTCCCATGTTGTCGTCGAAGTACGGGAAGTGCCATCCGGGATCGATCTCGGCCACGCCGTCGGCCGAGATGAACAGCGTGGAGATGACCTTTGCCATCGTGGTGCCCCTTCGAAGCAGGTGATGTCGTCACGTGAACCGCCACAGCATCGCAAAACCGTCGGACAGTTACCGACGCCTCGCCGCGTGACCCTGCATCGCCGACACCTCCACGACGTCTACCGGGAACGTGGCGCTCCGCGTCACGCCGGCCACCGTGTAGGAGACCGCGACGGTCTGCCGCCCCGGCCTGCCCGGGTCGTACCCGGCCAGCGAGTACCCGCCGTGGTAGTAGGCCTCGCCGCGTACGTCAACCGGGGTTGGCCTTCACCACCATCGGCGCCTCGGCGTGACGGCGTCGAGCGTCCCGTGACCGGGCCGGTTGCTCATCACCTGCGGTGGCGTGAACGTGACGAAGTCGCGGGTGGTGGCGTAGAGGGTCTGGTTCCTGGTGCGCGGTAGCGGCCGTTCGGGTCGGTGCGGTCGGGCGTGTAGTAGCTACCGGTCGGATACATCGACGACGTCCAGTAGACGACGTACGCCCCGATCGCGGGATCCCAGATGGCCTCCGGCGCGAAGGTCATACCCGCCTCTGGCGGAGCCACGAGGATGTGTCGCTGCTCCGACCAGGTGCGCAGGTCGGTGGACTCCCAGACCTCGATGTAGCGGCTCGCGCCGCTCTGGGCCCAGTCCCAGCCCTGCCATCCGTACGCCCGGCCACGGCTCCCGGCGCCAGTGGCACCGACGTCGGCAGCGTCAGGTTTCCCCGGACGTCGTCGGCGTTGACGATGCTCATCTGCGCCAGCGCCTCCGCTGCCGGCCCGTTCGTTCTGGCGTGCGCCACTTGGCCTCCTTACGCCACGACCAGCGACACGGCCACGACAGCGGCCGCCGCCACGATCAGTGCGCGCATGAGATGAAACGTGGGTCAAGGCTCACGGCACGGCACCCGGACGGTCGGCTCATCCGGTAGCGGCACACGGCGGGGTTGTCAGACCAACGGCGCGTACCACTGAGCGCCGGTGACCCGGATGCGCCGGGACTGCTTGCGATTCCACTCGACCCGCATGCCGTGCCGACGAAGCACCGGAAAGGCGATCTCATCCAACACCTGTTCCAGGTCGGCCTGGTAACGGGCCTGCTGTTCGGCCTCGGACAGAGCGTTGTAGGCGGACTCGTCGAAGTCCGCCGGCGGGTAGACGCCGTAGCCGAGGTGGACCTCGCCGTCCTCGCTCGCGAGCAGCGACTCGGTGTCCTGCTGGTGATACCACACATAGCCGAGCCAGTGTCGGGAGTCGTCGCGCTCGTCGTGGATCTCGGCCGCCGCGCAGGTGCCGCAACAGCTGAAGTTCTCCCTGGCCAACACGCCGACCTCAGTCAGCTCGGCGAAGGCGCGGGTGAGGTTGCTCCGCACCGCTCCCCACTCCCGCTGCTGCTCCCGCCGGGCGGCCAAGGCCCGTTCGTACGCCGAACCGAGCTCCTCGTCGGTGGCGCCGTGACGCTCCTCGTCAACGTCGAAGACGTCGACGAACTCGTCGGCGTCGGCCTCGCCGCGCACGACCCAGTCCCAGACCTCGCCCTCGATCTGCGTGCGCCCCGGCTCCGCGATGCGGTCGGTGAGGAACCGGACGCCCTCCGGGCGATCGCTGTAGATCCATCCACTCACGGCGACGATCCTCACACGTACCTCCGACAGCCCAGGCCGGACCACGAGCCGTGCGACCGCCGGGGGTTGACATGAAGTGTGATTGAGGTTTTAACCTCCACTGCGGATCACCGTGCTCGAGAGGTCCAAGAGGTTGTCTGCCGTCGGAAGGAATCTGATGCACCTGCCACGCCTTTTCCGCCCCCGCACCGTCGTGAGCGCCCACTGCGACCTCCCCTGCGGCGTCTACGACCCGGCGCAGGCCCGGATCGAGGCCGAGTCGATCAAAGCGATCTCCGAGAAGTACCAGGCCAATGACGACCCGGAGTTCCGGACCCGCGCGCTGATCATCAAGGAGCAGCGCGCCGAGCTGGTCAAGCACCACCTCTGGGTCCTGTGGACCGACTACTTCAAGGCGCCGCACTTCGAGAGGTATCCGCAGCTGCACGGCCTCTTCAACGAGGCCACCAAGCTGGCCGGCGCCGGGGGCGCGAAGGGGGCCGCCGACCCGGCCGTCGCGGAGCAGCTGCTCGCGAAGATCGAGGAGATCTCGAAGATCTTCTGGGAAACCAAGCAGAGCTGAGCTGTCGACACCGGGTGGCGGACCGCCACCCGGTTCAGCCCATCCGTACGGGAGGACCGCATGACGTCGCGCACCGAGCTGGTCGAAGACCTGCTGAGTCGATTCCCGCAGGTGCCGCGCGAGGCGGTCATCAAGGAGGACCTGCTGCGCGGCGGGCTCGCCTTCGACGACACGGCGTTGACCGACAACGAGCACGGCGACGTCAAGCCGAAGTCCTACTTCATCTTCTCCTTCGATCACCGGACGCTCCCGGAGCTGGGGACGGCCGCGCTGCGCCGGCCGCCGGAGGAGATCGTGCTCACCGGAGGCCCGTACGAGCTGCGCCGAACCGTCGTCTCCGTCCGCACCAACCCCGGCTCGCCGTACCGTGTGCGGTCCGACAGCGACGGGCGGCTGCGCCTGTTCCTGGACGAACGGCCGATCGCCGATGTCGGGCTACCCCCGATGCCGGCGTACTACCGGCACACGCTGGCCAACGGGAAGTCGGTGATGGAGGTCGCGCCGACCATCCAGTGGGGCTACCTCATCTACCTGACCGCGTTCCGGGTCTGCCAGTACTTCGGCGCGAAGGAGGAGTGCCAGTACTGCGACATCAACCACAACTGGCGGCAGCACAAGCAGGCCGGGCGCCCCTACACCGGGGTCAAGCCGGTCGACGAGGTGCTGGAAGCTCTGGAGATCATCGACCGGTACGACACCGACCGGGCCTCGCAGGCGTACACCCTCACCGGTGGCAGCATCACCTCGCACGTCGGCGGGCTGGCCGAGGCGGACTTCTACGGCCAGTACGCTCAGGCGATCGAGGAGCGGTTCCCGGGGCGGTGGATCGGCAAGGTCGTCGCCCAGGCACTCCCCCGAGCCGACGTCCAACGGTTCCACGACTACGGGATCCGGATCTATCACCCCAACTACGAGGTGTGGGACAAGCGGCTGTTCGAGGTGTACTGCCCGGGCAAGGAGCGCTACGTCGGCCGGGAGGAGTGGCACCGCCGCATCCTCGACTCCGCCGAGGTGTTCGGCCCACGCAACGTGATCCCGAACTTCGTGGCCGGCGTCGAGATGGCCGCCCCGCACGGCTTCACGAGCGTGGACGAGGCGATCGACTCCACCGCCGAAGGGCTCGACTACTTCATGTCACGCGGCATCACCCCGCGGTTCACCACGTGGTGCCCGGAGCCCACCACGCCGCTCGGCCGGGCCAACCCCGAGGGCGCGCCGCTCGAGTACCACGTCCGACTGCTGGAGGTCTACCGGGCGACCATGGACGCCCACGGGCTGTCCAGCCCGCCCGGATACGGCCCGGCCGGGCCGGGTCGTGCCGTCTTCTCGGTCAGCTCCTTCATGGACACGCTGCCGTCCACGCCGTCCTGAGCGAGGCCGAACCGGCCCGCACCCCTGCGGATGCGGGCCGGTGCCGCCACTGCGGTCCGGTCAGCTGTTGAGCCGGGCGAGCAGGGCGGTGGCCATGCCCTGCTCACCGCGGGCGTTGGGGTGGAACGGGGCGGCCGAGTTCTGCGGCACCAGTCCCTCGACCCACCGGGTGCCGCTGCTCTTGCACGCGTCGCGGCCGATCGACGGGGTGTAGACGTCGGCGTAGGTGGCGCCGTTCGCTACCGCGGTGCTGGCCAGCATCGCGTTGAGCGACTTCGCGACACCCCGCAGGTACGGCACGTCCTGGTAGGCGATCGGGACGACGGGCCAGCAGCCGTAGCCGGTGTCCGGCACGATCGCCGGGTACCCGAGCACCACGACCCGCGCGCCCGGCGCGGCTTGGCGGACCGACTGCAGCACGGTGGTCACCTTCGGCACGGTGGCGGCGATCCGGGCCTGCAACTGGTCGACACCTCCGGCGGTGTACCGGTCCTTGCACGGCGACCCGAGCGGGCTGCTGAGGCTGGCCTGGGCGCAGTCGCTGATGATGCTGGAGAAGCCGATGTCGTTGCCACCGATCTGCACCGTCACCAGCGCGGTGGTCGACGTGACCGCGTTGAGCTGCGGCGGCACCGTGATGCCCAACTGGCCGCTGCCGCCGTAGAGAATGTCGTCCGTGGTGGCCCCGGAGCAGCTGACGTCAGCGAACGACGACGAGCCGGCGGACGCGGCCACCACGGACGGGTAGTTGCGGTTGGACCGTAGGCAGTTCAGGTCGACCTGCGTGGGAATCAGCGGACCTGCGGTGTACGAGTCACCCAGGGCGACGTAGCGGCCGGTGGGCACCGCGGCGCTGGCGGGTGTGGCGACGGTGAGCAGCACGCCGACGGTGGCCATGGCGAGTGCGGCCAATCGGGTTGCTGCCCGCAGGAGCGGCAGGCGGGGACGGGTCATGACGCCTCCCAGACGGGATCACGGTGGTGGTGGTGCCGAGATCCTGTCGCCGCCGAGGGCGGACGTCAATATCGATGAGCCTCACTAAATGCTGATCCGGAGTGTGGGATGCGGAGATGCCGCCGCTACTGCCCACCGTCGCGCAGCTGACGCCAGGGGCCACCCTCGTCACCCGGGAGCCTCGTCGTACCGAAGCGCTTGTCGACCTCGGCGAGCGCTTCCTGCGTGGGGTTCGGGCCGAGGCTGCCCAACTCCTCGAAGAGCTGCTCGTTGCCGGCCGGCGCGCTGACGAACAGCAGCCGGCCACCGGTCGGGGTGACGAACGTGTGGTACGAACCACGGGGTACGACGACGATGGTCCCCGGGCCGCCGGAGAACTCGGCGTCGCCCACGCGGAAGTCGTACCGCCCCTCCAGGACATAGGCGATCTTCATGAAGTCGTGGTGCGCGTGCGGAGGGTTCTCGACGATGACGTCGTGATGGAACACGAAGGCGCCGAGCGCGCCGCCCACCTCGCCACCGTGGACGAGAATCTCCGGCCGATGCGGGCCGCCGAGCTCGATCAGCTCGCCCGCACCGGGCTGCACGGCCCACCCGTCCCGACCCCAGTCCGCATGGCCTGCATGATCTGCCCCCGCTCGATTGGTTGACGAACGGGGCAATCCAACGCCGCGCCACACGATTTCCAATGACCGTGAAGTTGCTGGCGCCTTACCGGCTGGACCACCACCACGACATACCGAGCGCCCAGGGCAGAAGCGTGACGGCCAGCGCCGCCACCCACCCGGCGACCGCGGGAACCCCGCCGGGCCTGAGCCGACCGAGCGCGTGATTACCGCCCAGGAACGCGCCGCCGAGCAGGAGGGCGACGAACATCAGGAAGATCGCCACGAGGCCGGCCTCGTCGGTATCGAGCTGCAGCGGCGCGGGGCGACCGAAGACCGTCGCGTACGTGTGGTTGGTGGTCGGCCCGTACGGCCCGCTGGCCGCGTAGGCGAGCAGGGACACGAGCAGCACCAGCGGGATCATGGCCAGCATGCCCACGAGGAGGTTGAGCGCCACCAGCGCCGCGGCGAAGGCGGGCAGCCTCTGGGTTGACCGCATCCACGACCTCTCTGCTCACCGTCGGGGAAGCGCCCCCTCCACGTACCACGCAGTCTGATCTCCCCGACGTGACCGCCAGTGGATTACCAGTTGACCAGGAGGCGCGTTTGACGCACCTGGAAGTACTTGCTCCCACGGAAAGCAGCATGCTAGCTTCTCGTACCAGCGAGCGCTTCCCCACCCCACGGAGGTGTGCGATGACCACCACGCCCACACCCGAAGGGGTACGACCGGACCGGCAGGCCGTCGACCGGTGCCGGATGCTCACCGGCGAGGCCCCACGGTGATCGACCCGAAGCTTGATCCGGCCCTGCTCGATCCCACCCGCCTGGCCATCGTGGCGTTGCTGGCGGGAACGGAATGGGCCGAGTTCGCCTTCGTCCGTGATGCCGTGGAACTCAGCGACTCGGCCCTGTCCAAGCGGATCTCGGCGCTGGGCGACGGCGGCTACGTGGAGGTCCGCAAGGGCTACGTGGGCAAGCGCCCACGGACCTGGATCAACCTCTCCGCCGCCGGGCGGGCCGCTCTGAGCGCCCACATCGCGGCCCTGCAGGACATCGCCAACCGCGCGGCGGCCCCGCCCGACTGAGCCGGGCGGGCGGGCGGGTGTCGACGATCGATCACACCCACACGCCCGACCGGGATGACACGAGCCCAGCGAGACTCCTCAGAGAGTGAACACGAGCGTGGAGATGCTGCGTGCGCCGACGTTGATGGTGGCCTGCCCCCCGTTCACGCTGGTCGGCTGGCTGGCCGCGTTGGCGTTCTGCGAGGTGAGGTAGTACTCCGCCCGGCTGACGTTCTGCGGTGCCTGGATCACGGCGTTGTTGACCGCGCTGGTCGACCGGTTGAGGATCACCAGGGTGATCTTCCCGTCGCCCTGGTAGGCGGTCACCTCCAGCGGCGACGCCTTGGAACTCTTCGTCAGGGCGATCCGCTGGTAGCCGGGGCGGACGTACTTGGCGTACTGCGAGAAGGCGTACCCGCGCTTGAGTGGAGCGCCCGCGGTGGTGCCGTACGCCGCCTCACCGTCACCGATGAAGGAGTAGTAGCGCTTGCCGTACCACCAGATGTAGGCGGTCCAGTTCGACTCCATCGACCTGTGCACCGTACGCATGATGTCGTCGAGCGTCTCGTTCCAGACCGCCGCGTTGGCGGGGTTGCCCCATATGTTCGAGCCTCCACCGTCGGCGGCGTGCAGGTTCCACTCGGTCATCCACACCGGCTTGTTGTACTGATCGGCCAGGGGGTACGACTTCAGCCGGCCCGCCGCCTCCGTGCCGTACAGGTGCCCACCGATGTAGCCGATGTTGTTGCGGGCGGTCGCGTCGTTCAGGGTCGGGTCGGTGAAGGTGTAGTTCAGGTTCACCGCCTCGGCGACCATCAGCTTGGTGTTCTGCACCCTCGCGCCCTGGTCGCGGACGAAGGTGCGCAGCTCGGTGCCGCTCCAGTCCATCGAGTCGTAGTCCGGGTGCCAGTCCGGCTCGTTCTGCACGGAGGTGACGTCGATGGTCACACCCTGACCGCGCATGAACTGCACGTAGCTGTTCAGATGGTTCGCATAGTCGTCGTAGTAGTCGGTCTTCAGCTTCCCGCCGTTGACCCGGCTGTTGTTCGTCTTCCACGCCGCCGGCGCGGTCCACGGCGAGGCGAGGATCTTCACATTCGACCCGTACGACTTCGCCGTCTGCAACGAGTTCACATGCGTCGCCCACTCGCTGGACACCGGCGACAGACCGGTCCGCACGATCGACAGCCCCAACTGGTTGGCACCCATACCGACCAGTGTCTGCGTGTCCGACGTCGACCACGCCGAACCCCAGATCGACTGCGCGGCTCCGAACCCATCGACCGTCTGGTACCTGGTCGCGCTGTTCACCGTGATGTCCGCCGGCCCGTTCGGGGGCGGGGTGGTCGGCGGT
>NZ_WBKR01000185.1 GCF_008868155.1 Micromonospora sp. ALFpr18c
GGGGTCGGGGTCGGGTCAGGTTGCCAGCAGGCGGGCGGCTGCCGTGCCGAGGAGCAGGAACGGGCCGAACGGCAGGTGGGTGCTCCAGCGGGCCCGTCGGGCCGCCAGCAGTCCTACGCTGACCAGCGCGGACAGCCCGAACGCGAGCAGCATCCCGAGCAGCAGGACCGGCCAGCCGTACCAACCGAGCAGCGCCCCCACACTGAGCGCCAGTTTGGCGTCGCCCAGCCCGAAGCCGCGGCGACCGAGCAGCAGCGTGCTCGCGGCGAAGAGCAACGCCAACCCCGTGCCGGCGGCGATGGCACGCAGCCAAGACCCCAGCGTGGCTTCGCCGAGCACGGCCAGGCCGAGCAACAGCCAGGTCCCGGCGGCTGCCGGCAGGGTGAGACGGTCCGGCAGACGGTGCACGGCCAGGTCGACGACGACCGCCGGGATGGTCCAGCCGAGCCACCAGGCCAGCGCCCACAGCGGCCCGACCGGTGGTCCGACCGACAGCAGCAGAACGACCGCGCCGAGCACGGCCAGCTCGATGGTGGCTGCCGGCGGGCCGACCCGGGCCCGGCAGCGACCGCACCGAGCGGTCGGACCGAGCGCGGGCCAGGGCCGGGTCAGGCCGATCGGCGCGCCGCAGGCGCCGCAGCCGGTGCGGTTGGCGGTGCCCGACGGTACGGCGTGCCGCACGGCGGCCAACCGCAGCAGCGGGCTGACCGCCACGATCGCGAGCACAGTAGGGAGCACGGTCGGGAGCCGGAGATGACCCGCGACCGGGCCGAGCCGCGCCGTTCGTGCCCGCCGTCGACTCCGATCGGTTGGGTCCTCCTGCCCGGGAACGGCTGCCGGGGGGCCGGTCAGTGCCATGTCGGCCGTCCCGATCGGCAGGTGCCCTCCCGCAACATGAACACGGATCGTGACTGAGGGATCGCTCTGGTGTAGCGGATGGCGCAGAAAGCGACCTGCGCCGCGGTGCCCCGGAGGGCCTCCCGGGCTGGTTCCGGGACGGCTGTCGCGGTGGCCCGCGCGGCAACGTCGTGGCCGGCGAGGCCCAGCCGGATGCCGGGATGACGCCGCGATGTCCCACTCCCGGGACCGGCGGACGCGTCGCTGGGACTCGGTCCGACCCGGCCACGCCCGATCATCGTCGGCCGATCATTCGGCCACTGTCGGGGGTGCAGCACGGACACCGGTCACCACCACCTGCCATCACGGAGAGTGTTCACTTGAATTGCCTCTGTTGCATCGGCGACCGTCAGCTTATGCTCGCCCCTTGAGTGTGACGCAAGCCTCACTACAACAACTGGACGACACGGGACCTTGCATTTGTAGAAGATCCGTAACGGTGAATGCAGAAGCGCAATGAACAGCTCCGGATGTGCTGATCCGGGCGCGCTTCCGCATGTCCGGCGGCGGTGACCCGTCACCGCGCCAGGCGACCACGAGGAGGCTCGACGGTGCGCGGACGGCAGCTCAGGCGAGCGGCAATCTGCCTGCTGGCGGTCGTGGCGGCGGTGCCGGCCACGGCCTGCGCCAGCGGACGGGACGCCGTCGAAAGGCCGACGGCGGCCCGGGAAGAGGGGCAGCAGACCGACCCGGAGGTCGAACGGCAAGCCGCCGAAAAGGCGGCACTGGACGCGTACTCCGGTTATCTCGCGGCCTCCCGCACGGCGAGCGGACGCAGCGATCCGCGCGCGCCGGAACTGTCCCGGTTCCTCGCTGATCCACTTCTCACCCGGGTCCGGTTGTCCATTCACGAGGCCAAGGAGCACGGCGCTATGCGTACCGGGACGGTGAAGTCCGACCCGACCGTCACGGCGGTCAGCCTGGACGCGACCCCGGCCACCGTGGACATCCAGGACTGCCTGGACACGACGGCCTACCGGCTGGTCTACGCCAAGGACATGCGGGTGGTCCCGGGCAGTGGCGGCGGCAAGCACCTCTCCACCGCCACCGCCACCCGCTACCCGGACGGTCGATGGCTGATCAACTCCGGTACGACGCACCGGGACCAGCCGTGCTGACCCGGGGAGGAAGGGGCGCCCCGGCCCGTACCCCCCGGGTCGGGACGCCCCGCCGGGCGCTCGCCGGGATCGGCCTCGCGCTGCTGCTGGTGGTCGGCGGGACGCTGCCGGCCGCCGCCGCCCGCCGCGCGGACCCGGGGGCGGGCTGCCCGCCCGACCAGCCCGACTGCAGCGTCTGGGACGACGAGCCCGGCACCCCGGCGGCGGCGGTGTCTGCCAGTGGGCCGGGCAGACTGTTCCCTGCTACCACGATGTGCTGGGCTGGTTCAACAACGGCGACGGCTGCTACTACAAGCTGGAGGAGCCGCAACCGGCCAACACCCCCGAGGGCCAGCAGTGGTACCTGTTGACCTGCAACGGCGGTGACCAGGGCAGCCAGCGCGAGGAGCTGCGGGACGGGCCGCCGCCCGGCTACGGCGCACCGCCCGACCCGGAGGAGCTGGCTCGCCGCGCCCTCGCGTCGATCAAGCTGCTCCCGGCGCGCCTGAGAGTCGCGCCCCGCAAGGACGTCGGCCCCGGCCTGGTCGGCCTGCCGGTCTGGATGTGGGCGACCCCGAGCGCCAGCTACTTCGGCCCGTTGCGCGCGTCCGCGTCCGACCGTGGCCTGACCGTCTCCATCGAGGCGAAGGTCGACCGGATCGTCTGGGACATGGGCAACAAGAAGGACACGGTCACCTGCACCACCGCCGGCACCCCGTACGACGCGAAGGGCAGTTACGCCGGCAAACCCTCCCCGGACTGCGGCTTCCACACGGGCTATTCGAAGGCCGGCACGTACCGCGTCGGCGCCACCACGCACTGGACGGTGCGCTGGTGGACCGGCGACGGCGAGACGACCGGGCAGATCCCGCAGACCCGGACCAGCGGCACCGTGCCGATCCAGATCAACGAACTCCAGGTGGTCACCAGATGAGCCTCGCGACTCGCAACGGAACCGGGTCGGTGGACGCGCCGGTCACCCCACCCAAGGTGGTCCGGCAGCGCCGGGTCCGCCCCGGGCTGCTCGGTCTGGCCGTACTCCTGATCGCCCTGGGCGGGTTGGGCGCGGCCTTCGCGGTCACCTCGGTCCGCGCCACCGGCAGCTACCTGGCGGTGGCCCGGCCGGTGGAGGTGGGCCGGGAGATCAGCACCGCCGACCTGATCACCGTGCAGGTCGCCGGAGGGCAGGGGCTGCGGCCGGTGCCCGCCGGCCGGCTCGACGAGGTGGTCGGCAAGAGGGCCGCCGTGGCGCTGGTGCCGGGCACTCTGCTCACGCTGTCCCAGATCACCGACGATCCGCTGCTCGGCCCCGGGCAGCAGCAGATCGCGCTCGGCCTGAAGACCGCGCAGGTGCCGGCCCGCAAACTGCACCCCGGAGACAAGGTTCTGCTGGTCAGCACCCCGGACAGCAACGCCAACGGCGATGCGGCCGCCACGGGCACCCGGTTCACGGCCAGTGTGATCGACATGGTGAACCAGGCCAACGACGACCAGGTCGTGTACCTCGCGTTGCCCGTCCGGGACGTGCCCGCGGTGGTGGCGCTCGCCGCACAGAAGCGCATCGCCGTCGTGCTGACCGAGGCGGCCTGAGCATGGCGATCGTCGCGCTGGTGTCCGCGAAGGGTTCGCCCGGCGTCACCACCTCGGCGCTGGCCTGCGCGCTGACCTGGCACCGGCGGCTGGTGCTCGCCGAATGTGACCCGTCCGGCGGGTCGATTCTCGCCGGCTACCTCGGTGGCCAGTTGGACGGGCCGCGCGGCATCGGCGAGCTAACCGTCGGGGAGCTGCGCGACGGCAACCTGGAGACCGCGTTCTGGTCCCAACTGGTCGACCTGGACGCACCTCGCCGCGAACGGCTGCTGCTGCCCGGGCTCGTCGACCCGACGCAGGCCGGCAGTGTCACCCCGCTGTGGCAGCGCTTCGCCGACTACTTCAACGCCCTGGACCGCGGCAACCCCGGCTACGACGTCCTCGTCGACTGTGGCCGGCTGCACGTCGCCGGCCCGCCGTGGCCGCTGCTGCGCGCCGCCTCGGTGGTGCTGCTGGTGACCCGCGCCAACCTGCCCGACCTCTCCGGGACGCGGGCGGTGGTCACCGCCATCGAACGGGACTTCGCCGAGCATCGGGTACCGCCGGGCACCCTGCGGCTGCTGCTGGTCGGCGACGGGCACGGTCGGGCCGAGATCAGCCGCGCGATGAAACTGCCGGTGATCGCCCGGCTGCCGCACGACCCGCGTACCGCCGGGGTGCTCGGCCTCGGTGGGACCGTGCGATCCGGACGGCCGCTGCTGCGCGCGGCGGCCGCGCTGGAGGTGCCGATCGGCGCGCTGCTGGAACGCCGGCAGGCACGACTTGCCTGGCCCGTGCAGCAGGGGGTGCCGGATGCGGTTTGAGCCGGTCTCCGCCGACCCGCGCCGGCAGCCGCCGGGCGCCACCTCCATCGCACCTCCGCTGCCCACGCCGAACGGCCGCCACCACCAGTCCCAGGCGGTGCCACCACCCGCACCCACACCCGGCCCGCCGAGGCCGGAGCAGCCACTCCGCCCCCGGATGGACTTCCAGGTCGTCCGGGAGCTGCGGCGGGAACTCACCGAACGGCTCACCCTGTGGCAGCGCGGCCGGGAATTCACCGTCGACGAGGAGGACACCGAGCGGGCACGCCTCGCCGTCACGGTGGTCGCCGAGTACGCCGACGCGGTCCGCCGGGCCGGCACCCCGATGGCCGCCGACGAGGAACGCCTGCTGCTCGACCAGGTGACCGCCGAACTGGTCGGCCTCGGCCGGCTACAGACCCTGCTGGTCGACGACACGATCGAGGAGGTGCACATCCTCGGCTGCGACCAGGTGCGCATCACCCGGCACGGCGGCGGGGTGGACTGGGCCGAACCGATCGCCGACAGCGACGCCGAACTGGTGGAGATCCTCCAGGCGGCGGCCCGCCGGGCGGGCGCGACCGAGCGGTCCCTGTCCACCGTGAAGCCCACCCTCGACCTGCAACTGCCCGACGGCAGCCGCTTGGCCGCGGTGTTCCTGGTCAGCCACCGCCCGTACGCGGTGATCCGCAAGCACAATACGCTGGACGTGAGCCTGGACGACGTGGCCGGCGCCCGGGGTGATCTGGACGAGATGATCGATCCGCTGCTGCGCGACTTCCTCCGCGCGGCGATGCGCGCCGGGCTGAACATCATGGTCGCCGGTCTCGCCGGCGCCGGTAAGACCACGATCATCCGGGCGTTGATGAACGAGATCCCGCCGGACGAGCCGTACGTGCTGCTGGAGGAGAGCCGGGAGCTGCTGCCCGCCCGCCGCCGCGAGCGGCACCGGGCCGTGATGAGCTTCGAGGCCCGCGAGGGGCACGGCGAACGCGGCTTCGACGGTCGCCCGGCCGGCGAGGTGACCATCGCCGACCTGATCCCGCTCTCGCTGCGGATGGGCGTGCTGCGGATCATCGTGGGTGAGGTGCGGTCCCGGGAGATCGTGCCGATGCTCCAGGCGATGACCACCAGCCGGGGTTCGATGTGCACGATCCACGCCCGCTCGGCCGCCGGCGTGGGTGAACGGATCGTCGAGCTGGCGTTGGCGCACGGCCGCGAGATGACCGTCGACCAGGCCCGCCGGATGGCCGGCAACGCCCTCGACCTGATCGTCTACGTCACCGTCGAGGACGAGACCGCCATCGGCGGGCGCAAACACCGGTTCGTTTCGCACGTGGAGGAGATCATCGGAGCCGGCGAGGGTGGCCGGATCACCACCACCTCCGTCTTCGGGCCCGGCCCGGACGGTCGCGCGGTCCCCCGGCACCTGCCGGAACGCGTTCGCGACCAGTTGCTGCGGGTGGGCTACGACGCCCGGCTGCTGACCCGGTGGATCGACGCCGGCACGGGTGCCTGGCGTCGGGCTCGGCAGACCCGACTGGCCCGGCGGTGACGTGATGACCGACAGCCTGGAGTTGATCGCGGTGATCTCCGGGGCCGCGTGTGTGGCGGGGCTGCTGTTGGCCGTCGTGGCACTGGTCGGCACCCGCAAGCCCGCGGGGCCGGCGCCGGGTGCCGGGTCGGGCCCGAGCCGGCTGTGGCGGGGCTCCGGCAGCACACCCGCCGAGCGGCGCGCCTACCAGGTGCTCCTGCTCGCCGCGGTGGTCGCCGGAGCGCTGGCCTTCCTGCTGACCGGGCTGCCGGTGGTGGGCCTGCTGGTCGCCGTCGCGGTGCCCGGCGCCCCGTGGCTGTTCGGGGTGGGCAAGGCCGAGCAGCGGGCGATCGCCCGGATCGAGGCGGTCGGCGAATGGACCCGCCGACTCAAGGACGTCTCCGGCACCGGGCAGGGCCTCCAACAGTCGATCATCGGGACGATCGGCAGCGTTCCGCCCGGCATCGAGGACGAGGTCCGGTTGCTCGCCTCGCGTCTGCAGGCCGGCTGGATGGCGCGCTCCGCGCTGCTGGCGTTCGCCGACGAGATCGGCGACCCGGTCTGCGACCAGGTGGTCGCGGCCCTGATCCTGCACCTCAGCGACCGTGGCGAGCGGCTCGGTGACGTGCTCGGCTCGATCGCCGGCGCGGCCGCGGCCGAGGTGGCGACCCGTCGGGAGATCGAGGCCAAACGCACCCAGCCGCGGTTCGCGGTCCGCTTCCTCACCGGAATGACGCTGGCCACCCTGGCGTACGGGCTGATCAACACCGAGTACATCAAGCCGTACGGCACCCCGGTCGGCCAGGTGGTGATGGCCGCGCTCGGTGCCGCGTTCATCAGCCTGCTGGCCTGGGTGCGGTCGATGAGCCAGCCGCAGCGCCCGGCCCGGTTCCTGCCGGCGCCGGATCCGCGCGAGGTGATCGCGTGATGATCGTCAACTGGCAGCTGGCCATCGCGGTGTGCGGCGGTGCCGGGATCGGACTGGGCCTGTTCCTGGTGATCCGGGAGTTGGTGCCGGCGACTCCGGCGCTCGGGCCGGCGCTGCGCCGACTGCACCAGCCGGCGGGTACCGGACGGGTTCCGACTCCCGCGTCCCGGCGGCTGGACTGGTTGACCGGGCTGTCCCGCTGGTTGCGGCCGCCGCACCGGCAGCTCGCCCTGATCGGTCAGACCCCCGAGCAGTACGCGCTGTCGGTGCTGCTGTCCGCGCTGATCGGGTTGGCCACGCCGACCCTGCTCGGGGTGGCGCTGTTGGCGTTCGGTATCTCGTTCCCGCTGGTCGTACCGGTGCTGGGCAGCCTCGGCCTGGCGCTGATGGGCGGCCTGCTGGCCCACCGGGCCGTGCTGACCAAGGCCGATGCCGCCCGCGACGAGTTCCGCCAGGCCGTCTGCACCTACCTGGACCTGGTCGCGTTGCAGCTCTCCGCCGCGCACGGGCCGGTCCAGTCGTTGGAGCGGGCGGCGGCGGTCTGCGACGGCTGGGTGTTCGACCGGATCCAGGAGTCACTGCGGATCGCCCAGATGCAGATGCACGCTCCCTGGGACGAGCTGCGCGAACTCGCCGACAAGATCGGCATCCCGGAGTTGGGCGACGTCGGCGCGATCATGCGCTCCTCAGGCAGCGAGGGCGCACAGGTGCACGAGACCCTGCGCAGCCGGGCCGACTCGCTACGCGACCAGATCCGCACCGACAACCTCGCCCGGGCCGAGGGGGTGACCAGTCGACTCGACATTCCGGGAGCACTGCTCGTCTTCGTGCTGCTCGGCTTCGTCGTCTATCCGTTCATCGCCCGCATCTGACCCCACCCCCGTGAAGGAGTACGCCATGTCCATCCTCAGCTATCTGCACGTCGTGATGACGACGCGCCTGGCCGAGCTGCGCCACGACGGCGAGCGCGGTGACAGCCCGGTGCCGACCGCCGTGATCATCTTCGGGCTGGTCTTCGTCGCCACGGTCGTCACCGGCCTGGCCCTGAGCAGGGCCAACAACTGGATGACCAACATCCCGACCTTCGGAAACCCGACGGCGCCGTAGTAGCCCGAATGAGTCAGGCCGCGTACCCGAGGTGGCGCCGGGCGGTAGTCACCGCCCGGCACCGCCTCGTGGCCGTCGACCGGGAGCGGGGAGCCAACCCGGTGGAACTCGCCGTGGTGATGCCGGTGATCCTGGTGCTGCTCTTCGCGTCGCTGCAGGTGTCGGCCGTCTTCTTGGCCCGCGCCGCCGCGTTGAACGCCGCGCAGAGCGGCGTCAACGCCCAGCGGGTGCAGCAGGCCGAGGACGGTGCCGGCGTGGCCAGCGCCACCCAGTTTCTGAATACCGCCGGTGGCTGGCTCGTCGGTTGGGACAACCCCGGCCCCACCTGCGTGATCACCGACGCGGACACCGAGGTGACCTGCACGGTCTCCGGTAGATCCCTGTCGGTCGTACCGGGCGTGGACTTCGCGGTGCAGCAGACCGCCCACGGCACCGTGGAGAGGGTGACCCAGCCGTGAACCGCACCGCCGAGCGGGGCTCGGTCTCCATCGAGGTGGCGGTGCTCGCGCCCGCGTTCATCGCGCTGATGGTGCTGGCCGGTGTGGCCGGTCGCAGCGCGGTGGCGGCCGAGTCGATCGAGACCGCCGCGCACGACGCGGCCCGCGCCGCCTCGATCTCCCGGAACGCCGACACCGCCCGGGACGCCGCTCGGAACGCCGCCGAGAAGCAACTGGACTGGTCCGGGTTGGCCTGCGCCAACCCCCTGGACCTGACGTTCACCGGCTCGGTGGCCGGCACGGCCGCCAGCTTCGACGACGCGTTCAGCAGCCCGGTCGGCGTGGATGCCACGGTGACGGTGCAGATCAGTTGCCTGGTGTCCTTCACGGACATCTCCCTCGACGTCCTACCCGGAATGCCGACCGACAACTTGATCACGGCGAAGTTCACGTCCCCGCTGGACCGCTACCGGAGCCGGCAGTGACCACGGCCACCCGGACGCCGCCGTCACCGTGGTCGGCCGAGCACGGCCGGGTGAGCATCTTCCTGGCGGTGGCGATGGTCGGGGTCCTGGCCATCGTGGGCCTCTCCTTCGACGGCGCCGGGCAGCTGCGCACCCTGCAACGCGCCAACAATCTGGCCGCGGAAGCCGCCCGGGCCGGCGGTCAGGCCATCGACCTGGCCACGGCCATCGAGGGCGGACCGAAGCGGATCGACGAACCACAGGCCGTCGTCGCGGTCGGCAACTACCTGACCTCCGCCGGCACCACCGGCCACACCGTGAGCTTCCCGCAGGTCGGCGGGGAAACCCTGATCCGGGTGACCGTCACGATCACCTACCAGCGCTCGATGCTCGGGCTGATCGGCTTCCCCGGGACGGTCACCGTCACCGGCGAGGCGACCGCCCGGGCCATCACCGCAGGACCGTAGGAAGGGAGAGGCAGCCATGCCCGTATCGGGTGGGTCCGTCGTACGGCGGACCGGACGCATCCTCACCGGCGTCGGCGCGCTGGTCGTGCTCTGCGCGCTGTTGGCCGGCGCGCCGGTCGCGTTGATCGCCTTCGCCGGCAACCCGCTGCCCGACCACCTGCCCACCATCAGCGAGGTGGGCACCGCGCTGACCAGCCGGGACGACGGTCAGCTCTTCCTGCGGGCACTGGCTCTCGCCGGCTGGTTCGGCTGGGCCACGTTCGCCTTCTCCGTCCTCGTCGAGTTGGGGGCGCAGACCCTGCGCCGTCCGGCTCCGAAGCTGCCCGGGATGAGCCGCCAGCAGAAGGCCGCCGCCGCGCTGGTCGGCTCGGTCGCGCTGATCCTCGCCGCCAGCCCGGCCGCCGCCAGCGCCGCCGCGGTCTACGCCGGTCCGACGTACGCCCCGCCGGGCACCCCGGCGGTCAGCACCGTGGCCGCGCCGACCCGCGCGGCTGCGACACCCGACACCACGGCACAGGTGTACCGGGTGGCCCGGGGCGACTACCTGGGTGAGGTGGCCGAGCGTTATCTGGACGAGTTCGGCGACTACCGACGACTCGCCGAGTTGAACCGGTTGGACGACCCGGACCGGATCCATCCCGGCCAACTGCTCCGGCTGCCCACCGAGGCCGCCGACCAGGGCAAACGACCGCATGCGACCGGCCGGCTGGTGAGCCGACCCACCCCGCCCAAGCCGCCGGCACCCCGGCCGGCACCCGAGCGGACCGCGCCGGAGCGGGTCGATCCGGCACCACCCGGCGGTACGGAGTCGGCGGGTCAACCGCCAGCGATGACCGTGGGCGCGGCACGGGCCGGCACCACCGACCGGGTGAACCGACCGCTCGCGGTCTCCGCCGTGCTGGCCGTGGCGAGCATCGTGGGCGCCCAGATCGGCGCGGTGCTCGGGCTGCGCCGCCGCCCGGCAACCGCCGGTGCGGCACCTCGACTGGCCGCGGCCTCCCGCACGACCATGGGCCGCGCGGCTCGCACCGCTGGCCGCACGGCTCGGGGCGGGGGCGGCACGGCTCGGGGCAGCGGCCCGGCTCGGAGCAGCGGGGCAGCGTGGGCCGCCAGCCGGGCGGCGGCCAGCGAAGCCACCGGTTCACCGGCAAGTGACGCGGCGCCCGCCGGGGCGCCCTTCGGTGGGAACGCGCCCGCCGGGGCGTCCTTCGGTGGGACCGCACCCGCCGGGGCGCCAACCTGGACCGATGACGAGAGCGGGACCGGCGGCGACACCCCCGACGGGCTGCTCGACGGCGGGCATGGCCTGGACTCCGTGCCGGACGGCCCGCCGGTCGGCAGGCACCGGCGTTGACCCGGCCGCTCGGGTGACCACGAGCGGGCTCGGTGCCGAGGTGCCCGCAGAGCGATACCTGTGAGGCATAAATATGACCTGGAGGCAGGGGTCTTCGGTAACCCCGCGCCCGGTCGAGGGCTGTGGCCCGATGGTGGTCAGGGCAGGCGGGTCTGGAGCACGCCGTTCTGGATCCGGGTGGGCAGGATCTGTTGGTCGTTGCCGGACGGGCCCTGCATGACCTCGCCACCGTTGAGCCGGAACGCGCTGCCGTGCCACGGGCAGACCACGCAGGCGTGACCGTCGATCTCCTGCACCTCACCCTCACCGAGTGGTCCGCTCTGGTGCGGGCAGCGCTCCAACATCACGGTGACCTCGTCACCGTGCCGGTAGAGGATCACCGAGATGTCGTCGTCCACCTCACGGGTGATCAGAGTGCGTTGCGGCAGGGTGGCCATGTCCGCCAGGGAGTGCCAGCCGTCGCTCATCCGGTGCAGCTCGGACACGCTCTGGTTGACCTGCGCGCCCTGCTTGTACGCCAGGTGGCCGCCGATGTAGGCCCCGAGGCTCACCGCGGACAACCCGAGGAAGCCGAGGGTACGGCCGACGCCGTACCGCCCGGAGAGCCGCGCGGCCAGCGAGCCCGCGTAGAGGCTGATGCCGACCGTGTTCGCGGCGGCGTGCACCAGGCCGACCCGGCGCTGGTCGCGGGACAGCGCCGCCCAGTCGTTCAGCCCGGCGACGGCCGCCGGCACCGCGCTGACGGTGCCGAGACCGACCAGCACGGTGGCGGGACGGCGCTGCCCGGGCATCAGGTCCAGCACTGCGGCGCTGATCCAGGCGCCCACCGGCACCTGCACCATGGCCGGGTGCAGCGGATGGCCCAGCGTCACCCCGTGCAGCAGGTCCCGTAGTCGTCGCGGACGCAGCGTGCTCAGGACCGCCCGCTGCAACCGGTCACCGGCCCGGTCCATACCGGATGCCTGCTCAACTCTCGTCAGAAGTGCTCGCACGAGTACCGACTTCCCGGCGAACGCGGTAGCAAACCGGTCGCCGACGACAAATCGTCGGTGGGCGGGCATGCTGGAGCGGTGAGCGTACGGGTGGAGCGCGCAGGTCCGGTTACCACGATCATTCTCGATCGGGCGGAGGCTCGGAACGCCGTTGACGGGCCGACGGCCCGGGCGCTCGCGGACGCCTTCCGGGCCTTCGACGCCGACCCGGACGCGGCGGTGGCCGTGTTCTGGGGGGCGGGCGGCACGTTCTGCGCCGGCGCCGACCTCAAGGCGATCGGCACGCCCAGCGGTAACCGCGTCGAGCCCGAGGGGGACGGGCCGATGGGTCCGACCCGGATGACGCTCAGCAAGCCGGTGATCGCGGCGATCTCCGGGTACGCGGTGGCCGGCGGGCTGGAGCTGGCGCTCTGGTGCGACCTGCGGGTCGCCGAGTCCGACGCGACGCTGGGGGTGTTCTGCCGCCGCTGGGGCGTACCCCTGATCGACGGGGGCACGGTCCGGCTGCCCCGGCTGATCGGCGAGAGTCGCGCACTGGACCTGATCCTCACGGGCCGTCCGGTGCCGGCGGACGAGGCGTACTCGATGGGGTTGGTCAACCGGTTGGTGCCACCCGGCCGGGCGCGGGCCGCGGCCGAGGAGCTGGCGGCGGCGATCGCCCGGCATCCGCAGACCTGCCTGCGCAACGACCGGGCGGCGGTGCTGGCCGGCGCCGGCCGCCCGGAGCCGGAGGCGCTGGCGACCGAGCTGGCGTACGGGATGGCCTCGCTGGCCGCCGACGCGGCGGCCGGCGCGGCCCGGTTCGCCGCCGGCGAGGGCCGGCACGGCACGATGCCGCCGGGAGGGGCGAACCTCCCGGCGGCATCCGGTGCCGGCTAGCCCTGCATTCCGCACGTGGCTGATTGTCAACACCACTCGAGTGGGTCGATGTCGAGGAGTTCGAGGAGATGGAGTTGTAGGGGTGTGGGTTGAGGGATGGTGTGTGGGTTGCCGCTGGTCGCG
>NZ_WBKR01000186.1 GCF_008868155.1 Micromonospora sp. ALFpr18c
GTGATGTCCGCCGACCACCCCGCCCCCGAACGGGCCGGCGGACATCACGGTGAACAGCGCGACCAGGTACCAGACGGTCGATGGGTTCGGAGCCGCGCAGTCGATCTGGGGTTCGGCGTGGTGGGTGCCGTGCCGCCGGTGCAGGTCACGCCGTTGAGCGCGAAGCTGGTCGGCGCGGGGTTGCTGCCGGTCCACGAGCCGTTGAAGCCGAACGAGGCCGTGCCGTTGGTCGTGATGGCCCCGTTGTAACCGACGTTCCTGGCCGTGACCGCGGCACCGCTCTGGGTCACCGTCGCGTTCCACGCCTGCGTGACGGCCTGTCCGGCGTCATAGGACCAGGTCAGCGCCCAACTGCTGACCGGCTCGCCGAGATTGGTGACGGTGACGTTGGCGCCGAAGCCACCCTGCCACTGCGACGACACGCCGTAGTCCACCGAACAGCCGGCGGCCGCGGCACCTGCCGGCACCGCAGCCGCGACCGCGGTGGAGGCCAGCAGGACGGCGCCGGCCGACACCATCGCGGCCTTGGCCACTCTGGGTTTCTTCATGGGAGCACTCTCCTGGGTTCGGGGTGACGCGAACCGGCGTACGCCCGAAACCGCGCGGGAGGACGTGACCGACCCGCTGCCGAGCGACGCCGCTGTTAGCGCTAACAGGCATGGCCCTGGCACACCTGTAGCGGTATTCCGAGTTGCCCGAGCGGCACACCGGGCTCCCACGGTGCGCCAACCTCTGCATCATAGACTCTTGTGGATGGGTACGCCGCTCGTCAAGACGTGGCGTCGCTGTTTCGAGAGCGTCGCCGCAGGCTCTCGGCGTTCACGCCGAGAGCCTGCGGGCGGCGATCGCGATCACCGCTGTCAGGCGCCGATCGCGATCGCGAAGATGTGCATGGTCGGCACGCCGGACGCCGGCCGTGCGCTGATGTTCGGCAGCTCGACCCGGACCACCGCCTTGTTCTGCAACGTCACCCCGACGTAGTAGATGCAGGCGGCGGTGGCCTGACGCTGGTTGCCCGGCCGGTTCTGGTAGGCGGTCACGATGGCCGCGGTGCCGCCGGCGTGTGGTCCCCCGTACCAGTCGGGCGTGCTCAGCGTGAAGGTCTGGCGGGTGCCGTCGGCGTACACCACCGTCGCGGTTCCCGACACGGCGCCGTAGGTGCCGGTCGCGAGGATGCCGAGCGTCCGTCCCGTCCCGGTCACGCCGATGGACTGCCCCGAGGCGATGGCGTTGTCGGCGACGCCGGGGCTGACGTTGGGCCAGCGGAAGGTGACCCCGTTGCGGCTCACCGTGCTGCCCGGGGTGACCCCGGCCTGCGCCAGGGCCTGCACGGAGAGACTGGCCCCGTTGCCGTCGAAGTTCCCGACGCCGGTGTTGGTGTCGTTGGAGATGCCCGCGTTGGTGAAGCTCTGCTCCAGCGTCGGTGTGGTGGTGCCCGAACTGGTGGCCCGATAGGTACGCCCGGCCAGCACGGTCACCTCGACGAGGTCGCTCTCGATGCGGGTGGTCCGGGCCGACGTGCCGTCCGCGGTGTCGACGACGGTGTAGGCGCCGGTGAAGAGCCGACCCCGCAGGCGGACGGTGCCGGCGCGGTCCGGGCGGAGGAGCACCTCGGTGGCCTGCCCACTGCTCCAGGTGACGCTGACCGTGTGCCCACCCCGGCCGCGCAGTCCGGTCACCCGCCCACTCGGCCAGGCCGTCGGCAGTGCGGGCAGGATGTGCAGTTCACCGGCGTGGCTCTGCAGCAGCATCTCCGCGACGCCGGCGGTGGCGCCGAAGTTGCCGTCGATCTGGAACGGCGGGTGCAGGTCGAACATGTTGGGCGCGAGCCGCGCGGGTGTGGCGAGGTAGCGAATCAGGTCGTGGGCCCGGTTGCCCTCCTCCATCCGCGCCCAGAAGTTGATTTTCCAGGCCAGCGACCAGCCCGTACCGTCGTCACCCCGCAGCTGCAGCGTCCGGCGCGCGGCCTCGAACAGCTGCGGGGTGCCGCGCTTGGTGATCTGGTTGCTGGGGGCGAGCCCGTACAAATGCGAGATGTGCCGGTGGTACTGCTCGGTCTCCACCCAGTCGTAGAGCCACTCCTGGATGTTGCCGCGCGAGCCGATCTTCATCGGCGGGAGCCGGTCCCGGGTGGCCCGCACCTGAGCACGGAAGGTGGCGTCCACGTCGAGGATCTCACTCGCCCGCGCACACCCGTCGAACTGGTCCCGCAGGATCTGGTTGTCCATGGTGGGGCCGGCGCACACGCTGGCGTTCGCGTGGTGACCGAGCTCCGGCGAGTTCGACGGGTTGGTCACCAGGTAGCCGAGGGTCGGCTCGGTCACCAGCGTGTTGAGGAAGAACTGCGCCGCACCCTTCATCGCCGGGTAGTTGGCCCGCAGGAACTCGATGTCGCCGGTGAACAGGTAGTGGTCCCAGATCAGGGTGCTCAGCCAGGCGCCGCCGGTCTGCCACATGCCCCAGAACGCGCCGTCCACCACGGAGGTGGCCCGCCACGCGTCGGTGTTGTGGTGGGTGACCCAGCCACCCGCCGCGCCGTACTGCACCTGGGCGGTGCGGACGCCGCTGACCGCTAGGTCCCTGACCATGTCGAAGACCGGGGCGTGACACTCCGACAGGTTCGTCGTGTTGGCCAGCCAGTAGTTCATCGGCAGGTTGGCGTTGATCGTGTACTTCGAGTCCCACGACGGGGTCAACGAGTCGTTCCAGATGCCCTGGAGGTTGGCCGGCTGGGTGCCGGGCCGTGACGACGAGATCAGCAGGTACCGGCCGAACTGGAACAGCAGCGCCGAGAACTGTGGGTCGTTGACGCTGTTGTGCTGGGCGATCCGGACGTCGGTCGGCTGGTCGGCGGCGGAGGTGCGACCCAGATCGAGGCTGACCCGACCGAACAGCGCCTGGTAGTCGGTCACGTGTCGGCTGCGCAGCTGGTCGTAGCTGCTGGCCCGGGCGGCCGTGAGGCGCTGTCGCGCGATGCCCTGGTAGTCGCCGCCGACGGTGCGGTAGTTGACGTAGCTGGAGCCGATGGAGATCAGCAGGGTCACGCTGGTGGCGTTGGTGACCCGCAGGGTGCCGCCGGAGCTGGACACGGTGCCGCCGCTGATGGTGGCGTTGGCCAACGCGAGGAAGCGGACCGAACCGTTGACACCCTCCTGGTTGCCGGAGACACCGTCCAGCGAGATCGTGCTCCCGTCCGGACTCGCGACCGATGTCCGCTGCGGGCTGTCGAAGGTGGCGGTGAACGTGATCGAGCCCGTCCGGTCGGCGGTCAGCCGCATCGCGATGACCTGATCCGGCGCGCTCGCGAACACCTCGCGCTGGTATCGGACACCATTCATCACGTACGTCACCGAGGTGGTCGCGGTGGTCAGGTCCAGCTGCCGGCTGTACTGCGAGGCGGCACCCGACGTGGGGAAGGTCAACCGGAGGTTGCCGACGGTCTGGTAGGCCAGCTGCCCCACCGGGTTGCCGAGCATGGTCTGGTTGATGAGGTCCTGAGCCTGGGTCCACTGGTTCGCGAAGACCAACCGCCGGATTTCCGCCAGGGCGCCCGCACCTCTGGTGTTGCTCGGCTCGTGCGGCCCGCCGGCCCAGACGGTGTCCTCATTGAGCTGTAGTCGCTCCGTGTCGACGTTGCCGAACACCATGGCCCCGAGCCGGCCGTTGCCGATCGGTAGCGCGCGGAGCCAGTCGGTGCCGGCCGACTCGTCGTACCAGAGCGCCAGGTCGCCGGCGGCCAACACCTGCGGAGGTGCCGTCGAGTCACCTCGGGCCACCGCGCTCCACGGCAGCGGCAGCAGGGCGCCGCCCGCGCCGGCCGCGCCCATCTTCAGAGCCTGCCGTCGGGTCAGGTCGGACATCGATCCTCCAAACGGTGGCCGATCCGACCACCCCGAAGCGCGACACGTGTGCGGGCCTGCCAACCACGACGTCCCCCGGTAGCCATGAGCGACCATCAGGCAGTCAGACGTCTGATGTGTTTCGGGAAGGTTACATCGACGCCGCTGGATAGGCAATGGCCGATTTACCGAGACCTGCGCCGCCGCCGGAGGCCCTGACCAGGAGATCCAGGTCGCGGCGCGCAGCCCGCCGGGCGGTTCGGCAAGGATCGCGCCAGAGTGGACGTCAATCAGAGCCGCAGCCACCTGCGCATACATCGGATGTCGCCGCCGAAGGGCGCGGTGAGCCGGTCACATCCGCGGGCTGCGGTGACCACACCCGGGTCGACGGCCTAGCTCGCGCGGGTGTCGTTGTCGCGTCGCTGGATCATGTGGACCTGCTCGAGGTCGAGGCCGTCCTGGACGCGCCGGAGCACCTCGTCGTCGATCTCACCCTGGTCACGCATCCGGACGACAGTGTCGTGGCGGTGGTCGATGACCGCCAGGTGAAGGTTGGCGTACTGCTGCTCGTAGTCGGCCGCGGCCTCGTCGGGACCGGAGTCGGCGTCGCCGTCGCGCAGCACGCGCAGGCGGCGGTCGTACTCCGTCCGCAACTGCTTCTTCACATCGTCGCTCGTGCCCAGGCCCGCGGCCATCTCCGGCAGGGACTTGAGCGCGTGGTCCATCGAGGTGATCTCGGCCCGCCGGCGTTCCTGCTCCGCCTCGCCGTCGGCGCCCAGCCCGGCCCACCGCGTCACCCGAGGCATGAGCGGCGCCTGGAGCAACAGGGTCGCCGCGATCACGACGGCCGTGACGAAGACGATCAGGTCCCGGTCCGGGAACTCCGCCCCGGACGGCAGAGCATGGGGTACGGCCAGCGCCGCCGCCATCGACACCGCACCGCGGAACCCGGCCGCCGACATGAGCGCCCGTGGGCGGCCGCTCAGCCGTCGTTCACGCTGCTGTGGGCGGCGGTCGATCGCCCGGATCAGGTACGGACTGGTGAACAGCCAGCCGAACCGCACCGCCACGATGACCGCGCAGACCACGACCGCGACCAGCATCCCGTGGGCCAGCTCGGTGTTGTCCAACCCACGTACGGCCGACTGGGCTTCCAGCCCCACCAGCACGAACAGCGCCGTGTTGGCCAGCGTGGTCACGAAGCCCATCACGGTCTGGACGTACCGGCGGGCGTTGCCGGGGAACAGGCGCGGCGAGACCCGGCCCACCCAGAGTCCGCTGACCACGGCCGCGAGGACGCCGGACACCTCGGCTGCCTCGGCGATCAGGTAGGCGGTCAGCGGCGTCATCAACGCGAGGAGGTTGTGCTGGAACGGATCGGTCAGCCGGCGGCGGATCTGCAGGACGAGGAACGTGACCGCCAGACCGGCCGCGACGCCGCCCAGGTACGACAGCGCGAACAGCCCGGCGACCCGACCCGCGCTCAGATGTTCCTCGCCGAGCGTGATCCCGACCGCGAGCGTGTAGATCACCAGCGCCGTACCGTCGTTGACCAGGCTCTCCGCCCGCAACATGGTCGCGATACGACGGGGCAGCATCCGGCCCAGGACCCCGACCGCCGTGGCATCGGTCGGAGCCACCGCGGCGCCCAGCACCCACGCCGGCCCCCAGTCGAGCCCCAGTGCGTGCGCCGCCGCCGCCACGCCGGCGGCGGTCGCGACCACGAGGAAGGTGCTCAGCAGCACGATGACCCGGAGATTTCTCCGGATCTCCCGCAACGACGAGGTGAACGCCTCCCAGTAGAGCAACACCGGGAGGAACACCAGGAGGACCGCCTCGGGTGGCAGGTGCACCCCGCGCAGCGCGGGCGCGAACCCGAGCAGGACACCGGCGAGCAGGAGCAGCACCGGTGGGGCGATCCGGAGACGACGGGCCGCGCCCGTCCCCACCAGGATGGCGACACCCACCGCGACAACCAAGGCGATACTGGACACCGGATTCCTCTGTCCCTCGAAGCGGGCAGAAAGGTTACACCGCACGGCAGTGCCCGTCGCACCGAGCGTGGCCTCTCCGGCTCGACAACGATGGCGAGGCTCACTGGACAGCCACATGGCGATCTCTGTACTCGCTGCTCGGCGAGGTGAGCCCGCACTCCGGCGCGACGTCGCCCACGCGAATCCACTGGTGGTCAAGTGAGTGGCCCTACCGTTCGCGCATGAGCACCGGAGACGTCGACGGCCCCGCCCTCGACGAGGAGCAGTTCGACCGCCTCGCGGGCTACGGCACCGAGGAGGACGTCCATCAGGGGCAGGACCTGTACGCGGCGGGCGACAGCTCCTACGACTTCTTCCTGCTCCGTACCGCGACCGCGGAGGTCGTCCGCGAGGCGACGGCGCTCGACCCCGAGCGCCTGATCTACCGGCGGGTACCGGGTGAGTTCCTCGGCGAACTGAGCCTCCTCACCGGGCAGCAGGTCTTCCTCACGGCCCGCGTCGTCGAGGCCGGCACGGTCGTCCGGATCACCGCCCCGGTGCTGCGCCGCGTGCTCGCCGAGCAGGTCGACATCGCCGATGTCCTGATTGAGACGTTCCGAGCCCGACGCGAACTCATGCGCGGGGCGGCCGGCAACGCCCTGGAGATCGTCGGCCGGCCGGACGCCGCGGATTCGCTGAGGCTGCGAACGTACGCGACCCAGATGCTCCTGCCGCACGCCTGGCTCGACGCGGCCTCGCTGTCCGGCCGGGCCCTCATGCGGGCGGTCGGGGTCGACGCGGACGACCTGCCCGTCGCGGTCACCGACGGCCGGGTGCTGCGCCGTGCCACCCCCGGAACGGTCGCGGAGGCGCTCGGCCTGACCTTTGTCGCCTCGGCCGACAACCCAGACCTGGTCGTGGTCGGCGCCGGACCGGCCGGCCTCGCCGCGGCGGTCTACGGCGCCTCCGAGGGGCTCGTCACCGTGCTGCTGGACGGCACCGGCCTCGGCGGCCAGGCGGCCAAGAGCGCGCGGATCGAGAACTACCTCGGGTTCCCCCAGGGGATCAGCGGCGAGCAGCTGGCCCGGCTGGCGATGATCCAGGCGCTGAAGTTCGGCGTCCAGATCTACGCGCCCTGCGCGGTGGTCGGCCTCGACGTGTCCGACGACGAACGGCCCGTCGTGGAGCTGGAGGACGGCACCCGGATCGAGGCGTCCGCGGTCATCGCCGCCACCGGCGCGCGTTACCGGCGGCTCGACATCGCGCGCTGGGCGGAGTTCGAGCAGAGCGGCTGCATCCGGTACGCCGCGACCGAACTGGACCTGCGTGGGTACGAGTCACAGCCGGTGGCGGTCGTGGGCGGCGCCAACTCGGCGGGGCAGGCGGCGCTCTCCCTGGCCGCACGCGGCTGCACGGTGCATCTGGTGGTGCGCTCCGGCGACCTCGGGGCGAAGATGTCGGCGTACCTGACCGACCGGATCCAGGCCCACCCGCGGATCCAGGTCCACACCCGCAGCACATTGCGTGAGCTGCACGGGGACGACACCCTCGCGGCGATCGTCGTCGACGACGAGGGCACGTCGACGAAACTGGACTGCCGGGGGCTGTTCTGCTTCATCGGCGCGGACCCGGAGTCCGGCTGGTTGACGGGCATCGCCCTGGACGAGAACGGTTTCGTCCTCACCGACAGCCGGCTGCCGCCCGGTACGCGCGAGGCGCCACTGCCGTTCCAGACCAGCGCTCCCCGCGTCTTCGCGGTCGGCGACATCCGCGCGGGCTCCACCAAGCGCGTCGCCACCGCGGTCGGTGAGGGCGCGGGTGCGGTCTCCGCGGTCCACACCGCCCGGGCCAGCTGAGCTCGGTACCGGTGGTGCGGTGACCCGTCGGGCGGGCCCTCGCGAGGGCCCGCCCGACGGAGGCGACCGGGGTCAGCCGGCGGTGCGGCCGACCAGGGAGATCAGCTCGTCTGCGGCCGGCCCGGAGGAGGCCGGGTTCTGACCGGTGACGAGCAGCCCGTCGGTCACCACGTGCGGCTCGAAGTTGCCCGCCTTGGAGAACTGCGCCCCCTTGGCGATCAGCTCGTCCTCGACGAGGAAGGGCACGACCTTGGTCAGGCCCATGTACTCCTCCTCGCTGTCGGTGAACCCGGTGACCCGCTTCCCGGCGACCAGCGGCTGACCGTCGGGGGTCACGCAGTGCCGCAGCGCGCCCGGCGCGTGGCACACCAGCGCGGTCGGCTTGCCCGCCGCGACGAACTGCTCGATCAGTTTGATCGAATTCTCGTCCTCGGCGAGGTCCCACAGGGGGCCGTGGCCGCCCGGGTAGAAGACGGTGTCGAAGTCGCCGACCGACACCGAGTCCAGCCGTAGCGTGTTGTCGAGCTGCCGTTCCGCCTCGGCGTCCGCACCGAAGCGGCGGGTCTGATCCGTCTGGAAGTCCGGTTCGTTGCTCTTCGGGTCCAGGGGTGGCCGCCCACCCTCGGGCGACGCGAGCGTCACGTCCCATCCGGCGTCCCGGAACCGGTAATAGGGCGCGGCCAGCTCCTCGAGCCAGAAACCGGTCTTCCGGCCGGTGTCACCCAGCTGGTCGTGCGAGGTCAACACCATCAGAACCTTGGTCATGTCCACTCCTCAGATCAGCAGTCCCAGTCGTACGTGCCCTGGTTCACGACGAACATTCCATGTCGCCGCTCGTCGGTCGGCCGGGTCAGACGCCGACCGCGACGACCTCCAGCTGAATGTTGTCGATGTCCCGGAAGATGACCGTCGAGTAGGGGAACGGATCCTTCACGGTCTGGATACCGGAGTGCGCGACGCCCAGGCTGTCCAGCCAGGCCGCCCAGGCCTCGAGCCCCTCACGCGTCTCGACATTGAGGGAGAAATGGTCGAGGCCGGTGCGGGCCTCGTTGAACTCCTCGCCCTGATTGCCCTCGTTGTGGTGCAGACCGATGGCGAACCCACTACGCGGTTCGATGACCAACTCGGCGTACCCGGTCCACTCGCGACCGTAGTGCGGAAGCTTTCCGTCCGCGAGCGTCGCGTTGAAGACCTTCTGGTACCAGGCGATGCTCGCCTCAAGGTTGCGAACGGTGAAAGCGACGTGGTGCACGCCGCTGAACGAGGGCGGGCCGGTGTCGGTCATGAGAGCTCCCTGCGCCTACGTCATGAACGCTTGCACTGAGGATTTATATGCAGTTTTGGTTTACGGATAGTGGATGCCGACTGGATCAGCCACAAGAAGCACCCGCCAAATCGGACCAATGACGATTTGACGGGTAGGCAGGTCCGTGTTTCGGTTTTCGGCCACGCTAGCGTCGAGCCGACGACAATCGAGGACGGGAACCAGAATTCGCATGGGAACAATGGGCAACGGGCGGGCCGTGGTAATCGGCGCCTCGCTGGCAGGCTTGCTGGCCGCACGGGCGCTGCACGAGTCCTTCGAAGAGGTGGTCGTGCTCGATCGCGACACGTTGCCGCAGCAGCCCGAGCCACGACGCGGCGTGCCGCAGAGCAGCCACGTGCACGGGCTGCTCACGCGTGGCAGCCAGGAGATGGAGCGGCTGTTCGACGGGTTCGGCGCGGAACTGGCCGGGCTCGGAGCCCCCACCTTCGACGTGCAGGACGACATGCGGTGGTGGTTGGGCGGCCGGCCGCTGGCCAAGGGCGTGTCCGGCATGACCGCGCTGGCCGCGAGCCGTCCGCTACTCGAGTTCGTGATCCGGCGCCGGGTGCAGGGGCTGGCCAATGTGGTGGTCCGGCCCGAGCACACGGTCGACGACCTGCTCTGCACGGCGCAGGGTGATCGCGTCGTCGGCGTGACAGCGACCGCCGCCGGTCAGCGGGTCTCCGTCGACGACGCCGATCTGGTGGTGGACGCCAGCGGGCGTGGCTCACGCAGCCGCCACATGCTGACGGCACTCGGCTTTCCGCAGGTCGAGGAGGAGCGCATCGAGGTGCCGACGGTGTACGTGACGCGCCGCTATCGCCGCGAGCCGCACCATCTCGACGGCCGGGCCGGCGCCTCGGTCAACGCCTACCCGGGCAACGTGCACGGCGGATTCGTCCTCGCCCAGGAGAACGACACCTGGATCGTCAGCATCAGCGACCGATTCGGCGGTGTGCCGCCGACCGACGACGACGGCATGCTGGCGTTCGCCGAGACGCTCGACAGCCCGGACGTCGCCACCATCATGCGCACCGCCGAGCCGATCGGCGATCCGGTGAAGATGCGATACCCGGCCAGCACCCGGCTGCGCTACGACCGGATCGACCAATTCCCGGCCGGGTACCTCGTCACCGGCGACGCGATGTGCTCATTCAACCCGATCTACGGCCAGGGGATGACCGTGGCCGCCCTGGAGGCGGGCATCCTCCGACGGCTGCTCAAGGATGGGACCACCGATCTGGCCAGCCGGTTCTTCGCTGCGGCGGCCGCGGTCATCGACGTGCCGTGGGCGGCGGTCGCCGCCAACGACCTGCGCCTCCCGAAGGCGGTGGGAGACCGGTCCATGCTCGACCAGCGGCGCGGCGCCTACCTGGAACGCCTCCGCCGGGCTGCGACCGAGGACCCGGTGCTGGCCACCGCGTTCCTCCGTGTCACCCATCTCATGGACCCTCCGTCGGCACTCTTCGCACCGGAGATCGCCGATCGCGTCCCGGCCTGAGAGCCGCCCGGGGTCGTCGCCACGGCGGTCACCCCGGGCACGCCCCTCAACGCGTGCCGTCTGAAGCCGAGGCTGCCTCTCTCGCTCGGCCGACGCCTCCCGAGCGCTTGAGCAGGATGGCTCCACCGGCGATGAAGACGATGCCAAGGACCACACCGACGAGGTTGCCCTGCGGCAGACTGGCGAGAATCCCAGAATGCCCACGACGATCGCTACCACGCCGAGGATTCGCATCACGTAGCCACCGACGGATCTCGCTCGTTCATTCGTCATGGTGATTCCTGTTGCCCGACGAGCAGGTCGGACAAACGGCGGATCGTCGGCGGGCATCGCACGTGTTCGGTCGGCAGACCTTCTGCCCCGGCCGTCTGGGGTCCGGCCCGCCAGGCCACCGGCTCGCTGATGTAGGGCCCATTGCCAGACGATCGACAGGCTCTCGGTGCCTGGCTCAGAACGGCACGCAGGCTCGCCGGGTCACCTCACTGTTCGGTTGCGGTCGCCGCGATGACGGCGTGCGGCCGATGGGTGCCATCGAAGGGTCGTTGCATCCGGTCCACCTCCGCGAAGCCGGCGCGCACCAGTCGCGCCGAGAACTCGTCGACGGGCCAGCGGTAGGCGGTCGTGACCTTGTGGTCGAACGCGGCGAACTCGTCACCGTCGAAGAAGCCGATCACCAGAGTCCCGCCTGGGGCCATCGCCCGGCGGAACTCGGTGAGTACGTCGTCGAGATGCCGCGGCGGAAGATGGATCAACGAGTACCAGGCCAGGATGCCGGCGATGGAGTGATCGGCAACGTCGAGCCGCTCGATCGACCCGAGGTGGTACCTGCCGCCCGGATGGGTCGCCCGCGCGTGGGCGATGAACTCGGGGACCATGTCGATTCCCGATGCGTCCACGCCCAGGGAACGAAGGTGCTCGGTGATGTGACCAGGCCCGCAACCCAGGTCGAGCACCGCTCCAGGGCCACCCGCCAGGTGCCGCTCGATGAAGGCGAGGTCGTCGACGTGTACCTGCTGACTGGTGCCGAACAGCTCGATGTAGAGCTGCGCGACGGAGGAGTACGCCTGTCGGACCCGTTCCATCGCACGACTATATGAGAGGTTGGCGGAGGCCTCGGTGCGGCGCGGAGTGCCGCGCACGGCGCCGACGGTGGCGCGGACGACCCCGTCCGCGCCACCGCGGTGCTGGGCAGCTACCCGATGCGGATCAGCTGCCACTGCTGGTTGTTGCCACCCCAGTCGGTGTACTGGACGATGTTTCCCCCGTCGGCGGTGGACGCGCCCTGCACCTCGACGGCCTTGCCGCTGTTGCGGTTGATCACCCGCAGGTAGCCACCGGCGGATTCGGCGAGCCGGAACTGCTGGTTCGTGCCGTTGCCGTCGCTCCACTGCACGATCGCGGCGGCGTCAGAGGTGGAGAAGTTGTAGACGTCGAGCACCTTGCCGGAGTTCCGCGACTTCAGTCGGTAGTAGCCACCCCCCGAGTCCACGAACTGCCACTGCTGCCACGCCCCGTCGTTGCGGGACCACTGGGTGATCCGGGCGCCGTCGTTCGTCGCCCGGTTGTACACGTCCAGCGCCTTGCCACTGTTGCGGTTCACCAGCACGTACCAGGCGCTGGTGTCCACCGGGGAGCCCGGTGGCGGCGTGGTCGGGTTGGAGCCCGCGTTGAGGGCGTTGAGGACGGAGGTGTACGCCGCCTTCTTGTTGCCCGACCGATCGAACAGCAGCGCGTCGTCGCTGCCACGCCAGGAGTCGCTGTCCCGCACGCCCCACACGGTGATGCCGGTGCAGCGCGAGACGGCCAGGCAGGCCCGGGTGACCGTGCCGTAGATATTGGCCTGGTTGCCGCCGGTCATCACGTCCAGCTCGGTGATCTGCACGTCGACACCAAGATCGGCGAAACGCTGCAGGTTCGCCTGGTAGTCACCGGGAATCGTGGTGCCCAGGTGCGACTGGAAGCCGACGCAGTCGATCGGCACGCCACGAGACTTAAAGTCCCGCACCATGTTGTAGATACCGGTCGACTTCGCGTTGATGCCATCGGTGTTGTAGTCGTTGTAACACAACTTCGCACCCGGATCCGCGCCCCGCGCGGCCCGGAACGCCGCCTCGATCCAGTCATTGCCGGTGCGCTGCAGGTTCG
>NZ_WBKR01000187.1 GCF_008868155.1 Micromonospora sp. ALFpr18c
GCCCCCCGCGGAGGCCCGCGCCTACCTGGGCACCGTCCGCGACAAGGTGCACGACCTGCTCGACGCGGTGCGGTTCACCGAGCGTCCGCTGGTCGCCGACGGCTTCGCCTTCGGGATGATCGTCCAGCACGAGCAGCAGCACGACGAGACGATGCTCGCCACCCACCAGCTGCGGGCGGGGTCGGCGGTGCTGCACGCCCCGGCGCCGCCCGAGCCGACCGCCAGCGTCAGCGGCGAGGTGCTGGTCCCGGCCGGTGTGTTCACCATGGGCACCGACACCGACCCGTGGGCTCTGGACAACGAGCGTCCCGCCCACCGTGTCGACCTGCCGGCGTACGTCATCGACGCCGCGCCGGTCACCAACGGTCAGTACGAGGCGTTCATCGCCGACGGCGGCTACACCGACCCGCGCTGGTGGAGCCCGGCCGGCTGGGCGCACCGGGTCCAGGAGCGGCTCGACGCCCCGATGCACTGGCACCGCGACGGCGACGGCTGGTCGTACCGGCGTTTCGGCCGGTGGGACCGCGTCCGCCCGGACGAGCCGGTGGTGCACGTGTGCTTCTACGAGGCCCAGGCGTACGCGGCGTGGGCCGGCAAACGGCTGCCGACCGAGGCGGAGTGGGAGAAGGCGGCCCGCTGGGATCCGGCGACCGGCCGGTCCCGCCGCTTCCCGTGGGGCGACGACGACCCGACCGAGGCGCACGCCAACCTCGATCAACGTCACCTGCGGCCGGCCCCGGTGGGCGCGTACCCGGCGGGCGCCTCACCGCTGGGCGTGCACCAGCTGATCGGCGACGTCTGGGAGTGGACGTCGACGACCTTCCGGGGGCATCCGGGCTTCACCGCGTTCCCCTACCGGGAGTACTCCGAGGTCTTCTTCGGCGACGACTACCGGGTGTTGCGCGGCGGCTCGTTCGGCACGGACCGGTCGGCCTGCCGGGGCACCTTCCGCAACTGGGACTATCCGATCCGCCGGCAGATCTTCAGCGGCTTTCGGTGTGCCCGAGACGCCCGGCCGGATGAGTCGCACCGGTGAGCCGCCCCGCGTCCGGCCCGCCGGTGGGTGGGGTTCGCTGATGTGTCGTCACCTGGCCTACCTGGGTCCGCCGGTCACCCTGGCCGAGCTGCTGTTCGACCCCGTGTACTCGTTGGCGCGCCAGTCCTGGGCGCCGCGCGACATGCGCGGCGGCGGCACGATCAACGCGGACGGTTTCGGTGTCGGCTGGTATCCGGGCGACGGCGAGCCGGTGCGGTACCGGCGGGCCCAGCCGATCTGGAGTGATCCGACGATCGCGGATCTCGCGGCGGTGACCCGTGCGGGCGCCGTTCTCGCGGCGGTCCGTTCGGCCACCGTCGGGATGGCGGTGCTCGACGGCGCCGCCGCGCCGTTCGCCCAGGGCCGGTGGCTGTTCAGTCACAACGGTGTCATCCGTGGTTGGCCGGACGCCGTGGTGCCGCTCGCCGCCACGCTGCCGGTGCGCGACCTGCTGACCCTGGACGCCGCCACCGACTCGGCGCTGCTCTGGGCGCTGGTGCGGCATCGGCTGCGCGCCGGCGACGACCCGGCGGAGGCGGTCGCCCGGAC
This sequence comes from Micromonospora sp. ALFpr18c, assembly GCF_008868155.1. Lineage (GTDB taxonomy): Bacteria > Actinomycetota > Actinomycetes > Mycobacteriales > Micromonosporaceae > Micromonospora. Next base: position 1,586 of record NZ_WBKR01000187.1, read on the forward strand.
GGTGGCCGAGGTCGCCGCGGCGGCACCGGGGTCGCGGTTGAACCTGCTGCTCACCGACGGGCGGCGGGTGGTGGCCAGCGCGGCCGGGCACGCGCTGTCGGTGCGCGCGGCGCAGGGCTCGGTGCTGGTGGCCTCCGAGCCGCACGACGACGACCCGGGATGGCGGCCGGTGCCCGAGGGGCACCTGGTCGTCGCCACCGTGAACGAGGTGCGGGTACGCCCACTGCCGACCCGGTGAGCTGCACCGGTCGGGCATCCGAGTGTGGACTGAGCAGAGAGGCAGGGCCGATGACCGCGGAACCGTTGGAGATCTACCTTGAGCAGCAGGACGTGGAGCGTGGCCTGCGCGAGGACGTCCGGGCGGGGTTGACCGCCGAGGCGAAGTGGCTGCCGCCGAAATGGTTCTACGACTCGCGGGGCAGTGAGCTGTTCGAGGAGATCACCCGCCTGCCCGAGTACTACCCGACCCGGGCCGAGCGGACGGTGCTGGCCGAACACGCTTCCGACATCGCGGCGTTGACCGGCGCCAAGACCCTGATCGAGTTGGGCTCCGGCTCGTCGGAGAAGACCCGGTTGTTGTTGGACGCGTTCACCCGCCGGGGCGGGCTGGGCACGTTCGTCCCGCTCGACGTGTCGGTGAGCGCGCTGCTGGCGTCCACCGCGCAGATCGCCGCCGACTATCCGGGCCTGCGGGTGCGGGGCATCGTGGGCGACTTCACCCGCCAGCTCGACCGGTTGCCGACCGGTGGCCGGCGGCTGGTGGTGTTCCTCGGTGGCACGATCGGCAACCTGCTGCCGGCCGAGCGGGTCGAGTTCCTGAGCGCCATGCGTACCGCGCTGGAGATCGGGGACTGGCTGCTGCTCGGCACCGACCTGGTCAAGGATCCGTCGGTGATCGTGCCCGCGTACGACGACGCGGCCGGGGTGACGGCCGAGTTCAACCGCAACGTGCTGCGCGTGATCAACCGGGAGTTGGGCGCCGACTTCGACCCGGCCGCGTTCGAGCACGTCGCCCTCTGGGACCCGGACCACGAGTGGATCGAGATGCGGTTGCGCGCGACCCGGCCGATGAGTGTGCGGGTGCTGGACCTGACCGTGGACTTCGCGGCGGGGGAGGAGTTGCGCACCGAGGTGTCGGCGAAGTTCCGTCCGGCGGGCATCGCCGCGGAGCTGGGTACGGCGGGCTTCACCGTGGCGGAGTTCTGGACCGACCCGGACGGGCTGTTCGGGGTCACGCTGGCCCGGGCTCGGTGAGCCTGTTCACCCACCCCGGGCGGTCTCCGGGGTGATCCGATAGGGTTGGTCACGCGAAGGGGAGTAGCCCCCAATGTCGTGGTCGACATACTGGTGCGTTCCGCATCCGGCCACGCGGCCCCGGTCTCCGGGGCGGGCGAGACCTTCGACTCAGGCTGTTGCAGCCGGGTCGAGGGCGCCCCTGTACCTCCTCCCGGTGTGAAAACGGGAAGGATGTCATGGAGGGATTTCTCGCCGCGCTGGTTGTCAGCTTCGGCGTCATCTTCGTCGCCGAACTGGGGGACAAGTCCCAGTTGATGGCGTTGACCTTCGCCACGCGGTTCAAGCCGATCCCGGTGCTGATCGGCATCACCGTCGCGACGGCGGTGGTGCACCTGGCGTCGGTCGCGATCGGCGCGGGTCTCGGGGCGGTGCTGCCCACCGAGTGGATCTCGCTGGTGGCCGGTGTGGCGTTCCTCGGCTTCGGCGCGTGGACCCTGCGGGGGGACAAGCTCACCGACGAGGAGAAGCGCAAGGCGGAGAAGACGAACAGGACCGCGCTGGTGGCGGTGTCGGTGGCGTTCTTCCTGGCCGAGCTGGGCGACAAGACCATGCTCGCGACGATCACCCTGGCCACCAAGTACGGCTGGTTCGGCACCTGGCTGGGCTCCACCATCGGCATGGTGGCGGCGGACGCCCTGGCCATCCTGGTCGGCCGGATGCTCGGCCGCCGGCTGCCGGAGAAGACCATCAGGTACGGCGCCGCGATCCTCTTCGCCATCTCCGGTCTCTGGCTGATCCTCGAGGCGGTGAACGAGCTGACCTGAGTGTCGACTAGCCGCTGCGTGCGCGGGTAACGGCCCGGGGTGGGGCCGGCGGAGCTGTTGCGCCACGGCGACGAGGTGCTGGTCGCCGTGGTGGAGGTCGCCGGCGCTCTGGTGATCTTCGTGGGTGCGGTCTGGGCGGCGGTGCGGTTCGTGGTCGAGGGGCTGCGACATCGCACCGCCGCTGTCTTCACTCCGATCCGGCTGAGCCTGGGCCGGTTCCTGACCCTGGGTCTGGAGTTCCAACTGGCGGCCGACGTGCTGCGGACGGCCGTGTCGCCGTCGTTCGCCCAGATCGGCCAGCTGGCGGCCATCGCCACGATCCGGACGGCGCTGAACTACTTCCTGGGTCGGGAGATCCGCCAGGAGCAGCGGCAGGTGGCCGAGGGCGAGCGCCGGTCGTGACAGGCGCGTTGGCCGTGGCGGTCACCGCGCTCGCTCTGGTCGTGGGTGTGGTGACCGTGCTGCTCACGGGTGCCGGCCGCGCCGCGATCCGGATTCTGCTGGATCTGCTGACCGCGGCGGCCCTGCTCCGGCTCGCCGGCGGACCGGGCTGGACCGATCTGGCCGGCGTGGCGGTGATCGTCGCGTTGCGCCAACTGCTCGGGGCGGCGCTGGGCACCACGCCGCCGTGGTCGGGTGGACAATCGTCGGCGTCCTGCGCCACGAACGATCACCACTTACCGTTGGCGGTGAGAGGCGAAACGGGCGAAAGCGGGAGGATCACGAGATGAGCCGGCACGACGAACCCAACGAGTACGGCTACTCCGGCGGCGCCACCGCGCCCGAGCCGCCTCCCGGCGGGAAGCCCGACGAGCAGGACGAGGCCGAGGCGGTGGCGGTGCCGGGCGACGACCTCACGGCACCGGCGGCCGAGGCGCTGGCCGAGGAGACCGAGGAGCAGCCGCCCGCCGAGCGCCGTCGCTGAGCCCGCGACCCGGTCAGCGGCCGGCGGGGCGCTGGTAGACGTCCGGCACGCCGTCGCCGTCGGCGTCCAACCGCTCCCGCTCGGCCACCCGGCGGTACGCGGCGTTGCGGCGCAGCAACACGACGGCGGCCAGCCCGGCGGAGATCACCGACCCGGCGAGCACGGCGGTCTTCACCCGGTCGTCGGCGACGCTGCCGGCGCCGAACGCCAGGTCGCCGATGAGCAGCGACACGGTGAAGCCGACACCGGCGAGCAGCGCGATGCCGAGCAGGTCGGCCCACCTGATGTCCTCGTCCAGTTCGGCGCGCGTGAAGCGGGCCAGCAGGTAGGTCGAGCCGAAGATGCCGACGCTCTTGCCGAGGACCAGGCCGGCGACGATGGCGATCACCACCGGGTCGGTCAGCAGGGCGCCCACGTCGGTGCCGCGCAGTGTGACGCCGGCCGCGAACAGGGCGAAGATCGGCACCGCGAATCCGGCGGACACCGGCCGCCACCGGTGTTCCAGGTGCGCGGCGAGGCCACCGGCGTCGGTGTCGGCGTCGGCCGGTGGGGCGGCGGTCGAGGCGTCGCCGGTGCCGCGGCGGCGCGCCAGCACCGGCACGGTGAAGCCGAGCAGGACGCCCGCCACCGTGGCGTGCACCCCGGAGGCGTGCACCAGCGCCCAGGCGGCCAGCGCGAGGGGGATCAGCGCCCACCACCAGGTGCGTCCGCGTCGCACCAGCAGCGCGAAGAGCCCGATCGGCACCAGCGCGGCCAGCAACGGTACGGGATGGAACTCGGCGGTGTAGAAGATCGCGATGATGGTGATCGCGAACAGGTCGTCGACCACGGCGAGGGTGAGCAGGAAGGCGCGTAGGCCCTGGGGCAGGTGTGAGCTGACCACCGCGAGCACGGCGAGGGCGAAGGCGATGTCGGTGGCGGTCGGGATCGCCCAGCCGCGGAGCCCCGGCCCACCCCCGGCCAGCACGACCGCCACGTAGATCAGCGCGGGCAGCAGCATGCCGCCGAGCGCGGCCACCACCGGCAGCGCGGCACGCCGCGGGTCGCGCAGTTCGCCGACGACGAACTCCCGCTTGAGTTCGAGCCCCACCACGAAGAAGAAGACGGCCAGCAGGCCGTCGGCGGCCCAGGTGGCCATGGACAGGTCGAGATGCCAGCGCGCCCCGCCGGGCCAGGGCACCCAGTCGCCGAGCCGGACGTACGAGTCGACCCAGGGGGAGTTCGCCCAAATCAGCGCGAGCACGGCGCCGAGCAGGAGCAGCGCGCCGCCGACGGTCTCGGTCCGCAGGACGTCGGCCAGGTGCCGCGCCTCCGGCCAGGACGATCGCGAGAAGAGCCGGAACCGGTCGGACGGTGGGGTGTGGTCGGCCATGTGTGCGGCTCACCTCGGGTGTGGGGACGGCAGGAATCCACTCGCCGACCAGACTTCCCGGCACACCGCTGTCGACCCTATCCGGGACCGCGCGTCGCCGCGACCACGGGGCGGAAGGGGGGCCGGCCGATCGGTTGTCGACTTTTCCCGGATATCGCCGCTGCCGAATGGCCTTCTGTCGGGTTGGTCATGCGGGCACACATGTTCGCCGCTGAAAGTACATAACTCCGGACATAAGCCGTATGGGCAGCTTTAATGGTTTCACGAGTTTAAGACGACCTTGGGGGTTTTCGTGAAGTTCTTTGGCGTAACCGGACCGGCACGGAGGCGCTCCTGATGGACCTGCTCCGCCAACTGCGGCACGTACGTCGGCACTGGTGGCTCGTGTTGGTCACGGTCATGGTCGCCCTGGGTCTCTCGGCGTTCGTGACCGTACGGGCCCAACCCCGGTACGTCGCCTCGGTGACGTTCTTCGTCACCACCCCCAACCAGGGCATCAGCGACGCCTATCAGGGCGGCCTCTTCCTTCAGCAGCGCGTCAAGTCGTACGCCGACCTGCTCACCAGCGACCGGCTGGCGCAGAGCGTGGTGGCCGAGACCCCGGTCGGGCTCACCGCGGACGAGGTGCAGCACCGGGTGGCGACCTCCACCGAGACCGGCACCGTCCTGCTGCGCGCGTCGGTGACCGACACCGACCAGACCCGGGCCCTGCGAGTCACCGAGACCCTGGCCGCGAAGTTCGTCGAACTCGTGCAGAAGGTCGAGACGCCACCCGACGGCAAGGCTCCGATCAAGATCGAGGTGGTGAGCGGCCCCCGGGTCAGCGCCAGCCCCGTATCGCCGCAGCCGGCCCGCAACCTCACCCTGGGCGGGCTGCTCGGCCTGGTGCTCGGCGTCGCCCTGGCGATCCTGCGCGGCGTGGCCGACGTCCGGCTGCGCGACGCCGCCGGGCTGCAACGGGCCACCGGCAGCCCGCTGCTCGGTGAGATCCCGTTCGAGAGCAGCGCCCGCACCGCGCCGCTGATCGTCGGCGACGCCGCGACCTCGGCGCGCGCCGAGGCGGTCCGCAAACTGCGCACCAACCTGCGCTTCGTCGACGTGCACGAGCCGGCCCGGGTCATCGCCGTGACCAGCGCCCTGCAGGGAGAGGGCAAGACCACGCTCTCCTGCAACCTGGCCATCGCGCTGGCCGAGGCGGGCTGGCGGGTGCTGCTGGTCGACGCGGACCTGCGCCGCCCGAAGATCGACGAGTACCTGGGCATGGACGCCGGGGTCGGGCTCACCGACGTGTTGGTCGGCGACGTCCAGGTCGGTGACGTGGTGCAGCGCTGGGGCGACAAGTCGCTGCTGGTGCTGCCCAGCGGCTCGGCGCCACCGAACCCGAGCGAACTGCTCGGCTCCAAGGCGATGGCCGACCTGCTGCTCGCCCTGCGCGAGTCGGCGGACATCGTGATCATCGACACCGCGCCACTGCTCGCGGTGACCGACGGTGTCGTGGTGGCCGTCCAGGCCGACGGCGCGCTGCTGGTGAGCCAGCAGGGTCGTACGTCGCGGACCCAGGTGGCCGCGGCGGCCCGTTCGCTGCACTCGGTGTCGGTGCGGCTGCTCGGCTGCGTGCTGAACATGGCCAAGGTGGCCAAGGCCGAGGCGTACCAGTACGAGGCCTACCGGGTGGTCGCCTCGACGGCCACGCCGTCGGTGCCGACCGACCGGGTCAGGTCGGCGGCCAGGCACAGCGAGGGCAGCGGGGTCAACGGCGTCAGCGACCGCACCCAGGAGCTCACCCGGCTGCCCCGATGAGCGCGGCGAGGGGTCGCAACGCCCGTTCGATCTCCTCCGCGCACCGTCGGAAGTCGGCGGCGGTGCCGCCGATCGGATCACGCAGGTCATCCGCGTCGGGGGCGGCGGGTTGCAGCCGCCCCCGGGCGCGGGTGGCGGCGGCGATCGCGGCCCCCAACGGGTCGTCGGCCCGCTCGGTGGCCGGCTCGGCCGCCGCGGCCAGCCGGCCGAACTGGAGCATGGTGAACGTGCGGTGCAGCGCCGCCGGTGCCAGCGCGGTGCAGACCGATCGCTGGCGCCGGGTCGCGGTCAGCACCAGCGTCGCGTCGGTCAGGTACTCGGCGCGCAGCGTCCGGCTGCGGAACTCCGCCGGGTCCGCGCCGCCCTCGGCCGCGACCCGCTGGGCGTACGGGTGCATGGCCAGCCCGTCCATCGCGTCGGTGCCGGCGCTGGACAGCGCGACCGGCTGGTCGGCGAGCAGCCGGCGGGCCAGGTACTCGGCCATCGGCGATCGGCACAGGTTGGCGTGGCAGACGAACAGCACACGGTCGGCCATGGTGGCCCCTTCCGTCGGTGCGGACACGGCCGGCCGCACCGCGAGGGCGGTGCGTCGACGCCGGTGGCCGCGCGGGGAGGGGTTGTCGGCATCGTACGCGGGCCGGCTGCCCGCCGGACGTGCTGCCGCGCCGACCGGGGCCGATCCGTGGTGGACGGCGGTGCCCCGGTGAAGATCGGCATCCTGTCGTACCACTTCCCGCCCGAGCCGGCCTTCATCCCGGGCAGCCTCGCCGAGGCCCTCGCCGCCCGCGGGCACGAGGTCCGGGTGCTCACCGGCTTCCCGGACTATCCCGGCGGGCACGTCTACCCCGGCTGGCGGCAGCGGTGGCACCACGAGACGCACAGCGAACGGCTGACCGTCCGGCGGGTGCCGAGGTACACGGGGGCCGGCACGTCCACCGGCGCGCGGATGGCCAGCTACCTGTCCTTCGCGGGCAGCGCGACGATGACCGCGCGCCGGGTCCTCGGCGATGTCGACGCGCTCTACGTCTTCCAACTGCCGGCCACCACGTTCGCCGCGGCCGGAGTGCTGCGACTGCTCGGGCGGGTTCCGGCGGTGGTGCACGTGCAGGACGTCTGGGCGCGCGACGGCGACGGCGAGGCGGGCGACGGACGGTGGGCGACGCGGATGTCCACCGCGATGACCCGGATCTACCGGTCCGCCGCGCGGGTCGCGGTGGCCGCGCCGTCGATGCGGGACCTGGTGGTCGCCGCCGGCGCCGATCCGTCCCGGGTCCGGGTGGTGCTGAACTGGACCGACGAACGGATCTTCCACCCGGCGACGCCGGACGCCGCGGCCCGCCAACTGGTCCGCCGCGACGGACGGTGCGTGGTGATGCACGCCGGCACGATCGGCGCCCGACAGGGGCTGGAGACGGCGGTACGGGCGGCCGCGGCGTTGGACCGGACGATGGATCTGGTCCTGGTCGGTTCGGGTGCCGAGGAGCGGCGGGTGCGGGGGCTCGCCGCCGAGCTGGGCGCGGAGAACATCCGCTTCGTGGAGCGGCGCTCGCCGGTCGACATGCCGCAGTTGTACGCCGCCGCCGACTACCAGCTGGTCATGCTGCGCGATCTGCCGGAGCTGCGGGGCATGGTCCCGGGCAAGCTGCAGGCCGCGCTCTCCTGCGCCGCGCCCGTGGTGGCCTCGGCCGGGGGAGACACCGCCGAGCTGGTCGAACGGGCCCGGGCGGGACTGTCCTGCCCGCCCGAGGACTGGGCCGCGCTGGCCGACCGGTTCTGGCTGGCCGCGACCATCCCCGCCCCGGCACGCGTCGAGATGGGTCGCCGTGGCCGCGAGGCGTACCTGCGGGAGATGTCGTTGCCGGCCGGCGTCGACCAGATCGAGCGGCTGCTGCACGAGGCGGCGGGCCGCGCCGCGGAACCAACCGCCTCACGAATGAAATTCGCTTAAAGGACGAGAAGCGCCAAAACGGTACGGGATGGCGCTTTGCGTGCTAAGAACGGTCAGGGGAAATCGGATCTTCTGTCCGGTTCCTGGGATGGAGAGTGGTGTGACGGAGAGCGAACGACCGCACCGGCGGCGCAGCCGGTCCCGGCGCCGGCGACGCGCGCGACTGCGACGGGCGCTGCTGGGCGCCCTGGTGGTCTGCTCGCTGCTGCTGACGATCGGAGGGTGGATCGGTTTCCGTGGTTGGCAGGCGCGCTCCCACCTGCTCAACGCCGCTGGCCTCGCCCGCGAGTTGAGCGCCCAGGTCGTCGGCGGGGACACCGACCGTGCCCTGCGAACCCTCGCCGCCCTTCAGGAGCAGTCCGGCGCGGCCCGAGCCGCGACCGCCGACCCGGGCTGGGCGCTCGCCCGGCGTACCCCGATCGCGGGCGACGACCTCGACGCGGTCCGCCAGATCTCGGTCGCCATCGACGAGTTGGCCCGGCAGGCGTTCCCGGCCCTGCTCCGGACGGACCTGACCAGCCTCGTGCCGTCCGGCGGCCGACTGGATCTGGCCCGGCTGACCTCGGTCTCCGCCGAGTTGTCCCGGGTGAGCGAGGCGGTGCAGCGCACCCGCCGGGACCTGGCTGTGGTGCCCGCCGACCGCCTGGTCAACCAGATCCGCCAGGCGCTCACCGACCTGCGGGCCGAGATCGACCGCCTGGCCAGCCTCACCACGGCCGCCGACCAGGGAGCCCGGCTGCTGCCGCCACTGCTCGGCGCGAACGGCCCGCGACGCTACCTGCTGGTCTCACAGAACCTGGCCGAGCTGCGGGCCACCGGCGGCATGTTCGGCGCGTACGCCATGATCGAGGCCGAGAACGGCACGGTCCAGATGGGGGCGCAGGGCAGCAGTGCGTCCCTGGGCCAGTTCACGCCGGCGTTGAAGTTGCCGGCCGAGACCCGGGCACTCTGGACCGACCTGCCCGGCATCTATCCCGCCGACGTCAACCTGACCCCGCACTTCCCGACCGCCGCCGCGTTGTACCGGGAGATGTTCCGGCGTAAGACCGGCACCACCGTCGACGGCGTGCTCGCCGTCGACCCGGTGGTGCTGTCGTACCTGCTCAAGGCGACCGGTCCGGTGCTGGTGCCCGGTGGCGTCCCGCTGGCCAGCGAGAAGGTCGTGCAGACCCTGCTCAACGACAGCTACCAGCGGCTGAACGTGAAGCAACAGGACGACTTCTTCGCGGCGTCGGCCGCTGCGGTGTTTGACGCCTTTTTCAAGAAGAATGTCAACCCACGGGTGTTGTTGTCCGCATTTGACCGTGCTATCACTGAACGCCGGATATTGTTCTGGAGTGCCCGACCTGAAGAACAGCGGACATTCGGCGACAGCCGGATGGCCGGGACGCTTCCGGAACAGGACACCGTGCCGACGGTCGGCGTGTTCCTCAACGACGGCAGCGGCGCGAAGCTCGGCTACTACCTGCGGCCGACGGCGAACCTGACAGTCGGCGAATGCCGACCCGACGGTCGCCGTGAGCTCCGACTGCGGGTGACCCTGCGCTCGACGGCGCCGAAGTCCGGACTCAGTGAGTCGGTACTCGGCCTCGGCCTGGCCGGCGATCCGTACACCGCTCGCACCTTGGTGTCGATCTTCAGCCCGGCCGGGGGCGCGGTGCTGGAGGGCCGGCTCGACGGAGTCCAGACGGCGCTTGGCAGCGGCACCGAACGTCGCCGACAGGTCGCCACGGCCAACGTCGACGTCGGCCCCGGCTCCGAACGGGTGCTGGAGGCCACCGTGCTGACGGCCAAGACCGGCGTCGGGCGAGCCGAGCTGTGGCTGACCCCCACCGCCAGCCCGTGGACCACCCAAGTTCATTCCGCACCAAGCTGTGACCAGTAGGAGGGAACCAATCATGCGGCTATCCCGCATCATCATGGCGCTCACGGTCGGCCTGGCCGTGGTGGCCGTGCCGACGGCAGCGGGGGCGGCACAGCCGCAGCCGGCGCCCAGCGCGACCACAGACCCGCCCCAGCCGCCGCCGTATCCGCCGGCCGCCGCCTCGCTGACCGTCAACCGACCGACGATCTTCCTCGGCGAGACGGTCGTGCTGACCGGCACCGGATTCGGTCCGAACGAGACTGTCGACATCGTGGTGTCGGTGACCCCGCTGGCCGCTCCGGCGGCCGGCCAGGCGCCGGCGCGGCGCAGCGACGGTACGACGGTCGCCATGGCACCCGTGGCCTACCAGGCGAGCGCCCCGCTGAGCTTCACGGCGTTCACCGACGCCCAGGGTCGCTTCACCAAGAGCTACAAGCCGTCGGCGACGGGTCTGCTGACCTTCACCGCCACCGGTCGGGAATCCGGCCGGACCGCCAGCACCGAGCTGCGGGTGCTGCACAAGAAGCAGCCGCTGCCCGTCACGGGTGACAGCATCGGCACGCCCATGAAGCTCGGCGGCGGCCTGGTCGGCGCGGGCGCGATCATGCTGCTGCTGACCCTGGCCTGGCGTCGCCGCCAGCGCTTCGGCGGGGCTGCGCACTAATCGGTGTCACCACCGGGCAGTGCCCGGACTTCACCTGGGGCTGGTGCCCGTCGGACCTGATCCGACGGGCGCCAGCCCGTCCTGTATGCCCAGCCCGACGTTGCGATCAACTCGGCATCAATGAAACTGGGGTGTCACCCCGTCCCGGATACCCCGTTTTCGCTGAACCTGAGTGGATCACCCGGTGATTGCCCGATGTGGGGTCGTGGCCGGTCGCGTCGGGGTGGGTGGTTTGTCCGGTGGTGGGGGTTGTGGGCTGTGACCGGCCGCACTCGGGCGGTGGAATGGTGGCTGGCT
>NZ_WBKR01000188.1 GCF_008868155.1 Micromonospora sp. ALFpr18c
CGGTTGGCGCTGCCGGCCACCGGGGACGACGAGATCGTGCAGCGTCTCGTCCGGGTCGGGTCGGCGGTGTACGCCGTGGGGGTGCGGGGGAGCGGGTTCCAGGCGTGGGTGCGGGAGCCGGCGGGCGCGGCGTCGAGTGCCGGTACGTGGCGCGCCGTGGGGCGTTTCGGGGCGACGGGCACGGGCTCGGTGGCCGCCGTCGAGTCGGTGGCCGGCGCCGGCGCCGGCGCTGGTGGCGGGCTGCTGGCGATGACGGTGGCGGCCGGCGGGCATCGGCTGTGGCGGTCCACCGCGGGTGGCTCGTCGTGGGTGTCGGTGCCGCTGCCGGCGGACGTTGCCGCAGCTGGGGACACGTCCGCGGCAACCACTATCTGGGACGGCCGGTTGGTAATCACACTCGACGACGGAGTGGCGGCGAGGGTGTGGTTCGCGCCCTTGGGGGCCGTCTGACGGGTTGTCGACAGGTGCCGATGTGACATCTAAACGCGAGATTCCCCGCGTCTGGTAACGGTTGAGTCAATGCCGCCTACGACACCTTACGGTCAGTAGTGCTTCTGGGATAACGTCCCGCCCCAGACCGGGTGAACGGTCCGGTCCGTTGTCGCTTCGGCGTTCCGCCAGGCGACATCGGGCTTCTGGACGGAGGAGGGTTCCAGCCTTGAGGCAAAACTTCGTGCGCGTCCTCGGCAGCGTCGCCATCGCGGCGCTCATTGCCGGCGGCGCCAGCGCATGTAAAAAGGACGAGGGCACGTCGGACGGTTCCGCCAGCAAGGCGTGCGACCTCAAGATCGGTTTCTTCGGTGCGCTCTCCGGCGCCGACGCCGGCCTGGTCACCCCGATGAAGCAGGGTGCCGACCTGGCCGTGGAGAAGTACAACGCGGAGAACGCGGACTGCAAGGTCACCGTTCAGGCGTTCGACTCGCAGGGCAAGGCCGACCTGGCCGGTGGTCTGGCGACCAGCGCGGTGGCCGACACGAAGATCGTCGGCATGGTCGGCCCGGCGTTCTCCGGTGAGAGCGAGGTCGCGCTGCCGATCTTCGACACCGCGGGTCTGTCGAGCATCAGCCCGTCGGCCACGCGGCCGAGCCTCTCGACGAAGGGTTGGAAGGTCTTCCACCGGGGTGTGGGTAACGACTTCTCCCAGGGCCCGGCGATCGCCAGCTACATCAAGAACGTGCTGAAGTCGGACAAGGCGTTCGTCATCGACGACCAGTCGGCGTACGGCGCGGGTCTGGCCGACGAGGCCAAGAAGGTCCTCGGCACGGCGGTCATCGGCACCGACAAGGTCGTCGACAACGCGCAGGAGTTCGGTGCGCAGATCTCCAAGGTGAAGACCAGCGGCGCGACGGTGCTGTTCTACGCGGGTTACACCGAGGAGGCGGCGCCGTTCCTGAAGCAGCTGCGGGCTGCGGGCTGGACCGGCACGTTCATCGGTGGCGACGGCATCAACGACGCCAACATGCTGTCGGTGGCCGGTCAGAAGGACGTCGAGGGCACCATCGCCACCTGCCCGTGTGGCCCGGCGACCGCGGCCAAGGGCACCTTCGTGACCGACTTCAAGGCCAAGTACAGCGTCGACCCGGGCGTGTACGCCGACGTGTCGTTCGACCTGGCCAACATCTACCTTGAGGCGATCAAGGCTGGCAAGACCACCCGCGCCGACATCCAGGCCTTCCTCTCCACCTACAACAAGGCCGGTTCCGCTTCGGGCGTGACCTACAAGTGGGAGCCGAACGGCGAGCTGGACCCGGCTCAGGTCAAGGTGTGGGCCTTCAAGGCGACCGCCGGTGCGTGGGCTCCTGATGTGGAGATCCCGAAGGCCTGATCCCTTTCTGGGTCACAGGTTTGAGGGCGTGACGAACAGAGTTGTTTCGATGCGGCCGGGGTGTGCAACTCCGGCCGCATCGGCTAAACGCAACACCCTTCGGAGCATCGGTGGACTTTGCAGAACTCGTCCGGGGCTTCCCGGAACTGACCACAACCGGGTTGGTGCAGGGTGCGATCTACGCACTCATCGCCCTCGGCTACACCCTCGTCTACGGCGTACTTCGCCTGATCAACTTTGCGCACTCCGAGGTCTTCATGATCGGCACGTTCGGTGCCATCTGGACCTGGGCGGCCTTCGGGCTCGACAGCAACAGCGGCGCTCCGTCGGTGGGCCGCTCGCTGCTGCTGATCGCTTTGGCGATCGTGGCAGCGGCGCTGCTGTCCGGCAGCGTCGCCCTGCTCATCGAGGTCACCGCCTATCGGCCGCTGCGCCGGCGCAACGCGCCGCCGCTGGCCTTCCTGATCACGGCCATCGGCGCGTCGTACGCCCTGATGGAGCTGATGGGGACGTTGACCCAGCGGCGTCAGATCGGCTCGCCGGCCCTGCTGCCCGCCGACACGTTGTTCAGCATCGGCGGCTGGAGCGTCACGCCCGTGCAGATGCTGACGTTGAGCGTGGCCATCATCATGATGGTCGGGCTGGACTGGTTCGTTAACCGCACCCGCTTCGGCAAGGGCATCCGCGCGGTCGCGCAGGACGCCAACACCGCTGCCCTGATGGGCGTCAACAAGAGCCGCGTGATCGCGCTGGTCTTCGTGCTGGGCGGTCTGATGGCCGGTGTGGCCGCTGTCTTCAGTGACATGAAGAGTGGGAACACCCGCTACAACATCGGCTTCCTGCTCGGCCTCAAGGCGTTCTCCGCCGCGGTGCTGGGCGGTATCGGCAATCTGCGCGGTGCGGCGATCGGCGGCATCATGCTCGGTCTGGTCGAGAATTACGGTTCGGCGCTGTTCGGCTCGCAGTGGCGGGACCTCATCGCCTTCGTCGTGCTGATCGTCCTGCTGATGTTCCGGCCGACCGGTCTGCTGGGCGAGTCGTTGGGGAGGGCGCGGGCATGACCGCTCTGCGAGAGCGTTGGCACTCCGCTTCGAGTGCCTTCGGTCGGCGGGTCGACGGGCTGCCGAAGTCCGCCCGGATCACCGGGTTGCTGGCCTTCGTCGCCTTCCTCTACGTCCTGCCGAACAAGTGGTTCTACGAGTACCTGAACATTCCGGGTGTGTGGATTCCGCTCTACACCACGCGCAACGACATGGCGGCGGTGCTGTTCTACTGCGCGTGGATCGTGCTGCTGTCGCTCGGTCTGAACGTGGTGGTGGGGTACGCGGGTCTGTTGGACCTGGGGTTCTTCGGCTTCTTCGCGGTCGGCGCGTACACCGTGGCGTTGTTGACGTCGCCGGAGAGCAAGCTCATCACCGAGTACAACTGGCTGGAGAGCCCGTGGCCCTGGTTGGTCACGGTGCCGATCGCGGTCGCGCTGGCACTGCTGTCCGGTGTGCTGCTCGGCGCGCCGACCCTGCGGCTGCGCGGTGACTACCTGGCGATCGTGACCCTCGGTTTCGCGGAGATGATCCGGATCATCGCGAAGAACCAGGACTGGATCCTCAACGGTGACCGGGGCATCCCGCAGGTGGCGCACCCGCCGGGCAAGTACCCGGACGGGTCGGCCATCTTCCAGTTCGAGTTCAAGCCGTACTACTGGCTGCTGCTCACCGTGATCATCGCTGCCGTCTTCCTGATCCGGAACCTGGCGAACAGCCGGGTGGGTCGGGCGTGGGTCGCGATCCGTGAGGACGAGGACGCGGCGGAGCTGATGGGCGTGCCGACGTTCCGCTTCAAGCTGTGGGCGTTCGCGATCGGCGCGGCGGTCGGTGGTCTGTCCGGCACGTTGTGGGCCGGTCAGGCGAACTTCGTCAACTCGTCGACGTTCTCGTTGGAGAATTCGATTCTGGTGTTGGCGGCGGTTCTGCTCGGTGGTGCGGGCAGCATCGGCGGTGCGATCCTCGGTGGCTTCCTGGTCATCTACATTCCGGAGTGGCTGCGGTCGGTGGGTGACGTGTTCGGCCTGCCGGAGACGGCCACCGTCTTCGGTAACGACTTCGACGTGAGCCCGACGTCGTTGCGCTACTTCATCTTCGGGATTCTGCTGATCATCGTGATGATCTTCCGACCGCAGGGTCTCTGGCCGAACCGGCGGCGGGCCGCCGAGCTCAAGGACCGGCAGAAGGAGGTGGCTGTCGTTGAGTGAGCCACGGATGGGCAGCGAGCGCGACGCCACCAGCGAGCGCGACATGGCGATCGACGCGCGGACGACGGTGGGTAGCCCGCCGGAGACCTCGTCGACGCCGGACGAGAGTGCCGGCGAGCCGGCCCCGGCGGTCGACGGTCGTAAGCCGCTGTTGGAGGTCGACCACGTCACGCTGCGGTTCGGCGGCGTGGTGGCCCTCAACGACGTCAACTTCACCCTCTACGAGGGGGAGATCCTCGGGCTGATCGGTCCGAACGGCGCGGGCAAGACGACCTGCTTCAACGCGATGACGGGCGTCTACACCCCGACGACCGGGCAGATCCGGTTCCGGGGCGAGAAGGTCAGCGGCCGCAAGCGGTTCCAGATCACCAAGCTGGGCATCGCGCGTACCTTCCAGAACATCCGGCTCTTCCCGGAGATGACGGCACTGGAGAACGTGCAGGTCGGCGCGGACGCCAACCACAAGACCAGCGTCCCGAGCGCCCTGCTGCGGCTGCCGCGGCACTGGCGGGAGGAGCGGCAGGGCAAGGAGAAGGCCCGCGAGCTGCTGGACTTCGTGGGCATCGAGGGTCGCGCCGGCGACCTGGCCCGCAACCTGTCGTACGGTGACCAGCGCCGTCTGGAGATCGCGCGAGCCCTGGCGACCGATCCCACGCTGCTCTGCCTCGATGAGCCGGCCGCCGGCTTCAACCCGGCCGAGAAGGTGGCCCTGCTGCAGCTGATCCGCAAGATCCGCGACTCGGGGGTCACCGTCCTGCTGATCGAGCACGACATGCGACTGGTCATGGGTGTGGTGGACCGGCTCGTGGTGCTGGAGTTCGGGCAGAAGATCGCCGAGGGGTCGCCGGCCGACGTGCGCGACGACCCGAAGGTGATCGCGGCCTACCTGGGAGGTGTCGAGGATGCTGCTTGAGATCGACAACCTGAAGCTGCTCTACGGCCGCATCGAGGCGTTGCACGGCATCAGCCTGCACGTGGAGCAGGGCGAGATCGTGGCCCTGATCGGCGCGAACGGCGCCGGCAAGACCACGACCATGAAGGCGATCTCCGGGCTGCACGCCATCTCCGGCGGCAGCATCCGGTTCGACGGCACCGACGTCAGCCGGCTGCGCGCCGACCTGCGGGTGATCCGAGGGATCGGGCAGTCGCCGGAGGGCCGTGGCGTCTTTCCGGGTATGACCGTCCTGGAGAACCTGGAGATGGGGGCCTACACCCGCAGGGACAAGGCGGACATCGCCAAGGATCTGGCAATGGTGTTCGACCTGTTCCCGCGGCTGCACGAGCGTCGCAAGCAGGCCGGTGGCACGCTCTCCGGCGGTGAGCAGCAGATGCTCGCGGTGGGTCGCGCGTTGATGACCCGTCCGAAGCTGCTGCTGCTGGACGAGCCGTCGATGGGGTTGGCGCCCAAGTTGATCCAGCAGATCTTCGAGATCATCACCCGGATCAACGAGCAGGGCACCACGATCCTGCTGGTCGAGCAGAACGCCCAGCAGGCGCTGTCCCGGGCGCACCGGGGGTACGTGCTGGAGACCGGCCGGATCGTCAAGGAGGGCACCGGCCAGGAGCTCCTGCACGACCCGGCGGTCAAGGAGGCGTACCTCGGCGTGGCCTGAGTTACCCGTGCGACGGACTAGAGTCGCTGCCGTGACAGCTACGACGCCGCGCCTGCTTCTCGTCGACGGACA
Organism: Micromonospora sp. ALFpr18c; assembly: GCF_008868155.1. GTDB lineage: Bacteria > Actinomycetota > Actinomycetes > Mycobacteriales > Micromonosporaceae > Micromonospora. The sequence continues at coordinate 5,759 of NZ_WBKR01000188.1, forward strand.
TTCCCTGGCATACCGGGCTTTCTTCGCCCTGCCGGTGGAAAACTTCTCCACCACGACGGGTCAGCCGACCAACGCGGTCTACGGCTTCACCTCGATGCTGATCAACGTGCTGCGCGACGAGCAGCCCACCCACATCGTCGTGGCCTTCGACGTCTCCCGCCGCTCGTTCCGCACCGAGAAGTACGCGGAGTACAAGGCCGGCCGCAGCGAGACCCCGACCGACTTCAAGGGTCAGGTCAGCCTCGTCAAGGAGGTCCTGGCCGCGCTGCAGATCCCGGTGGTCGAGATGGAGGGCTACGAGGCCGACGACATCATCGCCACGCTCGCCTGCCAGGCCCGCGACCAGGGCATGACGGTGCTGATCAGCAGTGGTGACCGGGACGCGTTCCAGCTGGTCGGCGACCAGGTCACCGTGCTCTACCCGCGCAAGGGTGTCTCCGACCTGGCGCGGATGGACCCGGCGGCGATCGAGGCGAAGTACGGCGTCGGGCCGCAGCAGTACCGCGACCTGGCCGCGCTGGTCGGCGAGACCAGCGACAACCTGCCCGGCATCCCGGGCGTCGGCCCGAAGACCGCCGCCAAGTGGATCACCACCTACGGCGGCGTGGAGGGTGTGATCGCCCGCGCCGACGAGATCAAGGGCAAGGCCGGCGACAGCCTGCGCGAGCGGCTCGCCGACGTGATCCGCAACTACGAGATCAACCGCCTCGTGTCCGACCTGGAGCTGCCGCTGCGCCCGGAGGACACCCGGTGGACCGGTTGGGACCGGGAGGCGGTGCACCAGGTCTTCGACACCCTGGAGTTCCGCATCCTGCGCGACCGCCTCTACCAATATCTGGAGGCCGTCGAGCCGGAGGCCGAGTCCGGGTTCGACCTCACCGGGGCGGTGCTCACCGAGCCCGGCGCACTGGCCGGTTGGCTGGCCACCCACGCGCACGCCGGCACACCGGTCGGCTTGGCGGTCACGCTCGACACCGGCCCCAACCGTCGGCACACCGCGTCGATCACCGGTCTGGCCCTGGCCACCGCCGGTGGCGCGGCGGCCTGGGTCGACCCGGCCGGGCTCGACGCGACCGACGAGGGCGCCCTGGCCGGCTGGCTGGCCGACGCGCAGCGGCCCAAGGTGCTGCACGACAGCAAGCCCGCCGTGCTGGCCTGCGCCGCGCACGGCTGGGAGTTGGCCGGCATCCAGCGCGACACCCAGATCGCCGCGTACCTGGCCCGTCCCGACCAGCGCTCCTACGACCTGACCGACCTGGCACTGCGCTACCTGCACCGGGAGCTGCGCGTCGACGTCCCGGAGTCCGGCCAGCTGACCCTCGACGGGCTGGGTGACGAGGGCGTGGTCGAGCAGAACCTGATGCTCCAGGCCCGCGCCACCCTCGACCTGGCCGACGCGATCGACGCCGAGCTGTCCCGCGACGGTGAGCAGTCCGCCCGGCTGATGGCGGGGGTGGAGCTGCCGCTGATGCGGGTCCTCGCCGGCATGGAGCGCACCGGCATCGCCGCCGACACGCACTACCTCTCCGAGTTGGAGGCGCACTTCGCCGCCGAGGTGAAGGCCGCCGCGCAGGGCGCGTACGAGGCGGTGGGTCGGGAGTTCAACCTGGGCTCGCCCAAGCAGCTGCAGGAGATCCTCTTCACCGAGCTGGGCCTCCCCAAGACCAAGAAGATCAAGACGGGGTACACCACCGACGCCGACGCCCTGCAGTGGCTCTACGCCCAGCAGCCGCACCCGGTGCTGGCCCACCTGCTGCGCCACCGCGACGTCGCCAAGCTCAAGTCGACCGTGGACGGTCTGCTCAAGTCGGTCTCCGACGACGGCCGCATCCACACCACGTTCAACCAGACGGTGGCGGCCACCGGGCGGCTCTCCTCCACCGAGCCCAACCTGCAGAACATCCCGATCCGCACCGAGGAGGGCCGGCGGATCCGCCGGGCGTTCGTGGTCGGCGAGGGGTACGAGTGCCTGCTCACCGCCGACTACAGCCAGATCGAGATGCGCATCATGGCGCACCTCTCCTCCGACGACGCGCTGATCGACGCGCTCAACTCCGGCGCCGACTTCCACGCCGCCACCGCGTCGTCGGTGTTCGGGGTGCCGGTCGACGAGGTCACCCCCGACCAACGTCGCAAGATCAAAGCGATGAACTACGGCCTGGCGTACGGGTTGAGCGCGTTCGGTCTGTCCCAGCAGCTCGGCATCAACGCCGAAGAGGCGCGCGGGCTGATGGAGAACTACTTCGCCGGTTTCGGCGGGGTGCGCGACTACCTGCACCAGGTGGTCGCCCGGGCCCGCCAGGACGGCTACACCTCGACCATCCTCGGTCGCCGCCGCTACCTACCGGACCTGGTCAGCGACAACCGCCAGCGCCGCGACATCGCCGAGCGGATGGCCCTCAACGCTCCGATCCAGGGCTCGGCGGCCGACATCATCAAGGTGGCGATGCTGCACGTCGACACCGCGCTGGGCGACGCCGGGCTGCGCTCGCGGATGCTGCTGCAGGTGCACGACGAGCTGGTCTTCGAGGTCGCCCCCGGTGAGCGCGAGGCGCTGGAGGCGCTGGTCCGGCGCGAGATGGGTGGGGCGTACCCGCTGTCGGTGCCGCTGGAGGTGTCGGTGGGCGAGGGCCGGGATTGGAACAGCGCGGATCACTGATCCTCTGGTCGGTGCGGGGGTTCCGGGGCAGCCCGACCCACTCCGTGCGGTCAGGCGTGATCCCTGCGTGGGTCGGGCTGCCCCGGAGGCACTCCGGGCCCGTTGCTGCCGGCCGGCGCCTCGGTGTGCTCGTGGGACGCTGGCCTGCGGTTTACTTCATGGGGTCGTGGCCCCAGTTCATGAGGGACCAGCGCCACTTCGTGTCGCGGACGTTGCCGGACGGGCGCTGGGCCATGTGCCGGCGCACGTAGCCGACCACCTTGCGCATGTGCTTGTAGTCGCCGTCGGACAGGTCGGTACGTTTCCGGCGCAACAGGTTGATGATCTTCCGGCCGGATTCGTGCCCGACCGACTCACCACCGCCGGATCGGCCGCCCTTGTGCCAGCCGACCTGTTTCGACTCGTCCGTCTCCAGCCAGGTGGACAACTCACCGGGCTTCATGTTCACCGCCTCGGTGAACTCCCGGTAGGTGTCCCGGCCGTCGTCACCTCTGCTCATGACGCGGCACCCCGGGGCGGTGGGCCGACCAGGAGACGTGGTCGCCCTTGTGGAACCTCTGTTCGGCCATGCCCTCGGCTACCCGACCCCGTTGCGGCGAAACGACTACGGGGTTATCTCGGCGATCGGCAGTTTGATGTCGAACGGCTCGGTCATCTCGACCACGTCGGCGCCGTCGGCGACCAACTCGTACTGTCGCTCACCGCCGGGCCCGACCCGATCGCCGATCCGGTACGCGTAGACGTGCATCGGATCCTGCTCGATCCGCCAGAAGAACGGAATGCCGGCGGCGGCGTACTCCCCGGGTTTCGCGAATCGGTCGATCCGTCGCGTGCCGGGCGAGACGATCTCCACAGCGAGCACGACATCCTCGGACCGCAGGATGGAGCGGGCGGACGCCACGCCGGCACGATGCAACAGCACGTCGGGTTGTCGGCTCGTGTTGTGGCTGAGCCGCACGCCGATGGCCTGGGCGACACCGAGGTGCTGCGGCGCATGGTTGTGCAGCCAGAGCCACAGCAGGCTGGAGATGTTCTGATGGCCCAGGGTGGGGGAGGGTGTCACCTGGATAACTCCGTCGACGAGTTCGACGCGGGGGGCGTCGTCCGGCAGGGTGAGCAGGTCCTCCAGCGTGTAGTCGGCACGCTGCTGCCGCATCGGGTCCGGACACCAGGGGCCAGGTGATGTCGGGATGGGCTCGGCGCTCATGGGGCGAGCCTACCGGCGGTCGATGTGACGCAGGGCGGACCGCGGGTGCGACGCGCTCACGCTTGGGGCTTCTCGGTGACGAAGATGGCGGTGCCCGGGAAGAGTCGTCCGCGCAGCGGGCTCCACTGCCCCCAGATCCCCTCGTGCCCCTGCGGCCACTCCGGCTCCACCAGGTCCAGCAGCCGGAACCCGGCGCCGACCAGCTCGCGGATCCGGTCGCCGAGGGTGCGGTGCTGCTCGACGTAGGTGGCCACGCCGGATTCGTCCTGCTCCACGTACGGGGAGCGGTCGAAGTACGAGTGCACGGCCGTCAGGCCGCCCTCGCCGGGGTCGTCGAGGAAGATCCACCGCATCGGGTGGGTCACCGAGAACACCCACCGGCCACCCGGGCGCAGCACCCGGTGCACCTCGGCGAGCAGCGCCGCCGAGTCGTCCACGAACGGGATCGCGCCGAACGCGGTGCAGGCCAGGTCGAACGACCGGTCGGCGAACGGCAGGGCGAGGGCGTCGGCCTGCACCAGCGGTACGCGTACCCCGGTGCGGTCGGCGGCCTCGGCGGCGTGCCGCAACATGCCGGCGGACAGGTCGACGGCGACCGGTCGGGCGCCCTGGGTGGCGAGCCAGCGGGCGGCGGCCGCGGCGCCGGCGCCCACCTCCAGCACCCGCCGCCCCGACAGGTCGCCGAGCAGCCGGGCGTCGGCCTCGCGCAGGCCCTCGGGGCACCAGACGAAGTCCACGTCGCCGAGGAACGCGCCGTGCTCGGCCTGGTAGTCGTCGGCGTCGGTGTCCCACCAGCCGCGGTTGGCGCGCCGAACCTCGGCGTCACCCACCCGGCGCCGGGTCACCCGGCTGTCGTCATCCACGCGCCCACGCTAGGCCCCACCCACCCGGTGTGGGGCGGCGGCGCGTCCACGATCTGCGCGACGCCCTTCGCGAGGGGGCGGCCAACAGTGCCTCTGGGGCCGGTGTGACGCACGAGACAGCAGGGACGGATTCCGGGCGATTGTTCGGCTTTCGCAGGTCATCGCATCCAGAGAAGCCGGGAGGGCTTGCACGCTGTGGTAATGCGCACGGTAGGCTAGACGATGCGCTCGCGGATCGCGTTGCCTCGGCAGGGAGCAGGTGCGCGGTCGACGGAACCACATCATGATCTCACTAGGCGATCGTTCGGTGTGCCCGGCGACGGATCCGCTGGCGCGAACAGGTCACCGCGACACACCAGCCTGCTGTGACAACCCACCGACCGGAGCAACCGCCCACATGACGAGCAGCATCGAGGCCCCCTCGAGCGCCACCCGGGTCACCCACGACGATCTCGGTTCCGAGGAGGCTTTCCTCGCCGCGATCGACGAGACCATCAAGTACTTCAACGACGGCGACATTGTCGAAGGCACCGTCGTCAAGGTCGATCGGGACGAGGTCCTGCTCGACATCGGCTACAAGACCGAGGGTGTCATCCCCTCTCGGGAGTTGTCGATCAAGCACGACGTGGACCCCGCCGAGGTTGTGACGGTTGGTGACCACATCGAGGCCCTGGTCCTCCAGAAGGAGGACAAGGAGGGTCGTCTGATCCTCTCCAAGAAGCGGGCACAGTACGAGCGGGCCTGGGGCACGATCGAGAAGATCAAGGACGAGGACGGCGTCGTCCGCGGTTCGGTCATCGAGGTGGTCAAGGGCGGCCTCATCCTCGACATCGGGCTGCGCGGCTTCCTGCCCGCCTCCCTGGTCGAGATGCGTCGTGTGCGCGACCTGCAGCCGTACGTCGGGCGGGAGCTCGAGGCCAAGATCATCGAGCTGGACAAGAACCGCAACAACGTGGTCCTGTCCCGCCGGGCCTGGCTGGAGCAGACGCAGTCCGAGGTGCGCACCGAGTTCCTCAACAAGCTGCAGAAGGGCCAGGTCCGCAAGGGCGTCGTGTCCTCGATCGTCAACTTCGGCGCCTTCGTGGACCTCGGCGGCGTCGACGGTCTGGTGCACGTCTCCGAGCTGTCCTGGAAGCACATCGACCACCCGTCCGAGGTCGTCGAGGTGGGCCAGGAGGTCGAGGTCGAGGTCCTGGACGTCGACCTGGACCGCGAGCGCGTCTCCCTGTCGCTGAAGGCGACGCAGGAGGACCCGTGGCGGCAGTTCGCCCGCACCCACGCGATCCAGCAGATCGTGCCGGGTAAGGTCACCAAGCTGGTTCCGTTCGGTGCGTTCGTCCGGGTGGACGACGGCATCGAGGGCCTGGTCCACATCTCCGAGCTGGCCGAGCGCCACGTGGAGATCCCGGAGCAGGTCGTGCAGGTCGGCTCCGAGGTCATGGTCAAGGTCATCGACATCGACCTGGAGCGCCGCCGGATCTCGCTGTCGCTCAAGCAGGCCAACGAGGGCTTCGTCGAGGGCGAGGAGCACTTCGACCCGACCCTCTACGGCATGGCCGCGACGTACGACGCCGAGGGCAACTACATCTACCCGGAGGGCTTCGACCCGGAGACGGGCGAGTGGCTCGAGGGGTACGACAAGCAGCGCGAGACCTGGGAGAACCAGTACGCCGAGGCCCGTCAGCGTTGGGAGGCCCACACCAAGCAGGTGCAGACCTCTCGTGCCGCCGACGCCGAGGCCGCTGCCAACCCGGCTCCGGCCGTCCCGGCCGCCGGTGGCACCACCTCCTCCTCGTCCAGCCCGGCCCCGAGCCGGCAGGCCGAGGAGCCGGCCGGCACGCTGGCCACCGACGAGGCGCTCGCCGCACTGCGGGAGAAGCTCGCCGGCGGTAAGTGACCCGCTGAACGACGACAGGCCCCGTCCCCCGCGATCTTCGGATCGCCCGGGGGCGGGGCCTTCGCCGTGCCTGCTGCCCCAACTCG
>NZ_WBKR01000189.1 GCF_008868155.1 Micromonospora sp. ALFpr18c
CGACACGACGGCGTGAACGACACGCCACCATCCCGCGGCGCGGGCACCGAATCGACAGCAGGGATGACAGACTGCGCCATGACGAAGCTCCGGGTGGACCAGATCCGTGAGAAGACCTCGTCCTAACGGAGCTTCGTCCCCATTCGACACGCCGACGTGGTGACCACTACCCACCGTAAGATGATCTTGAAACGCCCGTGGGCAAGGGGCGGGCGTTGATCACCGAAAGTTGTACCTGCCGAAGTCGTGGACCGAGGACCGGCGGCGGTGCCGGGACGCGGCGATCCCCGATGAGGTGGCGTTCGCGACCAAGCCGCAGCAGGCGCGGGCGATGCTGGAGAGAGCGATCGCCGCTGGGGTGCCGTTCGCGTGGTTCACCGCCGCTGAGGCCTACGGGCAGAACCCGGGCCTACGCGGCTGGCTGCGGGAACAGGACGTCTCGTATGTGAAAGCCAGCCACTACCGCAGACGACTCGACGCCATCAATAGTGACGAACCTCCACAGCAGTACTGCTGCGGAGGTTCGTCACTTCGTGTGGTTCGCCGCAGCGTTCCGCCGTTGCTGGGGCGTTGATCAGATCCTGAATTGAGGGTGAGTAGCAGGGGCGGGCATCTGTGCCGTTCCTTGGTGCATGTAGGGCGGATTCTGATGCGGGGCTGCCTGCTGCTCTCGGCGTGTTACCTGAATGGTGCTGCTCGTCGTCGCGGCTGTGACCGATAGCGAAGGAGTGGCCATGAGTGGGACTGGCTGCGACAGAGATCGTTCTGGGTATGCGGCGTACTGCCGCGGCGGCCGGCGCGGAGCCTGTGCCATGGCGGCCTGTCGCGCCAGGTATTCCTGATAACTCCCCCAAAATTCCGCGCCTGGCGGGCTCATAGCGTAGGTAAGCCCCGTCTGCGACTGGACCCATTCCCTATAGTGATCCAACCCGGTCGCCGGGGGCTGAGACGACCCACCAGTAAACCCTGACAAGCTGGCCGGTGCCAGCCCCACCGCGGCCTGCGATCCACCCTGGCCCTGCGGCACCTTGCCGGAATCAGGAAAACGTTCTTTCAGCAGTTTTTCCACATGGTCAGAGAAGCCGGATGGGGCGTCAGCGGCCAATGCCAATGCCCGCATTTGCTCTACAATGACACCCAAAACAACCGCGTGCCGCGTTTTCATATCCGTAATTTGCCCGCCACGTTCCGGAAACCATGGCGCATCGGTGATCTGTCGGTTTCCGACAGTAGCCCCGAGCGCCTCCAACACTGGCACCTCACGGTCGAAAGCCCTGACATTTTCACCTCGTCTAGCAAGTTTATTGAGGCGACCACCGAGCTTCCTGTGGGGCGAGTTGAAAGTGTCGGTTGGCTTAGTTCCATCTTTGCCAGCGGGACTCAGAAGCCACACAAGATAGCAGTCCAAAATTCCGAGCTGGTTATGCGGAACTGACCCACGGACGGGCGGCCTTCGCTGCATGCCGCTTCCTTTCCTCTACTGACCTGCCTGGATGCCGTGTCACGAAAAATCGGCCAACGGCGTGAACCTGATCGCACTGCAGGGACCTCATGGATATAGATACAACGGACCGCCGACTGGTTCGGTTCACTGAGAGGGCGTCCGATTCACGTATTTTGCGTGCTTGTGGTTTTAGTCATCTCGCCAGGTTGGGGTGGTTTCGGTGGTGAGGCGTTTGGCGAGGTTGTCGATCATGGCGATGGTGATCATGCTGGCGGAGTTGTCGGGTCGGGTTTCGTAGTCGCGCACGAGTCGTCGGTGGTGCATGAGCTAGCCGATGGCGCGTTCGACGACCCATCGACGTTTAACCACGCTGAAGCCCTTGACCTGCGGGTCTTTGGTGACGGCGTCGACGTCGACGCCGATTGCGGCGCCGTGTTCGATGACGCGGTTCTTGAAGCCAGCGTCGGCCCAGGTTTTGGTTTAGGGGTGGGGTAGGTGGCGGTGGCCCGGTCGAGTCATCCTGCTGACCCTGGCGGCGGGGCTCCTGCTCACCGCCGCCGCGGTGGGTACGGCCAGCGCGGCCGTGCACGACTGGACGCGTACCGGCAGCTGGCCGTCGGCGCGCGCCACCCTGCGCCGACTCGGCCGCTCGGTGCTGCCCGGCGTGCCGGTGAGCCTGCTCGCCCTGGTCGTGGCCGGCCTCCTCGCCGCCGACCTGACGGCGCTGGCCACCGGCCGGGTGCCCGGCGGCCCGCCGGCTCTGCTGGTGACCGCGCTGGTCACGGCCGGTCTGGCCGGGTACGCCGGCCTGGTCGTCGTCGAGGTGGGCGGCCGCCGACGGTGGCGCGACGCGGCCCGTACCGCCGCCCGCGCCTGCCTGGACGCGCCGATCCGCTGGGCCGCGGTGAGCGGGGTGACGGCGCTGGCCGGGCTGCTCGCCGTCCTGGTCACGCCCGTGGCGGTGCCGATCCTCGCCGGTTACACCCTGGCCGCCCTGCACGCCGTCGCCGGCCGGCTGCCCGTCCCCGCCCGCCCGGAGCTGCCGTGAGCGCCGAGCCCGTGGCCCGTCCTGCCGCCCCGGCCGACGAGCCCGCCCGGCTGCTGGTCGACGGGACGGAGGTGGCCCGCTACATGCTCGAACCGGCGCTGGACGCGCGGCACGGACCCCGGCCGTACCTGCACCCGGTACGCACCCTCGGCGGCACGGTGGTCACCGACGCGCTGCCCGCCGACCACGTGTGGCACCTCGGCGGTCCCTGGCCGTGCAGGACGTCAACGGCAGCAACCTCTGGGGCGGGCGCACCTACGTGCGCGACGTCGGCTACACCTGGCGCGACGACCACGGCGTCATCGCCCACACCGCCGAGATCGAGCGCTCCCCGCGCCGGTACGCACACGATCTGCAGTGGCGCGACCGGGCCGGCGGGGTGCTGCTGACCGAGCGACGGCAGCTGACCGCGTCGGTGGTCGCCTCCGACGTCTGGCGGCTCGACCTGGATTCCGTCCTGACCGCCCCGGCCGACCGGGAGGTGCGCCTGGGCAGCCCGGCCACCAACGGCCGCCCCGGCGGGGCCGGCTACGGCGGATTCTTCTGGCGGGCCGCCGCCGACGGCGAACCGGTGGCGTTCACCGCCGACGCCGCCGGGGAGGAGACGGTCAACGGCAGCACGGCGCCGTGGCTCGCGCTGACCGGCACCGGGCCGGGCGGCGGGGCGTACACCCTGGTCTTTGCCGGTCTGGGCCGGGGCGACCGGTGGTTCGTGCGGACCGGGATGTATCCGGGGGTCTGCGTGGCGTTCGCGTTCGACCGCCCGGCGGTGGTCCCGGCCGGCGCGAGCCGGCACGGCCGGTACCGGGTGTGGCTGGCCGACGGGACGCTGGACCGCGACGGTGTCGCCGCCCTGGGCGCGTCGGCGCCGTGAACCGCCCGGCGAGACGACGCGGGCACGGGCGGCCGTCAGTCCCGGCCGGCGGCGCGGGCCGGTAGGGCCGCCGTCACGCGGACGGCCTTGACGATCGCCGGAATCGACCCGATCAGCAGCACCAGCCCCCAGATGATGGCGACCACCGCGAAGACCAGAGCCGCCACGTCGTCGACGATGCTGACCAGGATCACCGGCACCAGGTTGTGCAGGAACTCCAGGACGACCGTGCACAGCAGCGTGGTGCCGATCAGCAGCACGAGGCCCTTGTTCTGCAGGAAGCGCGGCTGGGCCAGCACCAGCAGCCCCGCCCAGAGCAGCTTGAGCAGCAGCACCAACCCCAGCAGCACCGACGCCTCGCCGACCGGGAAGAACCCCCACAGTGCCAGGTACGCCAGGGTGCCGAACGGGACGGCCAGGAACAGCGACACCATGATCATTAGCTCGACGAACGCGATGAGCAACGCCACCAGCCCGACGATGATCAGGATGATCGAGAAGATCAGGCTGGCGATGCCCTGCACCCGACCCTGGACACGTTCGGGCAGCAGCAGGCCCAGACAGAACAGGCCGGTGCTCCAGACCGCCACGGCGTCGATCAACGCCAGGTAGCCGGTGCCCCGACCGGACGGCTCGCTGACCCCGGACACGTCGTCGATCTCCACGTCGAGCGTGCCGGCGCTGTCGGTCAGGGCACTGCTGGCGTCGGCGCCGCCGAGCAGCAGCCCGGCCCCCAGCTCCACCCCGATGGCCAGGACGATGGCGAGCATCGCCAGCAGCAGGAACGGCTTGCGCAGGTCACCCACGGCGGCACCTTCCCAGTCAGGACGTGGTCACGGTGACCGTGCAGCCACCGAGACCGGGACAGGTCACCGCGACCTCGGTGGCCTCGTCGACGGCGACCTTCGCCACCGCGCCGGTGCCGTCCGACGCCGGCTCGACGTCGTCGCGGATGGTGAGGTCGGCGTCCCCGGGCGCCGGAGCGGTCACCCGGAACCGTGCCGGGCTGCGCAGCACGAGGGTGCGCAGCCCGCCGGGGTCGGCGACCCGCAGCACGCAACTGCCCGTGAAGACCAGCCGGCCGGTCTCGTCGGCGCAGTCGGCGCTGACCGTGCCCGGGTCCACCGCCGAACGCTCACCGCCCAGCGCACCCAGTCGATCGACCAGCCCGTGCCTCGCCCCGGGGTCGCCGCGATCCTGCCCGGGGACGCTGACCGCGACCACGAACAGCGCCACCAGCAGCACGGCGAGCACCCCCAGCAGCGCCTTCTGCCGCCCGCTCATCGTGCGACGGCCTGCGCGACCAGCTCGGTGAACCGGATCGTGTCCACCCCGGCGAAGTAGGAGTTGGTGCCCTGCGTCTTGCCGACCACCAGCAGCGTGATCCGGTGCGGCCCCTTGGCCAGCCGGACCGTGCCGACGTCGAGGAACTCCGTCTTCTGCACCGTCGGGGTGAAGCCGAGGAACGTGCCGCCGACCTGACTGCCGTCGATGGTGAAGACGGTGTTGGCGTAGTCGGGGGCCGTGGTGCGTACCGTGGCGAAGCGCCAGGTGCCGTCGGCCGGGATCTGCACCGTCACGGTGACCTGGTCGCCGATCGCCAGCCCGGTGAAGAACAGCTGTTTGTCCTCGGACCAGGTCACCCCGCAGCAGTTGGGCTGGGCGCCCACGCCCGCCTTGCTCTTCTGCGGCGACTCCACCACCGCGCCGTCCACCAGGCTCTCCGCCTCGACGGTGACCACCCGCGGCTCGCCGGGGCCCGGCTCGCCGTCGCGGGTCAACAGCACCACGCCGACGGTCACCACCACCAGCACCATCGCCGCCGCGGCGGCGATCCACAACCACGGGATACGCCGGGGTGCGGCGACCGCCCGCACCTCGTAGGTGACCCGACCACTGGACCGGGAGCTCTCCTCCGGCGCGGTGTTCGCCGAGTACGCGAACCCGGTCATGTCGTAGCGCCGGGGCGGGGTGCCGGCCGGTACGGCCAGCTTGACCAGGAACGACACGGAGCCCTGCCCGGGCACCACCCGCTGCGGCTCGGCCACGGTGAACCACGCCCGCTGCGAACCGTCGCCGGGCGCCACGTCGAACACCACCGTGTCCGGCGCGTTGCCCGGGTTGGAGACGGTGAAGGTCAGCTCGCCGCTGTTGCGCGGATCGAGGGTGAACTGCTCGGCGGCGGCGACGACCGCCCACTCGGTGGTCATGACGACTCCTCATCCACGACGATCTCGACGGTGGTCGAGGCGGGCTTTTCCGCCTCGACGATGCGGGTGATCACGGCGAGCTGGCCGGCGGCGGCCGCCGGCACCCGAACCACGATGTGGAAGGGCTGCTCGGTGGGCTCGTCGATGACGAAACCCGTCGACCCGGTGGCCAGCTCCAGGGCCCGACGCATCCCGTACGGGGTGCCGCGCCACCGGGCCAGCAGCGCGCCGTTCGCCACCAGGTCACGCAGCCGGCCCACCGGCAGCGGCAGCGGGGCGTCCGGTCGGGGCGAGGCCACCACGTGATCCATCGCCACCCAGCGGGTCAACCGCACGACCAGATGGTCCGGCGCCCGGTACGGGTCGAACAGGGCGTCCACCTCGGCGAGGATGGCCTCGTCCGGGGCGTGCAGTCCCTCCATCACGTCCAGCAGCGCCCAGAGCACGCTGCCCGGCACGCACGCCCGCTGGTAGGCGGCGGGCAGCAGCCGCTCAATCGCCGAGCGTCGCATCCTGACGCACCACCTCGATGTCGTGCTCGCCGGAGCAGAGCAGCCACGTGTCCGGGACGGTCACCACGTCGGCGGTGGCCTGGTTGGCGCTGGGCGTCCAGTCCACCGCGTCGGCGCTGCGGTGCACGCCGCGTTCACCACCGGCCAGGATCAGCCGCTCCGCCGGACCGCTGCCCGCCGCCGCGCTGCCCGCCGCCGCGCTGCCCGCCGCCGCGCTGCCCGCCGCCGCGCTGCCCGCCGCCGCGCTGCCCGCCGTCCCGCTGGTCGCCGGGGCGCTGGTCGCCGGGCCGCTCACGGCGATGGCGTCCACCGGCACGAACCGGGTCCGGTCGCGCAGCGGCAACCCGCAGTTGACCGACACCGGCTGCCACTGCGGCTGCGCCGCGAGGGTGTCCAGCCGCAGCACCCCGCCGCTCTGCGTCGCCGCCAACGCCGACTGGCCGGCGAACGCCAGGTCGCGGCAGGTGCCGCCGATCCAGCCGCTCTGCACCGACTGCCACTGCACGTCGGACTCGAACAGCCGGGTCCGGTGGCAACCCTGGCCGGGCTTCTTCGGGTCCGGCTCGCCGGCGCCGCTCCACAGCAGCGTGGCCGGGCCGTCGTACTGCACGGCCAGGACCCGGTTGTCCACGTTGGCGAGCCCGACGTGCGTGAAGCTGCCCGGCCGGCCGCCGGCCGTCGACAGGTACACCCCGAAGCTGGCCTGCGCCGCCACCGCCACACCCGGCGCACCCCGCTCGGAGACGAACGCGCGGACCGCGTAGAACCCCCGGTCGGCGTCGGACGGATCCACCAGGATCTGCAACGGCACCGCCCCGGGCAGCAGCGACACCTCGTACAGGCCGGTGTCGGTGGCCACCAGCAGCGCGCCCGCGCCGTCGCGGTCCAACCAGGCCACGTCGGAGATGCGCGAATCCAGATCGGCGAGCAGCGACCAGGTCTCGCCCAGGTCGGTGCTCAGGTGCACCCGGGAGCCGCCGGACGCGCGCAGCGTCACCACGGCCACCGCGCCGGCCCGGGGCACGATGCCCGGCCGCACCGGCGCGGGCGCGGGCGCCACCCGCAGCACCGTCTCACCGTCGAAGCGGCCGGTCGGCTCCCAGCCGGAGCCCGCGTTGCTGGAGCGGAACAGCACCGCGCCGCGCCCCGCGTACCAGGTGCGCGGCTGGTACTGGTCGACGGCGAGGGCGCGGACGTCGGCGTCGGGCGCCTCGTCCACCACGAACCGGACCGACTCGACGTACCGCACGCCCGGCTCGGCGTGCTCCAGCAGGCGGTACACGTTGGACGCCCGCAGCGGCTCGCCGAACGGCCAGCCGGTCGGATTGAGCGCCGTGGGCAGCGGGCTCAACGTCTGGTGCAGCCGGTCGTGGATCCGCCGGCGGACCGCGTCGACGTCCTCCTCCCGCCGGACCACCACCCGGGCCCGTACCGACACCGCCTTGAACCGGGCCCAGGTCGCCCGGGACCGGATGCCGACCATCCGGCGCTGCTCCAGGTCCGCCTCGACCCGACGCCGAGCCTCGGGCACCTCGTGCTCGCGCAGCACCGCCACCGGCAGCCGGCCACCCGGACGGGCCGTCGCCGGCACGAACGGCACCAGCACCACCTCGACCTCGCCCGGCCGGGCGAAGCTGTACACCGCCGCGCGGGTGAACGCCCGGGCCCGCGCCACCGCGCCGGAACTGGTGGCCAACACCTCGAAGTCGCGGGCGGTGACCGCCCGCTGCTGCGCGAAGAACTCGTACGGGCCACGCAGCAGCACCGACTCCAACGCCTCGATGTCCCGACCACCGGCGGCCGGCGCGGGGTTGTCCACCTTCATGCCGGGAAGCGGATCGCGCAGGCTGGTCAGCGTGCCCGCCGCCACGTTGCCGGTCGGCCCGCCGCCGGCCCGGTACCAGAGCCGGACCTGACGCCCGGCCGGCGGCACCGCCGCCACCGTCACCGGAGCCGGCGCGCCCTGCTCGGCCGTGTCGGACGCGGGCTCGACGGGCGGGCGCAGGTCGAGGGCGGGAGCGAAGGTGACCGTGCCCGAGCAGCGGTCCACCAGGTACGCCTTGGCCTGCGGGCCGAGCCCGGCGAAGCTGTCCACCGGTCGCCAGATCTCGAACGTGCGGCCGTCGTGCTCCCGGGCCGCCGCGCCCAACTCCACCGTGCCGGCCGGCACCTCCACGCCGAGCAGCAGGTCCAGCGGCTCGGCCGTGTGCGCCAGGGGAGCGCGCGCCGCCCGCAGCACCTGCCCCGGCTGGCCGGTGCCGACGCCGATCAGCTCCGCCTCGACCAGCTCGCAGTGGTGCATCCGGACCAGCACCGACGCCTCGCCGGCGGGCAGCAGCGCCGGTTCGGTGGTGACGAACACGACCGGGCGGGGGTCGGCGCCACGGGCCGCCGCGACGCGCAGCCCCGCCGGGATCCGCACCGCCGCGCGATCGGTGCCGCCGCGGGTGAACCGGACGTCCGCCCAGGCCGCGGTCGGCGCGTGCCGGGTCACCCCGAGCAGGTTCAGAAACGAGACGTACGCCTTGTCCGGCAACTGGTTCAGCCGGTAGATCATCACCTCGGTCAGGTGCGCGAACGCCTCCACCAGCGCCATGCCCGGGTCGTGCGCCGACAGGTCGGTCCACGCCGGGCAGGACTGCCGGATCCGTTCCCGGGCCTCGGTGACCAGGTCGAGGAACCCCCGGTCGTCCAGGTGCGGCACGGGCAGCGTCATGACGATCCTCCCTGTTCGGGTTCGTCGGCGGGGAGCAGGTCCACGGAGAAGACCAGCTGCCCGGGGGTCAGGCTGGCCCGCACCCGGTAGTCCAACCGGATCACCAGCCGCCACGCGTCGTCCGGGTCCGGCCCGGCGTCGACGTCGATGACCTCGACCCGGGGCTCCCACCGGGCGATGGCCTGCCGGACGTAGTGGATGGCCAGCCCGGCGGTCGTGTCGTCGTTGGGCGCGAACACCAGTCGGTGCAGCCGGGAGCCGTACCCGGGGCGCATCAGCCGCTCGCCCGGCGTCGTCGACAACAGCAGAAACAGCGCCTGGCGTACGCTCTCGTCGCCCTCGGTCATGGCCAGGCCGCCGGCCGCGGTGAGCGCCAACCCACCGGTACGGCCGGCGTCGAAGCCCGCGCCGACGAACCGGAACGCCCTCATCGGTCCGCCGCCAGGAACAGTTGGCGCGGATCGCGCACGGTGTGGTGGACCGCGTTGGGAGGTGTCCCGTTGGTGAATCCCTCCAGGTTCGACAGCACCACCCGGTGCCCGTCGACCCGCAGCCAGTCGCTGTAGCCGACGCGCAGGGACTCCGTCTTCGTGCACGGCTTGATGGTCGGGCCGTAGTTCGGACAGGCGATGATCTTTCGTCCCTCCGGGTCGTCGTCCACCAGCACCGGCACGCCGGTGACGGTCACCCACTCCTGCGAGGGCCGGTTCTCGACCCGGCCGTCGTGGTCGCAGGTGATCACCGAGTCGCGGTGGATCCAGCGCATGTCAGCCGCCTCCTTCGTGGTGGGCGCGGGCGAGCGAACGGGCCTGCTCCGCCGCGGTGTCCGGGTCCTCGGTCGACTCGGCGTGCAGGAAGTCGACGCTGCGGGCGCGTACCACCAGGGCCCGGCCGGGCGCGGAGATCACCAGGTCGGTCGCCGCGTGCAGGGTGGCCAGATCCGGGGTGAGCTCCAACGAGCTGCCGCCCTCGGTGGCCAGGCGCAGGCTGCGCCGCACGTCGTCGACGACGATCGACTGCCCGCCGGCGGTGCGCAGCGTCCACCGACGCGCCCGGCCGTCGTCGATGCCCGCGTCGTACGGCTCGACGGCGCCGAACAGCGAGCCCAGCACGATGCCCGAGGCCGGCTCGCCGCCGGGCAGCACCACCAGCACGGTGTCCTCCGGATCGGGCAGCGCCACCAGACCCTTGCCGCGGCCCGCCCCGGGGCAGAGCACGCCGAGCCACCCGGCGTCCAGGTCCCCGTACGCCGGCAGGGTCAGTCGCACCCGGCCCAGCCCATCGGGGTCGGCGACGTCGGTGACCGTGCCCAGGGTGACCACCGCGCCGCCGGTCACGGCCGGCGGGGTGGTCGGCGGCACCGTGGAGAACCGGGTCAGGTGCCCGTCGCCGTCGACGGTGTGCACCACCTCGGTCAGCACGTACGCCCCGGCGACCGGGTCCGGCACCCCACTCAGGTCGATCCGCCGGCCGGGGCGCAGCGCCGGATCACCCTCGGCCACCCCCTCGGCGGTGACCAGCGCGGCGGCGCGGGTGTCCAGTCGCGCCTGGGCCAGCGCCGCCAACTCGTCGTCACTACGACCCGGCTGGTCGACGGCGGTGCGTACCCCGTCGGCGCCCACGTCAGCCGGGTCCGGCCGGTCACCGGCCGGTCGACCGCACCGCGCCTCGTCGGCCCGCTGGCTGATCGGCTCGGCCCGCTGCGGATGCCAGCCCAGCGCGGCGCTGGCACCGCTGGCCTGGTCGGCGTTGGTGGACAACCGCAGGCTGTGCACACCCGCGCCGAGGGCCAACGCGACCGGCTCCCCGTACCCGGCGAGGGTGACCAGTCGGACCCCGTCGCCGTCGGCGGCCAGGTGCAGCCCGGCCCGGCCGGTCACGTCGCGCAGCAGCTCTAGATCGCTGTGCCGGTGCTGCACCAGCCGCTCCAACCGTGGCCCGTCGGTCTCCGCCGTCACGTCCAGCCCGACCTCGCCGCACAGCTCCCGGGCCAGGTCGGCGGCGGTCACCGACGTGAAGACCCGCAACCCCTGACGCTTGCGCAGCCGGTGCAACGCGTCGTACGCCCGCAGCCGCAGCACTGCCGCGCCGTCCGCGGCGTACTCGACCTCCACACCGGTGACCTCCCCGGTGAACAGGGCGTCAGCGTGGTCGACGAGGCGTACGTCGAGCGTCGTGCCGGGGCGTACCGCCGGGTCGAACGCGCCGACCCCGGCGGTGGTGGCGAGCACCAGTTCGGCCTGGGTGGGCTGGTCCAGGCGGGCCGCCACCCGCAGGGAACGCAGCCGCTGGCGGGCCGTGGCGGTCAGCTCGACGCCGTCCAGCAGGACGATCAGCGCCCGGGGCACGACGCTGGTCACGGCGCACCCGCGGGACTGGTGCCGGTCGGTGCGGCGGTGGCCGGTGCGGGTGTCGTGTCGGCCGGCGCGGCCCAGCCCGCGGTGGCGGTGGCGATCGAGGAGCCGAGGAACGACGCGCCGGCGCCGACCGCGCCGGCCACCGCCCGGGCCATACCGGTCAGCGTCGACGCGCCCGGGGCACTGTGGGGTGGGGGTACGGCGAGGGTGGTGCCGGCCGGCACCGCGAGCGGGTCGGTGATCCGGTTGTGTTCGGCCAGCAGCCGCCAGCGCAACGGCGAGCCGAGCGCGTCGTTGGCGAGCAGGTCGAAGCGCACACCGGAGCGGCCCGGCTCGGCGGCGCCGTCACCGGCGGCGATGACCGCGCTGCCTGGTGCGGCGGTCGGGGTGTTCGCCGCGGCCAGTTCCTCGGCGAACCCGGCCTGCGCCTGATCGGCGGTCTCGGCGGCCCGCACCAGCTTCAACCGCAGCCAGGAGCGCCGAGGTGAGCCGGTGCCGGTGAACGCGTCGAACCGCTCCGCCACCGCGATGATCACCCCGGGCACGTTCCAGGTCTTGCCCCAGACCAGCCGGACCAGCGGTGGCCGCAACCATCCGTGCTCGGAGCCGGAGTTCTCGGCCAGCATCCACAGCGGACGCGTCAACACCCGCACGTCGGCCGGCCGGACCTGCGCCTGGACGAAGTCGACGTCGAACAGCAGGTCGAGCACCAGCTCGGTGCGGCCGCCGCCGGTGAAGACCAGCGGGTCGTCGGCCAGTCCCGCCCCGGTGAGCTGCCCACCGGCCACGCCCCGGTGCCGTACGCCGGCGAGCCGGGTCACCTGCACGGTCTCCGGGTTGAGCAGGCAGTCCACCCGTTCCCCGGAGGAGTCGATGAGGAAGGCCACGCGTTCCATCAGTCGCCCGCCTGTTCCCGCTCCAGTCGGGCGAGCTGGGCCGTGTCCCACGCCGCGGTGGGCAGCGCCCACAGCGGTCCGTCATCCGGCAACGCCGGCCACGGGTCGACGGCCGTCGCCTGGGTGGTGGACAACGGGATCGCCCCGCGCACCGGCCGTCGCCCGCCGCTCGGGTCGCGTGCCACCGCGCCGGCCCAGCCCTCTGCCACCGCGCCGCCCGGCGGTACGCCCCACTGCCCGGCGCGTTGCCCGCCCGGCCGTGCGGTCCGCTGCCCGACGCCCTGCTCGGCCGGCTGCTCGGTCTGCTGGCCCGGCCATGCGCGATCGTCGGGAAG
>NZ_WBKR01000190.1 GCF_008868155.1 Micromonospora sp. ALFpr18c
CGGTGTGGGTGTTCCTACCCCCGAAGGAGCTACCCCCATGACCACGATCTTCCGTAAGAGTGTGCTGTCCGTTGCTGGTCTCGCGTTCGCCGGTGGTGTGTTCGCCGGTCCGATCGCCGCCCACGCCGCCACCCCGGCCGTGGACGCCAAGCCCGTCGCGGTGGCGGTGCAGACCGGTGCGCCGAAGCCGCAGGGCGAGCAGTCGCACATCGACCTGAACGGTGAGCAGACCGCGAACGTCAAGGCGATCATCGCCGCGACGAAGAAGGCCGGCCTGCCCGAACGCGCCGCGGTGATCTCGATCGCGACGAGCCTGCAGGAGTCGAAGCTGGAGAACCTGGGTCACCTGGGTGACGCCAACGACCACGACTCGTTGGGCCTGTTCCAGCAGCGCCCGAGCTCCGGTTGGGGCACGCCGGAGCAGATCACCGACCCGGCCTACTCCACGACGGCGTTCCTCAAGGGCCTCACGCAGGTCGACGGTTGGCAGGACATGGCGCTGACCGACGCCGCGCAGACCGTGCAGGTGTCGGCCTACCCGGACGCCTACGCCCAGTGGGAACAGCAGGCCACCGACCTGGTCGGCCAGCACTGGAACAGCTGACCCGCAGAACAACACCGAAGGCCGGCACCCGCACAGGGTGCCGGCCTTCGTCGTACCCAGACGTGATCGGCGGGGACGACATAGCGGAGCGGCGTGATCGGCGCGGAGTGATCCGATCGGCGGACGGGTACGTACCTCCCGGTGGGGGACCGGCGGAGGGACGAGGCATGGCCGCAGTGGGTGACGGCACCGAGCACGAAGCAGTTCACGAGGCAGGCCAGCAGCCGGAACTCCAACCGGCGGCAGAGCCGCGAACCGATACCGCACCCGGGCGGTGGTCGATCGGCGCTCGCATGTTGTTGGCCGCCGCGGCGGCACGAGTCAGCTTGACGTGCGGGTGCCCGGCCAGCCTCCGGTACGGGTGCGGGTGGGCGCGGGTGCCGGCTCCGTCGTGGTCGGCGACGAACGGTGGAACGGCGTGGCTGCGGGCTCGCTGCTGGGTGCGCCGGGCTGGGACCGGTCGACGGACCGGCTCTACCTCGACCTGGTGGCGGGGGCCAACAGCGTGACGGTGGACACCGGCCCCCGCTGAACACGCCGCAGCCCGCCCGCCAACCGCCCGCCAGCGAAAACGCCGGCCACGTCAGCCAACCGGCGGTCGGTAGACGCAAGCGCCGCCGCGAGAGCCTGCCACCGACCCGAGGGCCTGCCACCGACCCGAGAACCTGGCAACGGCGTGAAGCGTCGGGGTCGCGGGTGGGCGCGAGCGTACAGTCGGACGGTGGAGCGTACCGAATCGATGCTGGCGCAGACCCGACCGCCTGGCGTGGCCGACGCCGATCCCGGCAGCGTGCTGCTGCCGGGCCACGACGTGCCGCTCGGCCGCTACACCACGGTGCGGAGGCTCTTGCCGCAGCGTCCCCGCCGGATGGTCGGCGCGTGGTGTTTCGTCGACCATTTTGGCCCGGACGACGTGGCGCAGCGGCCCGGCATGGAGGTGCCGCCGCACCCGCACACCGGGCTGCAGACGGTGACGTGGCTGCTCGACGGCGAGATCATCCACCGGGACAGCCTCGGTAGCGTGCAGGCGATCCGGCCGGGTCAGTTGAACGTGATGACGTCGGGGCGGGGCATCGCGCACTCCGAGCGGTCGCCGGCCGTCCATCCGCCGGTGATGCACGGCGTGCAGCTGTGGGTGGCGCTGCCGGATCCGGCGCGGGCCGGTGCGGCGGACTTCGCCCACCACGCCGACCTGCCGCGATGGCGCGACGGCGAGTTGGACGTCACCTTGCTGGTCGGTGAGCTTGCCGGCGAGCGGTCGCCGGCCGTGGTGCACACCCCGCTGATGGGGGCGCAGCTGGAGTTGGGTGGTACGGCGCCGACCACGTTGCCGTTGCGGCCCGATTTCGAGTACGCCCTGCTGGCGATGAACGGGTCGGCGGAGGCGGCGGGGGTGGGGTTCGAGCCGGGGGCGCGGTTGCTGCTGTTGGGTGGTACGCCGTTCGACGAGCCGCTGGTGATGTGGTGGAACTTCGTGGGCCGCTCGCACGAGGAGGTGGCGGAGGCCCGGGAGGACTGGATGGCCGGGCGGCGCTTCGGCGTGGTCGCGGATGATCCGGCGCCGCCGCTGCCGGCACCGGCCCTGCCCACCACCCGGCTCAAGGCCCGCGACCGCACCGGCGACCTGCACGGCTGAAACCGGGCGGCCAACCAACGGGCGGGCGACCAACGGGCGGTGACAGGCGGTCGTGTGACCGGCGGTCGCGCGGGTAGTCGCCGGCATGCCGACCACTCTGATCACCCCCGTGGAGGACCGGAAGCGTCTGGCCCGCCGGCTCGCCGGCAGCGGGCGAGGCTTCGCCGAGCAGTACGGGTTCCGGGTCACCAACAATCCGGCGAGCCTGTTCCAGGTGCTCTACCTGGCGGTGCTGCTGGCCCGTCGGGGGGACTTCCGGCGGGCGTTGGACGGTGCGCGGGCGCTGCGCGACGCGGGGTGGGACAGTCCTGCCCGGCTGGCCCGTTCGCTGCATGAGGACCGGGTGCGGGTGTTGCGCGACAGCGGTCAGCGCGGTGACGTGGACGCGGTGGCCGTCGTGGTGGGTGACCTGGCTCGTGCGGTCGTCGAGCGCTATCGGGGCGATCTGCGCCGGTTGCGGTCGGCGGCGCACCACGATCCGGTCCGGGAGCGGGCGCTGCTGGCCGAGTTGCCCGGCGTGGACGGTCAGGTCATCGACCTGTTCCTGCGGGAGGCTCAGGCGCTGTGGCGGGAGGTGGCCCCGGTGGCGGACCGGCGGGCTCTCGCCGCGGCGCGGCGGCTCGGGTTGGGCCGTTCCGCGGCTGACCTTGCGGGACTGGCCAGTGGGGAGTCGGAACGGCTGGCGTGGCTGGTGGGGGCGCTGGCACGGGTCGATCTGGAGCACCGGTACGGGGAGCTGGCCGGTCGGCCCTGACGTGCCCTGGCCCACAGTTCAGCAAAAACTGACCGTATGGAGGATGTTCTGTCGTATGGTTGGACTCGGCAGTGCTGGCCGCTCGGTTCGAGCGGGCATCCACCGCTTGGTGGTCGCGCCCGGTTCGGGCGCGTTTCACCGCCTGGGCAGGTTTGGCGCCCCCGGTCGCGTTTCGTGACCCGGGGGCGCCCGCCTGTCCCGGCGATCAGCGGGCCAGGCCCGCCAGCAGGTTCACCGTGACGGCGATGATGAACGCGCCGAACAGGTACGACAGCATGGAGTGCCGCAGCACCGTGCGCCGCATCTCGTTGCTCGTCAGGTTCGTGTCGGAGACCTGGAACGTCGTCCCGATGGTGAACGCGACGTACGCGAAGTCCGAGTAGCGCGGCGGTTCGGGCTGGTTGAAGTTCACCCCGCCGTCCGGGCCGGTGTAGTAGATCCTGGCGTACCGGGCGGCGAACACGGTGTGCACCACCAGCCAGGACAGCAGCACGCTGAACACGCCCAGTCCGCCGTAAAGGTCGCGGGCGAGGCCGGGGGGCGCCGCGTGCGCGCTGGCCACCACCAGCCCCACGGCCAGGAGGCTGGTCAGGCAGGCGATGAGCAGCAGCACGTCGCGGATGGCCCGGTTGGGGTCCTCGTGCACGGCGAGCGCGGCCGTCCGTCCGGCGTCCAGGGGCCAGATCTTGCGCCACACCAGCACCAGCCAACTCAGTGCGGCCACGTCCCAGCCGGCGAGGGGGGCGAGCGACGGTGGCAGCAGCAGGGCCAGGGCAACGCCCACGACGACGCCGACGACCCCCACCAGGGCGAGTTGCGCGGCGGCCGGGGTGTGCCCGTCCGGCGGGCGGGACAGCGGCCCGGTGCGGGTCATCCCGACGACCGGCGTGTCAGGTCTGCGGCCGTCACCGCCGGGTCAGATGCCGCGCAGGTGCTGCGAGACCCGGTTGTGCTTCTTGTCCCGGGCCTGCGCGGCACGTTGCGAGGGGCCCACCTCGGGGGCCGCTTCGATGCCCGCGGACCGGGCGACCTCGGTGCCGTTGGCGTAGTCCACCGGCGGCAGGGCGCGCAACGCCTTCAGGACGTCCGGCGGGGCGCCCTCCCGTTCGGCCTCGCGGACGACGTCGTTCTTCTCGGCCGGGTAGTCCAGGCTCGACAGGTACTGCAGGACGTCGGCGTAGCTCGCCATGGCAGCGGCTCCCTCGGGCATCGATGTGGTCACGACCGGCGGCGGTTACCCGCCCGCCGTCGCGTCACGCCCGCCCCGCCGGGAAATGTCACGCGCGCCCGGGCGGTCATCGGTGCCGTTTCCACCCGGCCGCCGCGGGTACCCGCAGGCGCCGACGCCAGCCCGAGGGAGTACGCGGATGAACTACGACACCTTCATCGACCAGGTTTCCCAGCGCACGTCGACGTCGTCCGAGCGGGCGGTCGAGTTGACGCGGGCCGTGTTGGAGACGTTCGCCGAGCGGTTGACCGGTGGCGAGGTGCTGGACCTGGCGGCGCAGATGCCGCAGCCGCTGCAACTGGTGCTCAAGCCGAGCCCGAGCACCGAGCAGGCGGACCGGTTCGGGGCGGCCGAGTTCGTGGCGCGGGTGGCACTGCGTGCCAATGTGCAGGAGCCGGCGGCCCGCGACGCCGTACGGGCGGTCTTCACGACGCTGCGGGAGGCGATCACCGGTGGGGAGTTCGACGACGTGGCGACCCAGTTGCCGCGCGACTACCGGGGATTGGTGGAGCAGGCGATGGCCCCGGGAGCGACGTTGCGCCGCGCCTGACACCGGCCTCGTACAGCGGTTTACCAGGGCAACCATCGACGTCCCACTTGGCGTGGCGAATCAGCCTGGCCTAACCTTGTCCGTGCGAGGGGAGTACTTCCCACGAATCATTCCGGTCAGTACGGCGCGCCCGGCGCGCCTCGGGTGATTGCCCACCAGGTGGTGGGTGAAGGAGACCTCGAACATGACACGGTGTTCGAGGAGGCCCCATGACCGAAGTGTCGTACCTGTCCGCTGCCAGCGAGTTGTCCTCGGTGGGCACGCCCACCCTGTGGGCGGTGACCATCGCCGGTGTGCTCGCCCTGCTGGTGCTGGATTTCCTGGTCACGCGCCGCCCGCACGAGGTGTCCATGCGGGAGGCGCTCGGCTGGTCGGCGTTCTACATAGCCCTGCCGCTGGCGTTCGGCGGCTGGATCTGGGCGCGCTACGGCTCTCAGCAGGGCGTGGAGTACATCACCGGTTACCTGGTGGAGAAGTCGCTCTCGGTCGACAACCTCTTCGTCTTCATGCTGTTGCTGGCCGCGTTCGCGGTGCCGGCCGTGCTCGCCCAGCGGGTGCTGCTCTACGGCATCGCCGGCGCTCTGGTGCTGCGGGCGGTCTTCATCGCCCTCGGTGCGGCGGCGTTGCAGACCCTCGACTTCGCGTTCCTGCTCTTCGCGGTCATCCTCATCGCCACGGCGGTGAAGCTGCTGCGCGACGCCCTCTCCGGGCACCAGCAGGAAGTCGACATCAACAAGATGCGCTCGGTGAAGCTGCTGCGCAAGATCATGCCGGTGGTCGACGAGTACCACGGCACCCGGATGACGGTCCGGCAGGGCGCGAAGCGGGCACTCACCCCGTTCGCCCTGGTGGTGGTCGCGGTGCTGGCCACCGACGTGGTCTTCGCCGTCGACTCGGTGCCGGCGGTCTACGGCATCACCGAGGACCCGTACCTGGTCTTCGCCACCAACGCGTTCGCCCTGCTCGGCCTGCGGGCGCTCTACTTCGTCCTGCACGCGGCGCTGAGCCGGCTGGTGCACCTCAGCTACGGCCTGGCGATCATCCTGGCGTTCATCGGTCTCAAGCTGGGCCTGCACTGGGCGCACGGGATCTGGGAGTCGGTGCCGCAGATCCCCACCCTGGCCTCGCTCGGCGTGATCATCGGTGTGCTGGTGGTGGTCACCCTGACCAGCCTGCGCGCCACCCGGGGCGGCACCCCCGAGGAGCGCGAGGTCGTCACGGAACGGCACTGACCGCGCCGCGCCGCGACGACGGGGGGGTACGCGGGAAAGCTCCCGCCCCGCCCGGCGCGGGTGGTACGACTGTGCAATGGGAATCGTGTCACCGGGCTTTCAGGGTCGGCCCCGATCACAGGAGCCGGCCCTGCCACCCGGTCAGTACCTGACCGAGGACTTCCCGGTTCTCTCGGCCGGCCCGACGCCGCGGGTGTCTCTGGACACCTGGGAGTTCGTCATCGCCGCCGAGAACGGCTCCGAGTACCGGTGGTCGTGGCAGGAGTTGATGGCGCTTCCGCAGGAGACGCCGACCGTCGACATCCACTGCGTCACCCACTGGTCCAAGCTCGGCACCACCTGGCGGGGCGTCTCCCTGGACACGCTGCTCGACGATGTGGACACGGGCGCGCACTTCGCGGTCGCGCACTCCTACGGCGGGTACACCACGAACCTTCCCCTGGACGACCTGCGCGGCGGCCGGGCCTGGGTGGCGCACACCTTCGACGGCGCGCCGCTGCCCGCCGAGCACGGTGGCCCGGCGCGGCTGCTGGTGCCGCACCTGTACTTCTGGAAGTCGGCCAAGTGGGTGCGCGGCATCCGGCTCAAGACGATGGACGAGCCGGGGTTCTGGGAAACGGCCGGCTACCACGACTACGGCGACCCGTGGCGCGAACAGCGGTACCAGGGTGACTGAGCGCGCCGTGGCGACGGGCACTCCGGCCCGCGCTCCGATCACCTGGCAGGTGGCCCGGCTGGTGGAGCGCCGGGTGGAGACACCCACCGCACAGACGCTGGTGCTCCAGGTGCCGGACTGGCCAGGGCACCTGCCCGGGCAGCACGTCGACGTGCGGCTGACCGCGCCGGACGGCTACCAGGCCGCCCGGTCGTACTCCATCGCCGGGCCGGCCGTGGACGGCCCGGGCGGCCCCCGGATCGAGGTGACCGTCCAGCGGGTGCACGACGGCGAGGTGTCCCCGTACCTCATCGATGTCTTTGCCGACGGCGACCCGCTGGAGGTCCGCGGACCGCTCGGTGGCTGGTTCATCTGGCGGCCGGAGCAGACCGAGCCGGTGCAGCTCGTCGCCGGTGGTTCCGGCATCGTGCCGCTGATGGCGATGATCCGGTCGCGCCGGGCGACCGGCAGCAAGGTGCCGTTCCGGCTGATCTACTCGGTGCGCACGCCCGAGGACGTGATCTACGCCGCCGAGCTGCGCCGCCGGGTCCGCGACGACTTCGGCCTGGATGTGGCGTACGTGTACACCCGCGAGGCACCCGACGACTGGCGCGGTGAGCCGCACCGGGTCGGGCTGGCCGACGTGAACACCCACGGCTGGCCGCCGGACCTGCAACCGCTCACCTACGTCTGCGGCCCGACCGGGTTCGTGGAGGCCGTGGCCGACCTGCTGGTCGGGTTGGGGCACCCGTCGCGGCGGATCAAGACCGAACGTTTCGGCCCCACCGGCTGACCGCCCACCCCGCTCGCCCATGGCAACGTCGAGGAGACCCGATGACCGAGATGTCCTACCTGGACGGCAACATGCTCGACGGTCCGCTGCGCGAGCTGTTCGCCGTCGATCTGAGCACCGCCATGGGCCGCTGCGAGAACTGCGGGATGACCGGTTCGATGGCGAGCCTGCACGTCTACCCGCACGCGCCGGGTCTGGTCGCCCGCTGCCCGTCCTGCGAGTCGGTGATGGTGCGGCTGGTGCGCGGGCCGGACCGGGCCTGGCTGGACATGCGCGGCGTCACCTACCTCCAGGTGCCGATGCCGATGGAGCAGGCACTTCCCGAGCCGCTCTGACGAGAACTCTGCGCCACACCTGCCGATCCGGCGAGCACGGCGGCGACTACGGCACCGGTGTGAACGAGCGGATGTAGGCCAGGGCGGAGTCCATCGACGCGCGCATCGGCTGGGTGTTGCGCATCGTCTGACTCAGGAGTGCCCGCACTGCAGAGCCGTCAGCAGCACCAGGGACAGCTCGCCGAGGTGGACATCCTGGTGAACAACGCCGGGATCTACGACTTCACCAGCACGCTGGACACCAGCACGGCGAGCTTCGACCGGCACGTCGCGATCAACACGCGGGCGCCGTTCCTCCTGGTGGGTGGGTGCGCACCGAAGGCACCGAAGAGATGCTCGGCGGGAACGTGGAGATGCTCGGGACGGTCAACATCCGCGGTCGGATCGGGGCGCCCGACGAGATCGCCGAGGTCGTCCTGTTCCTGGTGGATGACCGCAGCAGCTACGTCAACGGAACCGTGGTGATCGCCAACGGAGGCGAGCTCAGCTCTCTGCCGGGCTGAGCCCCCTCGTCACCGGTCGGGGGCGCGCGCCCGATCGATGAAAGTGGATATGGATTTAGCGTAGTCTTAAATTTATCGATGTCTTCTTGCTCGGTTTCGCGGCCTGGGGTCGGATGTCCGACAACTGTTAAGGCAGCTGTCTATTCATTCACCCGTACTGAGGAGACCGCCATGCGCTGTCGACGCGTACTCCTGGCGGTGGTCATCGCGCTTGCCGCCGGCGCGGTGACGATCACCGAACCTCCGAGCGCACAGGCTGCCCCGGCCACCTTCACCCACCCCGGCGTGCTGGTCAGCCGCCCACAACTCGACTTCGTCAAGGCCAAGGTGCAGGCCGGCGAACAGCCGTGGCGCAACGCCTACAACCAGATGATGGGCAGCCGGTACGCCTCGCTGTCCCGAGTCCCCGCGCCTCGGGCCACCGTCGAGTGCGGCCAGACGTCCAACCCGAACTACGGCTGCACGGACGAGCGCGAAGACGCCATCGCCGCGTACACCGACGCGCTGGCCTGGTACATCACCGGCAACTCGGCGTACGCGCAGAAGTCGATCGCCCTGATGGACGCCTGGTCGGCAACGATCCAGCGGCACACCAACTCCAACGCCCCGTTGCAGACCGGCTGGGCCGGCTCGGTGTGGCCACGCGCCGCCGAGACCATCCGCTACACGTACGGCAACTGGCCCAACCAGGCGCGGTTCGCCACCATGCTGCGCACCGTCTACCTGCCCGTGGTCATCGCTGGCGACTCCCGCACCAGCAACTGGGACCTGACCCTCGCCGAGGCGGCCATCGGCATCTCGATCTTCCTTGAGGACCGCACGTCGTACGACCGTGCGCTCGCCCGGTTCCGGGCAGCGGCCGCCGCCTCCATCTACATCGCCGCGGACGGGGTTCGGCCCCTGTACCCGCCGGCCACCAGCGTCGACACGCCCGCCGAACTCGTCTCCCGCTGGCACGGCCAGGCCACCTACACCGACGGCCACGCGCAGGAGACCTGCCGCGACTGGGTCCACACCGGCTACAGCCTCTCCGCCATCTCGCACGTCGCCGAGACCACCCGCATCCAGGGCGGCGACCTCTACCCCGAGCTCCAGGACCGGCTGCGGCACGCGCTCGGCTTCCACACCAAGTTCGAGAACGGCACCGCCGTCCCGTCGAGCGTGTGCGGCGGCTCGGTGACCCTCGGCCTCGGCCCGATCACGGAGGTCGGCTTCAACGCGCTGCACAACCGGATGGGTATCGGCATGGCCAACACCCAGAGCTACACCGAGCGCAAGCGTCCCCAGGGCACGAACAACCTCTTCGTCGCCTGGGAGACACTGACCCACGCCAACAACCCGGCGTAGCCCGCGCCGAACGCGCGCTTCCGGGCCTCGACACGGGATGGCCCCTGAGCCGAGGCCCGGAAGGCGCCAGCGGCAGACTGGCCGGCAGAGCACCGGTCTGTGGCGCGACGTTCCGCTGCGGGCTCGGCTGGTCGTGTCGGCGGCCGTGCTGGTCGTCGCCCCGGCGGCCTGGCGCGCCTTCGTGACCTTCGCCAAGCGCCACTGACCCCTGCCGTCAGGCCCGTCGGCTCGGCCGGCTACGTGATCGACTCCGCTTCACCGACGTGGGGCTGTCCGAGCGAGCGCCGGGATACCCCGACATCGGCGATGTCGAGTGGATCATCCCGGCGTCGGCGTCGGCATCGGCCTGTGTCGTGGGTTGGCTTGGCGTCGCCCCCGTCTCGTGGGGGCCAGTTCGGCCTGGCGTCGCTCGGCGTCGATTAATCGCGTGCGCGTGGCCCGGGCCGCTCGTAGGCTTCCGGTCCCCGGGCCGACTGGGTCTCGACCTTCCCGGATCGGAGATGAGCGCGACGATGGCCAGCGACCTGTTCGCGGTGTGTTTCGGTGCCAACGACCCCCTCGTCGTCGCGCGGTTCTGGTCCGAGATTCTCGGTCGGGAGCTGGTCGACGACCCCCGCGACGGCGCCCTGGTGCTGCCCGACGACAAAACCGGCTTCCGGCTGCGCTTTCCCGCGATCCCCGAGCCGAAGGTGCTCCAGAACCGGGGGCACATCGAGCTGACCAGCGAGTCGCTGGACCACCAGCAGCAGACGATCGCCCGCGCCCTTGAGCTGGGCGCGCGGCACGTCGACATCGGCCAGGACCCCGACGACGACCACGAGGTGCTCGCCGACCCCGAGGGCAACGAGTTCTGCGTCCTCGGCCCGGGCAACAAGTTCCTCGCCGGCTGCGGGTTCCTCGGCGACGTCTCCTGCGACGGTTCGCAGGCCGTCGGCTACTTCTGGAGTCAGGCGCTCGGCTGGCCGCTCGTCTGGGATCAGGACGAGGAAACCGCCATCCAGTCACCCCTGGGCGGCCCGAAGATCACCTGGGGTGGCCCACCCCTGATGCCCAGAGGTGACCGGGACCGGGTGACGTTGGACCTCGCGGTCAGCGGCGACGGTGATCGGCAGGCGGAGGTCGACCGTCTGCTCTCCCTCGGCGCCACCCTGGTCGACGCCGACCAGGAGGGCGCGGTCGTGCTGGCCGATCCCGACGGCACCCACTTCCGGCTGCTGACGTCCCGCTAGGGCGGTCGGCTGTCCCCGGCAACACCGACCTGAGGCCCGCGAGCGCAACCTCCCGCCCCGACGGAGGTGACTGACGGTGATCGCTGCCGGCCGGCCGGGGATTTGGCCGTCGGCCCCACGGGTCAGCGTCCGTGGCCACCGCGCGCGAGGCCCGCGAGGTCTGCGGCGTCGGCGACGTGCTCGTCTAGGCGGGCGTGCGGCCGGTGCGCACGGCGTACGCCCGCTTCATCTTGACGTAGTTGCCGCAGCCGGCCATCGAGCACCAGCGGCGGGCCTGGTTGCGGGAGGCGTCGTAGTAGGCCCAGCGGCACGTGTCCCGGGCGCAGACCTTCAGCCGCCGCCAGGAGCCGTCCACATCGCACTGCCGGATGGCGTCGACGAGGCCGGCCACCGCCGGGTCGAGCGGCGCGCCGCCGACGGCGACCAGGTGGTGGCCGTCGGCGGTGAAGCGCGGCGCGACGGGCGTCGCCGCCAGGGCCTGGTTGAGGCGGTCGAGGGCAGCCGGGTCACCGGCGTGGCCGGCGTGCCCGAGCAGCACGGCGCGCAGGCCCTCCCGGATCGTCACGGCCGCGTCGAGGTCGGCCGGCCCGAGGCGTACGTCGGCCGGCAGCAGGCGCCGCTCGACGAGCCAGTCCCGCAGCCGCTCCGGGCTGGTCAGCGTCTCGTCGGCGATCTGTGGCTCGACGGTGTTCACGAAGTCCCGCAGCAGCCGTGCAGCGGCCGGTACCGCGTCGTTCTCGTCCACCGACCACCCCTCTCCTGAACACCACCGTAGCGCCTTGACAGGTGTGAAAACGCCTGCAAGGGAGGGTCGGAACTACACCGGCAAAGCCGTTTTGCTGGTGCTCGCACGGGAGAGCACCGACGTCCCGGCACGCTGAGCGACCGGTTGGACAACGACCGGGGCGGTCGGCCAGAGTGGTCCGCCGTGAGATACCTGCGTACCGGCGCTCTGGCCGCGATCCGCCGGCCCCGGCCCACCGACGCCGACGAGTTCGTCGCGGCCACGCGACGCAGCCGGGACCTGCACCACCCGTGGTTGGTCGCGCCGACGAGCGCCGAGGAGTACGACCGCTACCTGGCCCGCATCCGCCGCCGGGACAGCGCCGGCTACCTGATCTGCGACCGGGCCAGTGGCGCGATCGCCGGCTACGTGAACATCAGCGGGATCGTGCTGGGCGCGCTGCGCGGCGGTTTCCTCGGGTACGCGGCGTTCGCGCCGTTCAGCGGCACCGGGCACGCCTCGGCGGGCATCGCGCTGGTCATCGACCATGCGTTCACCACGGCCGGTCTGCACCGGCTGGAGGCGAACATCCAGCCGGGCAACGAGCCGTCCCGGCGGGTGGCCCGCAAGCTCGGCTTCCGCCTGGAGGGCTTCTCCCCCAACTACCTGTTCGTCGACGGCGAGTGGCGCGACCACGAGCGCTGGGCCATAACCGCCCCACCCACCC
>NZ_WBKR01000191.1 GCF_008868155.1 Micromonospora sp. ALFpr18c
AGGCCCAGGCGTGGCCGAGTGCCACCGCGAGCCGCCGTGCCCACTGGTCGGCGGTACCCGTGACGCCGGGACACTCGTCGGTGAAGTTGGGCCAGTCGACCTGCCAGGACAGCACGGTCTCGGCCGCGAACGTGTCGGCCTCGGCACCGAGTTCCGGTCGCAGGAGTTCCCGGACGAGAGCCTGGTCGACGGTGGTGTGTTCGGCGAGCAGGACGGCGTCGTAGAGATCCTTGCCCTGCGGATACCGGTCGGTGGCCAGCCACAGCAGCTTCCACGCGAGGGCCAGCGAGGCGGGCGCGGCCAGCACCGGCTGGTCGATGTTCGGCAGTGTCATCGCCTCCGGCGGGAGCGGCAGCCGTTCACCGAAGACGATGTCGATCTGTACGTGGCCCTCCGGCGCGCTGAACGGGATGAGCAGTCGGCGTCCGTCAGCGCGCTCGTACGTCCAGATGGCGGCCTCGGTCATCCGCTCCGGTCGCAGCCCGGCGCCCGGTGCGTTCCGGATGGCGGTCTTGATGTCGTCGAGCAGCGTGCGGGCATCGGCGCTGTCGCTCGTGACGGTGCGCGGGCTGACGACAAAGTCAAGATCACCCGGTTCGCGGGCCGCGGCACCGACCCAGGCCGCCATGGTGACGCTGCCCCGCAGGACCAGGTGCGGACGCCACCTGGTCGCGGCGATGACGGCCAGGACGTGCTGCATGGCGGCACGTCGGGCGGTGGTCCACCGTTCGCCGACAGTCGCCTCAAGGAAGGCGGGCTCGCCGGCGCGGTAGGCGTTCGGATACTCCTTGAGGGCGGGGTCGAACGCCGCCCGTTGGCGGACGGTCGGGCTGCCGGGCAGCGGCTGGTACGTCGGCGGGTAGTCCGGGGCGCCGGCCGGTGCGGACCTCATCTTGTTCTCGCGCTCCCGGGCCCAACTGCTCGCACCCGACGTGCGAGAGTCCAGCCAGCCCTCATCGTGGTGCAGGTGGCTGTCGAAGACGACGTACTCCTGCTCGACCGCGATGGGCTCGTAGCCTGCCGCCCGAAGGGTGTCGACGAGCTCGTTCAGCCGCTTGGTCGCCGTGGCGCGACCGACACCGCGGCAGCGCTGGTTGACGAATCGCTCCTGCGCGCCGTCCGCGAACTCCCGGCGGGCGTTGCGGGACAGCCGCGCGCCGTGCGGTGCGACCAGATCGGTGAGAGCCACCAGATCCGCCACCGGTGCGTTCGACACCAGGAGCTTGACGTGATGCTCGAAGTACCGGCCACCAGGCTCGGCCGCCGCCTGCTCATCCGACTGCGGTACGCCGACGCACCACGGCGCCGCCTCGATCTTCGAACGGCACGGGTGTACGCCTGCCTCGCGCAGGTCGCGTTGCCACCGTCGCACCGCCGTGTGCTGATCGGCCAGGGTGCCGCGCCCGGTCAGGGTGAGCATCGGTTGCGAGACGTTCGCGCCTCGATCGAGCAGGATGTGGACGAACTTCACGCCATGCTCGGTGGCGAACGCCGACAGCTTCTCGGCCTGGGAAGCGTAGGCCGTGATGTGGATCTCGAAGTCCCCCGATACCTCAGACACCGGCGGAGTGTATGGCACCACCATCAGGCCGGGAAGCGCGATTCCGTCCACCTCCGGTCGCGCTGGCCTGGTCAGGCCCGGTCGGTGAGGTCGAGACCGGTCAGGTCGGCCGAGAGCGCCCAGAGCCGGGCTGCGGAAACGCTGTCGGTGGGGCTGCCGTCGGCGACGCGGCAGTCCACGCAGTAGCCGCCGCCGTCCGCCTCGACGTCGGGTGAGGTGGCGGCCCAGACCTGGGTAGCGGCGCCCTGCTCGACGGTCTTGAACAGGCCCGGCCTGGCTCAGCAACGGCGCCGGCGGTGACGCGTACAACACGCCGGCGTTGTGGGCCGCCGACAGCACCTGGGCCATCGCCTCCCCGTGGGCACCCTGACCGGTCCGGGCGCACGGGCGCCGCAATAGGACGACGTGGGGGTTCCGGCCGGCGCGCGGAGCCCCCACGACACCTGTCTGCCGCCGTTTCGCGAGGCGATCCTGCGGCCAGGTGGCGAACCGGCACGGCGTCACCCACTGACCGAGGGGTCGTTTTCCCGGTCGTGAGGAAATCTGGGTCTCCGCCGGCCGTCGTGATCGATCGCCCGCCCCGGCCACCCCGGCACGTCTCGTTATCGCGGTGCCCGACGCAGGCGCGACGCCGGGATCCACGATGTCGCTGATACCGACCTGATCAGGCGCCGCAGGCCCGGAGTACCGCGCGGACGGCCTGTTCAGCGTGGCTGACTGACCGGCAATACCCGGCCCGCAACTTGCAGTTGGCCGAAGTCACCCGTCCGTTGCAACACGCAATGAACCCGTCTTTAAATAGACGACAACCTATCTTGACTTGGGCGGCTGGCCAGCGCACCGTAAAGGCATCAGAGGCAGATGCGCGCCATTATCGGCCCGGCTGACGCGGTTCGCCAAACGGGGGCGCTGCCGGTTTCGCGCCGGATGCATCAGGAGGCGTTCCATGCGATTGAATCCGTTCACTGGGGTCTATCTCACCGATCCAGCAGATATGTGGCGACGCATTCTCGACGATCCCGACAGGGCGCACTACGCCGACGATCTGGGACTGTGGTTGATCAGCAGGCACGCGGACGTCCGACGCGCCCTGGCCGACACCGCGACGTTCGCCAACGCCCTCACCCTCGCCCCGGTCTACGAGGTCTGCCCGGAGGCGATGAACGTCGTCATGCAGATCGACGCGCCACCCACGACGGCCGCCGCGGACCCGCCGGCGCACCCTCGCACCCGGCGGGCGCTACGGGCCACCTTCGCCAACACCGCCGACCGGGTCGAGGCCGAGTACGGCGCGATCGTCCGCCGCCGGGTCGACCAGCTGGTGTCCCGGCTGGTCGCCCGCCAGGGCGATCAGGTCGACCTCGTCGCGGCCTTCGCCACCGAACTTCCCCTGCTGGTGGTCCTGGACATCCTCGGGGTGCCCGACGCCGACATCGCGCGGATCAGACGATGGGCGGACGGTCAGATCGCTCTCATCTGGGGGCAACCGGACCCGGCCGAGCAGGTACGCCTGGCGCAGGGCCTGCTGGAGTTCTGGCAGTACTGCCAGGAACTCGTGCGCCAGCGGGTGGACAGCGGCGACCGGCGCGCCGACTTCATCAGCCGGGCCCTGGCCTACCGCGACGACGACGACGCGGTGCTGACGGTGCCCGAGGTGGCCAGCCTGGCCTTCAATCTCCTGGTCGCCGGCCACGAAACGACCGCCGGCCTGCTCGCCCACGCTCTCGACCAGGCGCTGTCCACTCCACAGCGGTGGGCGGCGCTGACCGAGGATCCGAGGACCGTCCCCGCGTTCGTGGCCGAGACGCTGCGGTTCGCGCCCGCCATCGACGGCTGGCTCCGGGTGACCCGCCGCGACGTCACCCTGGGAGAGGTCACCATCCCGGCGGGGGCGCGTTGCCTGTTGTTGATCGGAGCGGCCAACCGGGACCCCTCGGTCTTCGCCCATCCGGACCGGTTCGACCCACACCGGCCGGACGTCGGGGATCACCTGTCGTTCGGTCACGGTCCACATTTCTGCATCGGCGCGGGATTGGCCCGACTGGAGGCCGGCATCGCCCTCACCCGACTCGCCGCGGCAATTCCCGGCCTACGGCTCGCACCCGAACAACATCGTTCATACAAACCCAATGTCGCGTTTCGCGCGCACCACACACTGAACGCGATAATCGATATCACGGCACCCGTCGCCGTCCCGGCGGCACGAGAGGCCGCGACCGTCGAGTCGTCCACCGCCGGAGGGTGAGCGCGCGCCGAGCGGGGCCACCTGCGTACGGACCCGGTGTGGCGGCGGGCGGCACGGCCCACCCTCCACCGGTCACATCGGCGATCCATGTCGGTCAACGTCTTCACACCCATCACGTCCTGGGTTAAGAATTGCCCTCTACGAATGCCGCGCGCATCGGACAATCTCGATCTGCGTCCGCTGCCGATTCCCCGTTGCACGAAGGTGAGCGCATGGAGCACACATCCCCGTCGAGCTCCACTCACTACGCTGCCAGTCAGCGGTTCCGGCGGGAACTGCGCAACTGTCGCGTCCGGCGGGGCCTGACCCAGCGAGCGCTGGCGGATCTGGTGCGGTTCAGTCGGGAGACGGTCGCGGCGGTGGAGTCGGGTCGTCGGTTCGGCAGCCACGAGTTCGCGGTGCGCTGTGACGATGTGCTCGGCACCAACGGCCTGCTGGCCACACTGTGGCCGCAGGTAGCCGCCGAGCAACTGGCGGCCGACGGTCGCCGCGGCCCCCGATCCTCGGACCCGGTGCCGATGGAGCGGGCGGCGCCGCGCCAGCACGCTCGGCGTGACGCGCGCGATCCGGGTGCGGTGGTGGACGCCATCGACGAGCTCCGCGAGCTGATCGGCCAGGTCCTCAGCGGCCAACCCGAGCCGCACGACCGATTACGGGACCCGGCGAGCGGCCCCCACGACGACCAGCGCTAACCTCACGGACCCGCTGACCCTGCGCGGCGTCACCGGCCGCTGACGTTGGGTACAGATGCTGGTACGGGCAGTTTGTACCACGGTCAGGTCTGGCCTACGAGCGCGGCTTCCGGCCGAATGGGACTTGCATTTCGCAACGTGCGGATAGACCGTCGTCGACGAGTCGTGGGAGTCCATCTTGGCGTCGAGCACGAGGTCTCACACGGCCCGACCCTACCCGACCCGCCGGCGCGGCTGGAAGATCGCCGGCCGGATGCGCCTCATCGTGGCGGCACCGCTCGTCGCCGTGATCGGCTTCGCCGGTCTCGCGCTGACCGAGAGCGCACGCCAGACAGACCGAGCCAGCGACCTGCGGATCCTGGCCCAGGTCGGCGCCGAGGCCGGCGACCTGGCCTACCGCCTGCAACGCGAGCGCATCGCCGCCGCCGACCTGCTCACCTACGCCGCACCGGAGCAGCAGGACGCCTTCGGCGCGGAGATCGCCGCCACCGACGACGCCGCCGAGCGCTACCGCCGGCAACGAGGCCTGCTGCCCGCCGACGCCACCGCCAACCAGCCCCTCCTGGGGCGCATCGACGCCGCCCTCAACGGCCTCGCCCCGCTGCGCACCCAGGTCCGCACCGCGGCGCACGCCTCGGTGTCGGCGATGACCTTCAGCTACCGCATCGCGATCGCCGACCTGATCAACCTGCGGGAGAACGTCTCGCACGGCGTGGTCAACGCCCAGCTCGCCGACGGGATCCGGGCCTCGGCGGCGCTGTCGAAGACGGCCGAGGCGATCGGGCAGCAGCAGGTGGCCGTGCTCCGCGCGGTCGCGGCCGGCGAACTCACCCCCGCCATGCAGCAGGACATCACCGCGGCCCGGACGAGCTACACCGAATCGAGCCTGGCCTTCCTGGCCCTGGCCCCGCCGGACTGGAGCGTCTGGTGGGAGCAGGCCGGCACCGGCAAGGAGGCACTCGCCCTGCAACGGATGCAGGACGACGTGTCGCGGGCACAGCCCGGGACGCCCCTGCAACTGGAGACCGCCGCCTGGGTGTCCACCACGCAGGCGCGTGCCGCCCGCCTGTCCGACCTACGGGCGCGCGTCGACGCCGCGGTGCTCGACGACGTCCGGGCCGCGCACGCCGACCAGCGCCGTCGGGCCGTGGCCGAGGCGGCCGGCGTCCTCCTGGCGCTGGTGCTGACCGCACTGGTCACCTGGGCCGTCGCCCGCCAGATCACCCGGCGACTACGCCGCCTGCGAGACGCGGCCAACGCCGTCGCGTTCGAACAACTGCCCGCCGTGGTGGCCCAACTCCAACAGCCGGGCAGCGCCGCCGTCGATCCGCACAAGCTCGCCCGCCAGCAGTCCGTCGCCGCCCTCGAATCGTCCAGCGACGACGAGATCGGCGAGCTGGGCCAGGCGTTCAGCGCCGTGCACCAGGCCGCCGTCCGGACCGCCGCCGGGCAGGCCGTCATGCGCGCGAACACCGCCGACATCTTCATCCACCTGAGCCGCCGCGAACAGCGGCTCGTCGACGCCGTCCTGGCCCAGGTCGACCTGGTCGAACGGGACGAGACCGACCCCGACCGCCTCCACCAGCTGTACACCCTGGACAACCTGGCGACCCGGATGGGACGGATCAACGCCAGCCTGCTGGTGCTCGGCGGCGTCGGTGTTGGCCGGGTACGCCAGCACGACGTCCCCCTGCAACAGGTGCTCCAGGCGGCGCTGTCCCAGATCGAGCACTACGCCCGGATCCGGCTCGGCATGATCGACGGGGACGTCGCCGTCGCGGCCAAGACCGTCGACGAGGTCGTGCACCTGCTCGCCGAACTCATGGACAACGCGACGACGTACTCGCCGCCGGGCAGCGAGACCTGGGTGAGCGGCCGAAGTCTGGGCGACCGTGTCATCGTCCAGATCAGCGACGAGGGCGTGGGGCTGTCCCCGCAGCGGATGGAACAACTCAACGAGCTGCTGGCCCATCCGCCAGCCATCGACGTCGCCGCCGTACGGGCCATGGGCCTCGTCGTCGTGGGTCAGCTCGCCGCCCGGCTGGGCGCCACCGTGCAACTGCGACGCGGCCCCCGCCGGGGCACCCTCGCCGAGGCGACGCTGCCCGCCTCGATGATCCGGTCCCTGCCTCCGGAGGAGTACCTGCTGGCCCCCGGTCGCCTGTCGCGGCGCGCGGCCCGGACGGCCAGCCCTCCGCCGCCGTACCAGCCGCGCCCCGAACCCACCGCCGGACGCCCGCCGGTCGCCCGGACCCTGCCCGCGGCGCCGGTGTTCCGACCGACTCCCCCACCCCCGGACCGGGGGGACGCGCCCACCGAGGAGCTGCTCATCTTCGAACAGGTCAACCACTGGTTCCACACCGACGTCGTCGACGGACAGGACGGCCGGGAGTGGTCCAGCCCGGCCGATGACGCCTGGCGCACCGCCGCGCAGGCGCATGCTCCCGAGGTCGCCACGACCACCACGTCCGGCCTGCCCAAACGCCAGCCGCAACGGCATCTCGTGCCCGGCGGAGTCACCGTGCCCCAACAGCAGCAACGGTCCGAGTACCGCGACCCGGCCCAGGTGGCGACGGCGATGGCCGCCTACGCCCGCGGCGTGGCGACCCGCCGGCGCACCCCGATCAACCTCGGTAACTGATGAGGCGACAGGAGAGCACATGAGCGACCAACAGGATCTCGGCTGGCTGCTGGACAACTTCGCGGCCCGCGCGACCGAGGTGAGCCATGCGATTGCGATCTCCAGCGACGGCCTGATGGTGGCCGCCACCCGCGACCTGCCCCCGGACCGGGCCGACCAGCTCGCGGCGACGGGCAGCGGACTGGTCAGCCTGCTGCGGGGCGCGGCCGCCTTCTTCGACGCTGGCGCGGTGATCTCGAACGTCACGCAGCTGGAGGGCGGGTTCATGTTCTCGATGGCCTTCAACGACGGGGCCTCGTTGCTGGTGCTCGCCGCGCCGGAGTGCGACGTGGGCAAGGTCTCGTACGAGATGACCGAACTGGCCAATCGCATCGGGGACACGCTGACCCCCGCAGCCCGCGCGGCCCTCGCCCGCAGCCGCTGACGACCCCCGGCGCCCCCACGCCGGTGACACCTCACTTCCCCTGGAGAAACGCATGTCTCTCACCACCCCTGGGCGCAGCCGTGCCCTCACCGCGACAGTGCTCGCGCTCGTGCTGGGCGTCAGCACGGCCTGCGGCGACGACGGGCCCGGCACGAGCGCCGGCGGATCGATAAAGATCGGCCTGCTCGCATCGCTGTCCGGGACGTACCAGGCCGTCGGCACGGAGATCCGCGACGGCTTCCAGCTCTACCTGGACACCCACGACGGCAAGCTCGGCGGTCGGCAGGTCGACCTCGTCGTCGCGGACGAGGGCAACGGCGCCCAGACCGCCGTGCCGGCGGCGACCAAGCTGCTCAAGCAGGACCGGGTGTCCGCGCTCACCGGCATCGTCGGTGGCGGCTCGGTCGCCGGGGTCACCCCTCTGCTCAACGAGACCAAGGTGCCACTCGTCGGCTCCAACGGCCGACCGGAACTCAAGGACGTCTCCCGGGTCTGGCACACCTCGTACCTGTCCGACGAGCCCGGGGCGGCGATCGCCCAGCACGTCCGGGACAACGTCAAGGGCTCGGTGTACGCGATCGGCCCGGACTACCAGGGCGGCTGGGACGAGTTGCGCGGCTTCACCGACGCGTTCGGGAAGATCGGCGGGAAGCTCGCCAACGCCGACGGGAAGACCACCTTCACCCCGTTCCCGGCCACCACCAACTTCACGCCGTACTTCGCCCGGATCAAGGCCTCGGGCGCGGCCGCCGTCTACACCTTCTACGCCGGCAGCGCCGCCGTCGACTTCGTGAAGCAGTACGCGCAGTCCGAGATCAAGGACATCCCGCTGTACGCGGCCGGTTTCCTCACCGAGGGCGGTGTGCTCAACGCCCAGGGCGAGGCCGCCCGGGACATCTACTCGGTGCTCAACTACTCGCCCGACCTCGACAACGCGGAGAACCGCGCCTTCGTGGCGGCGTGGAAGGCCAAGCACGACGGGTCGCCGACCACGTACGCGCTCGCCTCGTACGACGCGGCGGCGGTGCTGGACCGGGCGATCGGCGCCGCCGGAAGCGACCCGACTCCGGAGGCCATCAACGCGGCCATCGGTCAGCTCGGTCAGATCGCCAGCCCGCGCGGCACCTGGCAGTTCTCCACCGCCACGCACTCCCCCGTGCAGAAGTGGTACCTGCGGCAGGTCCGCCAGGACGGCCGGGCGCTGTCCAACACCGTCGTGGGTGACCTCGCGACCGTCGGCCGGTGATCGCGGTGGCGGCCGGCACGAACCGGATCGACCCGTACCTGATCCCGGCGCTGGACGGAGTCGCCTACGGGCTGCTCGTCTTCGTCGCCGCCTCGGGCCTGGTCTTCTGTTTCGGCGTCGCCAACATCCTCAACCTGGCGCACGGCACCCTTTACGCGATCGGCGGGTACACCGCGGCGGCGCTGCTCGACGGCGGCTGGGCGAGCCTGGCGTTGGCGCTGACCGTCGGTGTGCTGGCCGCCGCCGCGGCGGGGGTGCTGCTGGCCGGCCTGCTCACACCGATCGCCACCGGCAACCACCTGACCCAGGCTCTGCTGACCTTCGGGGTGGCGCTGGCCGGCGGCAGCCTGCTCGTCGCCGGCTTCGGGCCCGACGATCCGCAGGTCCGGGTGCCGGCCGCCCTGGACGGATCGGTGGCGGTCGCCGGTCACCGGTACGCCGCGTACCGGCTCGTCTTCATCGTCGTCGCCGCGCTGATCGCCGCCGCGCTCTACCTCGTGGTGCGGCGCACCAGGGCCGGGATGCTCGTCCGGGCGGCGGTCGGCGATCCGGAGATGGTCGCCTGCCTGGGGGTGAGCCCCGCCCGGATCCGCGCCGGTGTGCTCGCCGCCGCCGGTGCGCTGGCCGGCGCGGCGGGGGTCCTGGGGGCGCCGATCATCGGCCCCGGCACGGACACGGCCGACACGGTGCTGTTGCTGTCCCTGGTGGTGGTGGTCCTCGGTGGTCTCGGGTCGATGGCGGGCACGTTGCTGGCCGCGCTCGCGATCGGTGAGATCCAGACGCTGGGCGTGGCGTTGCTGCCGTCCGCCGCGCCGTTCCTGCTGTTCGCCGCCATGGCGGCCGTGCTGGCCGTGCGGGCTCGTGGCCTGGCCGCCAGGTGGAGGACGACGTGAGGGACGAGGTGATCCGGTGGGCCCGCGCCGCCGTCGCGGTGCTCGTCCTGGCGGGCCTGGTCGTGGCGCCCTGGGTGGTCGACGACTACACCACGGCCATCCTCGCCCGGACGCTGGCGCTGGCCCTGGTCGGCGTGAGCGTGGCACTGCTCACCGGCGTCGCGGGCATGCCCACCCTCGGCCAGACCGCACCGTACGCGGCGGGCGCCTACGCCAGCGCGGTGCTCGGCAGCCGGATCTCAGACGTCGGCGTCGTGCAGGTCGCCGTCGCGGCGGGCGCCGGGGCGGTGCTGGCAGCGCTGACCGTGCCGCTCGTCGTCCACGCCCGGGGGGTGATCATCCTGATGATCACTCTGGCGATCGGTGAACTCGTCGTGACCGTCCTCGGTCGCTGGCGGTCGGTGACCGGTGGCACCGACGGGTTGGCCGGCATACCCGCGGTCCGCCCGTTCTGGGGGCTGCCGGCGCTGGCCACCGATCAGGCGCGTTACCTGTACACGCTGGTCGTCGTGGCGACGCTGGTCGGCGCCGTGCTGTTGCTGCTGCGTACCCGGGCCGGGCTGCTGCTGCGCGCCGGCCGCGACGACGAGACACGGCTGCGGGCCAGCGGGCACCGGGTGCCCCTGCAGGTGTCCGGTGCACACGTCGCCGCCGGGGCGATAGCCGGTGCGGCCGGCTCGCTGCTGGTCGTCGCTCAGCAGTACATCTCCCCGGCCGACTTCGGCTTCGACACGTCCGCGCTGCTGCTGCTCGGTGTCGTCATCGGCGGTACCGCCTCGGTCGGCGGCGCCCTGGTGGGCGCGGCGCTCGTCATCGCCGCCCGGGACTGGCTGTTCGGGGTGCTGCCCGGCCAGGCGCCGCTGGTGCTGGGCGCGCTGTTCGTGGCGACGGTCTACCTGCTGCCCTCCGGCGTCACCCGGGCACGGGGCCGGCTGCGCCCGGTGACCGTCCCGCCGACCCACCAGGACGCGCCGGCGGCCCGCGAACACGCCACGGTGCCGGAGCTACGCCCATGACCCCGCTGCTCAGCGCCCAGGATGTCCGCGTGCGCTACGGCGCGCTGACCGCGCTCGACGGCGTCGACCTCGCCATCCACGACGGCCAGCGGCACGCGCTCATCGGTCCCAACGGAGCTGGTAAGACGACCCTGCTCAACGTGATCGCCGGCGCCACGACGCCGCAGCGCGGCGCGGTGCGGCTCGACGGGCGGGACATCGGCCGGCTCGGCCCGGCGGCACGGGCCCGGCGAGGCATCAACCGGATACACCAACGACCAGCGGTCTTCTCGACGCTCACCGCGACGGAGAACATCGTGGTGGCCGCGCTCCCGCGGGTCATCGCGCGCCGCAGGTGGTGGCCCGGCGAACGCCGGCGCGCCGCACAACACCGGGCAGGCCCACTGCTGGACCAGATGGGCCTCGCCGACGTCGCGGCGGTGCCCGCCGGGCACCTCGCACACGGGCAACGACGCCAGTTGGAGATCGCGATGGCCCTTGCCGGTCGCCCCCGCCTGCTGCTGCTCGACGAACCGGCAGCCGGATTGTCCGCCACCGAGGTCGGCCGCCTGGTCGACCTGCTCCGGGCGCTGCCCAGGGCGGTCGCCGTACTGCTCGTCGAACACCGACTGGACCTGGTGTACGCCCTCTCCGACACGGTCACCGTGCTCCGTGACGGCCAGACGTTGGCAGCCGGGACGCCGGACGAGATCCGTACCTCGCCGCTGGTCCGGCAGGCGTACGCCGACGGGGTGGCCTGATGCTGTGCGTCGAGCGCCTCTGCGCCGGCTACGCCGGCGGGATCGTGCTGCACGAGGTCAGCCTGCGGGTGCACCCCGGCAGCATCCAGGCCGTGGTGGGTCGCAACGGGGCGGGCAAGACCACGCTCGTGCACACGATCGCCGGGCTGGTGCGCGCGTCCAGTGGCCGCATCGAGATCGGCGGCGTGCACGTGGCAGGCCGGCAACCGCACCGCGTCGCCCAGTCCGGGGTCGGTCTCGTGCCACAGGGCCGGCGGGTCTTCTCCCGGTTGACCGTGGCCGAGCATCTGGTCCTGGCGGCCGCGCCGTGGCGGGCCGCCACCCCCGGCGGTGAGGGCTGGACGGTGGCCCGGATCCTCGAACTGCTGCCCCGGCTGGCGGCACGACTGCGACACCGTGGCTGCGAGCTGTCCGGCGGCGAACAGCAGATGCTGGCGATAGCGCGCGCACTCCTCGGCCAACCGC
Organism: Micromonospora sp. ALFpr18c; assembly: GCF_008868155.1. GTDB lineage: Bacteria > Actinomycetota > Actinomycetes > Mycobacteriales > Micromonosporaceae > Micromonospora. The sequence goes on from NZ_WBKR01000191.1 coordinate 11,924, forward strand.
AGGTGCTGCTGCTCGACGAGCCGTGTGAGGGTCTCTCCCCCGACCTGGCGGCGCGCGTACGCGAACTCATCAGTGGCCTCGCCGCCGACGGCCTCACCGTGCTGCTCGTGGAGCAGCAGCTCCAGCACGCGATCGAGATCGCGGACCGGGTGGCGGTCCTCGAGTACGGCCAGGTGATCTACGACCGGCCGACGGCCGAGGCCCGCGTCGACCCGGCGCCACTGGCGGC
>NZ_WBKR01000192.1 GCF_008868155.1 Micromonospora sp. ALFpr18c
GCCCGACAGTCACGACTAAAGCTCACATCCCACAAATCGACCAGTCGCTATCCATGGCGGACCTACCGAAAGGCCTCCAACCGGACGCAACGCATAGATCAGATCAATTCACTGCGAACCACCCTCTCACAGGGCTGATGCTCGTTTGTCAGCTTCGTGAGATCTTCTTCGGATTCCGCCGCCGCTGCTGGCGTCATCGACGCGGCCGACTTCATGGTCGAGTTCGTCGGCGAGGGCGGTGAGCTGCGCTGTGAGCCGCTGACGGGCTGCGCTGCGGTGCGGTTCGAGGACGTCGCGCCGGCGAGGTCGTTCGCGATGTTCAAGGGTCAGCGGAACTTCCCGGGCCGGTGGTGGTCGTCGACGACGGCCGCGCATGTGGGTTACGAGTCGTGGCTGGAGCGGGATCATGTGATGCTGCTGGACTTCGATCCGGCGGTGGTGGGGATCGCCTCGCAGCCGTTCTGGCTGTCCTGGCCGGCGGGAGATGGGATGCGCCGGCATCTGCCGGACTACTTCGCCCGGGTCGAGGACGGCACCGGGCTAGTGATCGATGTGCGCCCAGACGAGCGGATCAAGGCCCGTGACGCGCAGGCGTTCGCGGTGACGGCTGCGGCCTGCTCAGCGGTGGGGTGGCGGTTCCGTCGGGTCGGTGTCGTGGAGTCGGTGTTCGCAGCGAACGTGCGCTGGTTGTCGCGGTATCGGCATCCGCGCTGCGGCCGGCGCGAGGACGTCGTGGCCCGCTTGGTGGAGGTGTTCGACCAGCCCGCACCGTTGTTCGCAGGCGCTGAGCGGGCCGGGGATCGGCTGCTGGTGCTGCCGGTGCTGTTCCACCTGCTCTGGCGGCAGGTCCTTGCGGCGGATCTGACCGGTGCGCTGTTGGGCCCAGCGACGGTGGTGCGCGTGTCGAGGCCGCCGTGGTGAGCGGGCGGCTTCCGCGACTGCGTCCGGGTGACCGGGTGCGGGCCGCCGGGATCGTGCGGACGGTGGTGGGTTGGTCCGGGACGCTGGTGTTGCTGACCGACGAGGCCGGCTTGACCGAGGGCGTCCGGTTGGTGCACCTGTTGTCGGAGGCGGACTTCGCGGTGCTCGGGCAGCGCAGCGTCGCCGCGCCGATGAGCGCGGCGACGCTGGACCGTCTGCCGGACAACGTCGCCGAGCAGGCGTTGTGGTGGGAGCGGCAGGTGTTGGAGGTCATCCACGGCTTGGCGCCGAACGCCGCTGCCGGGGCTGTGGCCCGGCCTGGTTTCGACCCGGCGGTCACGACGGTGACCAGCCGGGAGAAGACCAAGGCCGCGGAGTTGCGGGCGGCCGGACACGCGGTGACGTGGGCGACGGTGAAGCGGCAGCGGCAGCGTTACGAGTCCGGCGGGGTCGCGGCGCTGGTGGATCATCGGCTGTTGCGGCAGCCGTCGCGGTTCGGCCGGATCGACGAGCGGGTCGTGGAAGCGGTGCGTGCGGCGGTCGCCGAGGCCACCGACGACTCGACCCGCACCCGCGGTTATGTGTTGTGGCGGGCCCGGCAGATCCTCGACGAGCGTCACCACGGCGTGGTGGCGATGCCATCGCAGGCGACGTCGTATCGGCTGCTGGAGAAGCTGACCGTCGGCCTGCACACGACGGGCTCGGCCCGCACCCGCCGCTCAGTGGCGGCGGCCTCGCCGGCGCCGTTCTCCCGGCCTCGGGTGTTCGCCCCGGGTGAGCTGATGGAGATGGACTCCACACCGCTGGACGTGCTGGTCCTGCTCGACGACGGCACTCCGGGGCGGGTGGAGCTGACCGGGGTGATCGACGTCGGGACGAAGACGGTGCCCGCGGCGGTGCTGCGCCCGACCACGAAGTCCGTCGACGCCAGCATCCTGCTGGCCCGGACCCTGACACCGGAGCCGATGCGGCCGGGCTGGACGCAGGCTTTGGCGATGTCCCGGTCGGTGTTGCCGCACCGGCGGCTGGCCGGTATCGACGAGCGGCTCGAACACGCCGCGGCCCGGCCGGTCATCGTCCCGGAGACGATCGTGGTCGACCAGGGCAGCGTGTTCCTGTCGCGCAACTTCCGCTCGTCCTGCGCTTTCCTGGGGATCAACTTCCAGCCCACCCATCCCGGCTCGCCGGCGGAAAAACCGCACGTCGAGAAGCTGATGTCGGCGGTCGGGACGCTGTTCGCGCAGTTCGTGTCCGGCTACGCCGGCTCCAACACCGAACGCCGGGGCCGTGACCTGGAGGCCAAGGCGCTGTGGTCGATGCTGGAACTGCAGGAGCTGCTGGACGAGTGGATCGTGGCGTGCTGGCAGAACCGCCCCCACGACGGCCTGCGTGACCCGGCGACGCCGGGACGCATGTTCACGCCGAACGAGAAGTACGCCGCGCTGGTCGAGTCGACCGGCTACCTGCCGGTCCCGTTGTCCGGCGAGGACTACATCGCGCTGCTGCCGACCTGCTGGAAGGCGATCAACGCCTACGGCATCAAGCACCGGCGCCGCACCTACGACGCCGAACAGCTCAACCCGCTGCGCAGGCAGCCGTCGGGAAACAAAACCCACAAGAACCTGTGGCAGGTCCACCACGACCCCTACGACGTGTCCCGGATCTGGGTGCGCGACCCGGGCACCGGCGGCTGGATCACCGCGTTCTGGACACACCTGCGCCGCGACGGGCTGCCGTTCGGGGAACTGGCCTGGGACCACGTCCGCGCGAAGCTGCCCGACGCCACGGAAGCCGAGATCGCCGAGGCGGTGCAGGCGCTGCTGCGACGCGCCAACCAAGGCCCCGAACCGACGCCTTCGGCGTCCAAACGAGACCGGCGGGTCCGCGCCCGCACCCACTCCACCGCCCAACCGGCGTGGCCACGCCCCGAACCGCCGGCCCCACCGGAGGCCGAAACCAGCCCGACCCGCACCGGCGCACCCGACGGCGACGACGCATCCGCCGAGGTCGTCCCGCTGGGCGTGTTCGACCCCTACCTGGAGGCAACCAAACGATGGTGACCGCGGCCCACACCCCCGCCGCCCAGCCAACCGACCCCGACGCGGAACACCTGCAGCTGACCACGCTGCGGGGATGGCGACGGTTCGTGCAGACCACCCCGCAGGTTCCCGACCTGCTCGACGACGCCCGACTGGCTACGCTCACCGCCGGTCAGCGCCTCGCCTACGACGAGGCCCGGCTCAGCCACCACGCCCAGCTGGTGGTGATCGCCACCGCCACCATTCGCCGGGTGACCCTCGAAGGCCGCCGGTTGACCTACCTCAACCGGCGCGCGGAGACCGGACGCTGCGGGCTGATCGTCTCCGGCCCCGCCCGCACCGGCAAGACCACCGCGATCATCCAGATGGCCAAGACCCTCGAGGTCATCCACCGCCAGCGTCACCCCCACAACGGCGGTGACATCCCGGTCGTCTACATCACCGCCCCACCCGCCGCGACCGGCCGGATGATCGCCGTCGAGTTCGCCCGGTTCCTCGGCATCCCACTGCTGCGCAGATCCAACATCACCGAGGTCATGGAAGCCGTCTGCGGCGTCTGCATCGACGCGCGCACCAGCCTCATCGTCGTCGACGAGATCCACAACATCAGCCTGACCACCCGCAACGGCGCCGAAGTATCGGACACCCTCAAGTACTTCGCCGAGCGCATCCCCGCGACTTTCGCCTACGCGGGCATCAACGTCGAACGCAACGGCCTGCTCTCGGGCACCCGAGGCGAGCAGATCGCCGGCCGCTTCGGCATGGTCCCCACCGGCCCGTTTCCCCTCGGACCCGACTGGACAGCCCTGGTCGGCGCCCTCGAGGCCAGCCTGCGCCTGCACCACCACACCCCCGGCACCCTGGCGGAACTCGACCGTTACCTGCACCAACGCACCGCCGGCATGATCGGCAGCCTCCTCCGGCTGATCCGCAGCGCCGCCGTCCAAGCCGTCATCGACACCACCGAAGCCATCAGCCGCGCAAGCCTCGACGCCATCGGGGTCGACATCGCCGCCGAGACCAGCCGCCGGAAGAGACGATGACCAGTCCCGACACCAGCAGCGATGTCCTCACCGACCGGCCCCAACCACTGCCGGTCATACCCCGCCCACGCCGCGACGAGACCGTCGGTGCCTACATCCGCCGTCTGGCCCACGCCAACCACCTACGACCCAGCTACCTACGCCAATACCTCTGCGCCCCGCCCACCTACCAAGGATCCGTACGCGCCGCCCGCCTGGCCGTGGTCACCGGCCGCAGCGTCGACGCCCTGACCCGCCATTTCAGCACCCTGCAAACCGAGGCCCGACCCCACCGCCTCAACCCCGAACCCGACGACGCGCCGCGCGAGCCCGAAGCCGAGCCCGACAGCCCACCGCGCCGGCCCCGCAGCATCGCCAACCTGGTCAAACGCCGCGGCCAGCAAGGCGCCCGTGAACTCCTGGACGCCATCCGCCAAGAGGCGAAGATCAACCCGTCGCTACGCGCCATCACCCGCAAGTTCAGAGTCCAGGCCGACACGGTCCTGCTCGCCCTCACCACCGACCCGAACCCGATGGCGTTCAGGCGCGCACCACCCCGCGGCAACCGCGTCTACGACGCCTACGCCCACATCATCGACGACCTCCTCGCCCAGAAACCGCCCCTGTCCCGCTGGGCGATCTGGGAACGCCTCGTCGACGAACACGGCGCCGAGCTGTCCTACGGCTCGGTCAGCCACTACATCACCAGCAAGATCCGCAACGAAGGCGTTCCCAGGAGCAGAAAGACTGAGAAAACCAGCCCCAAACGCGAACCCGGAGCAGATCAACTGAGAAAACCCGGCCAGCCGTTTTCTCAATCAAACTGATCCGCCCAGGTCAGCGCGCTGCGACCGGAGCACCTTTACTGAGAAGGGACATGGCCTCGGGAACGCGGGATGATCCGGCGGTCGCCGGCTCGATCGGGCCGGGGCCGGCGTCGTGAGATCGTCAGAGCGATCGGCCGCCCCCGGCTGTCAGACACGCACGGTCACGACCACCTCGACCATGACAGCGACTTGCATCGATGGCACGGGGGCGCTGGCCGGTCTTGTCAGATCGCCGTCCGATGTCCCGGACGGCGGCGGCGTCTGTCCTGACGGCGGCGGTGTCACGGAGGACACCGGTGCTGGATTGTCATCGGAGGCGGCGGTCGTGTCAGACCTTCCCCACGCCGGACGAAGGCCGTCAGACGGCGCGCCACCGCGGCGCGCAGGGTTGACGATGACGTTCGGCTGCAGTGTCAGCCTGTCGCGATCTGACACCGTGCCGCCCGCGGGGCGCTGTTAGACGCTGTGAGACCGGCTAGGTCCCCGTTGTCAGACCCCTCGGCCGGTGTGGTGTCCCTCGCGGCCTTGTCCCGTGCCCTTCGTCTCCTGTCGTGTCAACGCGCAGGTCAACGCGGCTTTGTCAGAACGGTGACGCGCGCCAGCGTCGGTCGTCAGTCAGCGGGTGGCCGGTGGCGGCTGGTGCTGTCGAGCCGAGGATTCATGCCTGTTGGCCTGCGTTGTCAGGGGCCGGTGAGACCGAGGTGGCGCAATGGCGGTCAGGCGCGCCGGCCGTACACCTCCGGCCGTCGTCGACATTCGTCTCTGACATGGGAGTTCGTGACATGACCGCGTCCGCCAAGGACTGGCCCGACTCGCCGCTGGACGCCGTGGACACCGCGTTCGCCGACCTGACCTGCGACCCCGACCCGCTGTCACTGGACCTCGACCCGCTGGCCGATCAGCTCGGCGATGACAGTGGTCTGCCCGGCGGTGCCATCGCTCTGCCGGCGTTGCGGCAGTGGCTGCTGGAGCACCCCCGCGCCTACACGGCCCGTGACGTCGTGTGGCGGGAGCTGGTCCGCCGCGCCCGTCTCGACGGGCCCGCCTGGGTCATCGCCGCGGTCGCCCTGGCGATGCCGGCGCTGCGCCGCTACGCCGGCCGGCTGCACACCGGCTGGGCCGGTGACGCTCACGACCTGGACGCCGAGATCCTCACCGGCTTCCTGGGCGCCCTACGTGACCGGGTCGACCTGGCCAAGCCGGCGCCGTACGCGGCGCTGTGCATGGCGGCGTGGCGGGCCGGCCACGAGCTGCGGCAGCGTGACGGCGCCGAGGCCGTGCCGGTGGACAACCTCGAACACGTCACCGGCTCGCGCACCCCGAAGCGGCCCTACGGGCATCCGGACCTCCTGGTACGCCGGGCCGTCGAGTTGGGCATCGTCGACGAGTGCGACGAGCAGCCCTACATTGACGTGCGGCTGGGCCACCGGGCCATCGAACCGATCGCCGCCCGCCTCGGCCTGGAGGTCGACACGCTGCGGCGACGTGTCGAGCGCATCGACGTCCGCATCGCCGACGCGCTCGCCGCCGGGATGCTCACCGAGGCGACCTCACCCCGGGCGCGGGAAGACCTCGCCGTGGCGGCCGAGCGACGGCAGCACATCCGGGCCGCCCGCGGTGCCGGTACGCGACCGGCCGCGGCGCAGGTGACGCTGGCAGCCGCCTGACCGCCGACCATCCCGCAGGCTCTCTGGACGCGGGCCCGACCATCTGGTCGGGCCCGCCAGCGCGTACGGCGAACCACCACTTCTCACCGCTGCGACCGCCCCCTACCCCGGTACGGGGAGACCCGCTGTGGCCGCTGCCAAGCGGGCCTAACGGATCTCCCACGAATCTGACAGCGGCGCCGACGGGGTGTTAATTCGGCAGCTGTGAGATTCCGGCGCCGACGCCGACGGCGAGGTCCGCCGCCAGCGGCACGATCGTCGGACAGGCCGCTGACCAGGGCTGTCAGAGGTCTACGAGGTCGTGTCGGAGCGCTGTGGGATCGGCAGGTGTTCGCCACAGCTCACAAACGCCGGTTTGAGGGTGCGGAACTCCTCCGACGCCACCTTGGCGTCATCCGGCGGGTTCCGCCCGCCGCCGGGCCGGAAGGCCGGGTCGGCACGGAACCGGGCGACCTCGGGTGCCGCGCCACGTTGATGCGCTGACACCTCATCGATCATCGCCAACCCGAACGGGAGGACGAGCTCCTCCCGAGGTTCACCACGGTTCCCGGCCGACGTGTCTTCCCGAGCCCGGCGGCGGCTTTCCGCCCACCGTTTCGACGAATCGCCCCGGCGCGAGCCGGGGCGGGAGGTGCAGCGATCATGTTCCGCCCGCTGTTGGCACGTTCACGTGCCCTGACCATCGCCCTCTCCCACGCACCGATGACGACCCGCGCGCTTCGCCATGCCGCCCGGATCGCCGCGCCCGCCGCGGCGGCCGTGGTGGTGCTGGCCGTGCCGGCCGCTGCCTACGCCGACCCCGGCGGCCCGGTCGTCCTGGCCGCCAACGACCTGCCCACCGTCATCGCCAACCTGCAGACCTGGGTGATGGGCATCCTGGCCGCCGTCGCCACCCTGTTCCTGGTCTTGGCCGGGGTGTACTGGGCCACCGCCGGCGGCGACCCGGCCCAGGTCGACAAGGCCAAGGGCGCACTGAAGAACGCCCTGGTCGGCTATGGCCTGGCCGTGCTCGCGCCCATCCTGCTGGAGGTCGTCCAGGGAATTGTCGGAGGCTGACGATGGCCTGGGCGCTCAACCAGATTCTCGACTGGTTCGCCGGCCTGCTGCTGGACTGCCTGAACGGGCTCATCACCGCGATCACCCACGCGCTGCTGATCACCCCAGACGTCACCAGCCTGCCGCAGGTGCAGGCCCTCACTGGACGGTCGATCTGGGTCGTCGACACCGTCTTCGTCCTGGTGTTCGTCGCCGCTGGCGTCCTGACCATGGTCGCCGGCGGCGACGAACGCGCCCGCTACACCGCCAAGGATCTCCTGCCGCGGTGCGTCGTCGGGTTCGTCACCGCCCACTTCTCCCAACTGATCGCTGGCAAGCTCATCGAGTTCGCCAACGCGTTCACCACCGCCCTGACCGCGCAGGACTTCAACGGCGAGGGGGCCCTCGACGCCGTCAAGACCCACCTGATAGCCGCGCGTGACCAGACCGCCGGTCTTCTGTTCGTCGTCTGCCTGGCGATCATCGTTTTCCTGCTCGCAGCCACGGCCTGCAGTGTGATCGTCCGCTTCGCGGTCGCGTTGGTGCTCACCGCGGTCGCGCCGATCGCCCTCGCCTGCCACGCGCTGCCGCAGACCGACGGGGTGGCCCGCATGTGGTGGCGGTCGTACGTCGCCATGCTGGCGACCCCGGTGGTGCAGGCATTCGTGCTGTTCGCCGGCCAGTGGATGCTGCTGGACACCAGCACCATGCTGCCGCTGCTCGGCCTGCCGGTCGAACCGGGTGGGGTGCTCAACCTGTTCGTCGTGATGGTCCTGCTGTGGACCACGCTCAAAGTGCCGGGTCTGATGCGCCGCTACGCCACCAGCGGCGCAGGCGGGCGTGGCGGCAACGTGCTCGGCGCGGTCGTGCGGGTCGTCGTGGTGCAGCAACTCACCCGCGGGCTGCGCATCCCCGGCCTAGGGGCGGTGCGCCGATGAGCCGCGACCGCCGCGACGAACAGGCCGTCACCGCCCGCATGCCCGCCGACGTGGACACGCCGGACAAGGTGCTCTACGGGCTGACGTTCCGGCAACTCGCGATCCTCGCCGTCGCCGCCGTCATCTTCTACGGCGCTTGGCGCGCCCTCCACGCGATCGTGCCCGCGCCGGTGCTGCTCGGCGCCGCTGTCGTCCTCGGCGGCTTGGTGTTCGGCCTCGCGGTCGGCCGCCGCGACGGACTGCCCATGGACGTGTGGCTGGCCTCCGCGGTCCGTCACTCCCGGGCCCCACGTGCTCTGTCCACTACCGACACGACCGCGAGGACGCCCGAATGGGTGGAGGTCCCGGCGTCCAGGGTGATGCTGCCGGCGCCGTTGAAGTTGCCTGCCGACGCCATCGACGACCACGGGGAGATCAGCCTCGGCGGGGTGAAGGCGGCGATGGTCGCGGCGACCAGCGTCAACCTGGCGCTACGTACCGCCGACGAGCAGGCCGCCCTGGTCGACACCTTCGGCCGGTGGCTCAACAGCCTGTCCACGCCGACGCAGATCGTGGTGTCGGCGCAGCCGGTCGACCTGCACTCCGCCGCCCGCACCCTCGCCCAGGCCGCAGACGCCATGCCGCACCCAGCTCTCGCCGACGCGGCAGCCGACCACGCACGCTTCCTCGACGACCTCGCCGAACGGCGGGACCCGCTACGCCGGCAGGTCCTCATCGTCACCCGCACCAACTCCGGTGAGCGTGGCGAACACGCCGCCCGACGCCGCGCCGACCAGACCGTTCGGTCCCTGTCCGGGCTCGGCGTCACCACCCGCGCCCTAGATGGCCATGCGACCACCGCCGCCCTCGCGGCCGCGGCGGACCCCTACCGGCCGCCCCGTCCCGGGGGCCTCGCCGCCCCCGACACCACCATCACCGCGCCTCCGGCCAGGAGGCCACACACCAGGAGGACATCATGATCTCCGTCAAGCGCCGACGCACCCCGAACAACGACAGCACCAGCCCGCCGTCCGCAGGACTCGCGGCGACGGTAGCTCCGGCCTCGGTGGAGGTCACGCCGCGGTTCCTGCGGGTCGGGGACGGCTACGCCGCCACCCTGGTGGTCACCGGCTACCCGGCCGAGGTCGGGCCGGCGTGGCTGGAGCCGCTGCTGTCCTGGCCCGGCCGCCTCGACCTGGCCCTGCACATCGACCCGATACCCGCGCCGGTCGCGGCGTCCCGTCTGCGCAACCAGCGGGCCCGGTTCGAGTCGTCCCGGCGGGCCGACGAGCAGAAGGGCAAGCTGGCCGACCCGTACGTGGAGGCCGCCGCCGACGACGCCGCCGACCTCGCCGAACGCCTCGCCCGCGGGGCGGCGAAGCTGTTCCGCGTCGGCCTGTACCTGACCGTGCACGCCCGCACCGAGGCCGAGCTCCTCGAGGCGTGTGCGCAGGTGAAGGCCGCCGCCGCGTCCACCCTGATCGAGGTGCAGCCGGCGACGTGGCGGCACCTGCCCGGCTGGACCACCACCCTGCCGCTTGCCACCGACAGCCTGCAGATGCGCCGCACCATGGACACCCAGGCATTGGCCGCCGCGTTCCCTCTCGCGTCGGCGGACCTGCCCGCGCCGCTGCCCGGCGACCCGGCCACCACCGGCGGGGTGTTGTACGGGGTGAACCCGGACTCGCAGGGCATCGTCTGGTGGGACCGGTGGGCGCAGGAGAACCACAACAGCGTGATCCTGGCCCGCTCCGGCGCCGGCAAGTCCTACTTCGTCAAACTCGACGTGCTCCGCAACCTGTACCAGGGAGTGCAGGTGGCCGTCGTCGACCCCGAGGACGAATACCTCCGGTTGGCCGACGCGGTCGGCGGCACCATCGTGCGACTCGGCGCACCCGGCGTGAAGATCAACCCCCTGGATCTGCCGGCCGGGGACACCCGTCCGGACGTGCTCACCCGCCGCGGGCTGTTCCTGCACACGTTGATCAGCGTGTTGTTGGGGCAGCTGCCGCCGCCCGCTGAGCGCGCCGCCCTGGACCGGGCGATCCTCGCCGTCTACCAGCAGGCGGGCATCACCGCCGACCCCGCCACCCACCACCGTCCCGCGCCGCTGCTGAAGGACCTGGCCGCGACACTGCGGGCCGACGACAACACTGCCGCCCACGAGTTGGCCGCCCGGCTGGCACCGTGGGTGGCCGGCTCGTTCTCCGACCTGTTCGACTCACCCACCACCACCCGCCCGGACGGGCACCTCGTCGTCTGGAGCCTGCGCCACCTGCCCGACGAACTGCGCACCGTCGGCACCCTTCTCGCCCTGAACGAGATCTGGCGGCAGGTCGACCTCCCCCGCCAGTACCGCTCCACCTCCTCGCCGCAGGCGCGGCGGCTGGTCGTGGTGGACGAGGCATGGCTGCTGATGCGCGACGGTGAAGGCGCCCGGTTCCTGTTCAAGATGTCCAAGGCCGGCCGGAAGCGCAACGCGGGCCTGTCGGTCGTCACCCAGGACGTCGCCGACGTGCTCGGCACCGACCTCGGCCACGCCGTGGTGTCCAACGCGGCCACGCAGGTGCTGCTGAAGCAGGCTCCGCAGGCCATCGACCAGGTCGCTGACGCATTCGGGCTGACCGCCGGGGAACGCCGGATGCTGCTGTCCGCCCGAGTCGGCCACGGCCTGCTGATATCCGGCACGAACCGGACCGCGTTCGAGTCGATCTCCTCCCAGGCCGAACACCTTCTCGCGACCACGAAGCCGTCTGACCTCGCCGACCTCGACTCCGACGACGGGGAGGAGGACCTGTGACACCACTGCGTGCCCTGTCGCCGATGCCGGCGCCCAGCCCGTCGGGGCCGGGCGCCGGTCTCATCTCTCCGCCGGGCGCGCCCGCGCGGTGGGTTCTGCACGCCGCGGATTGGGCGGCCGGCCGGCCGTGGCTACTCGGCGTCGCCGCCGCCCTGCTGGTCGCCTATGTTGCCGGGCGCAACCTGGTCGACGGGTGGCGGCACCGCCGCCACGCCGACGGCGCCCGCCTCGTCACCGTCGCCCCGCCGCCGGAGGTCGACCCGCACAGCGCCGCCGCGCTGTGGGCGAACCTGCACGGCACCCTCACCCCATCGCGCCGCCGCCGGCTGCGGTACGGCAGCCCGCACGTGGTGTGGCAGTACACCTGGACCGGCCGGCAGCTGCTCATCTCGATCTGGGTGCCCGGCAGCGTGCCGCACGGGGCGGTGGAGGCTGCCGTGCGGGCCGCGTGGCCCGGTGCCGCCTGCACCACCGACGACCAGGCGCCACCGCCGATCCCGCTGGACGTGCCGGCCGCCGTCGGCGGGCACCTGCTGCCGACCGCCGCGGAGTGGTTGCCGTTCGAAACCGACCACGACAACGACCCGCTGCGGGCGCTGATGTCGGCCGGGTCGCAGCTGAAACCGGATGAGTACGCCTGTGTGCAGGTCCTCGCCCG
>NZ_WBKR01000193.1 GCF_008868155.1 Micromonospora sp. ALFpr18c
GGCTGGGATCGGCCTTGGTGGCGGCGGACTCAGCCTCGGGGGGCGTCGACGACGACCGAGTCGGCGACCCGGTCGTGCAGACCGCGACGGTGTCCGTCCATGATCAGCGCGGGGACGACGAGGGCCAGCAGCAGGCCCCGGATCAGTCCGCGGAGCAGCCCGATCCGGCCGCCGTCGCGCCAGTTCACGCAGCGGATCTTCGTGATGTACATGCCGGGTGTCTGGGCGAACAGGCCGAGGAAGATGCCGTACTCGACGACCAGCACCAGCACCGGGGCCCAGCCGTCGCGCACCGGGTCGGCGAAGAGGTTGGACACCAGGAGGCAGAGCACCCAGTCGATGATCAGCGCCCCGAACCGCTTGCCGAGGCTCGGCGGAGTGAAGGTGGGATCGGTGGCCGGTGCTGCCGGGGCGTGCGGATTGGTCACAGCGGTCAAGGGTATCCGCGCCCTGGTGAGGCACCGCCGGGTGCCGTCACCGCTGCGCGCCGATTCGGGCCAAAGGCATCAGATGTCTTTACAATGGCACAGCCGGTACGACGTTCGCGATGGGCCGGGAGCGGGACGGGAGCGTCGCTGACGCTCCGCGAGGGACGTAACACGGCAGAAACAACGGAGACATGGCCGGGCAACCGCTTGGCCCTAGCGTCGCCAGAAGCCTAGCCACCCCGTGGACGTGCCAGGAGGATGTGTGTTCGCCAATCCCGAGGAACTGCTGCGATACCTCAAGAACGAGGACGTGAAGTTCGTCGACGTTCGTTTCTGTGACCTGCCCGGCGTGATGCAGCACTTCAATGTGCCGGTCGAGTCCGTCAACGACGACCTCTTCACCGACGGCCTCGCGTTCGACGGCTCGTCGATCCGCGGTTTCCAGGCGATCCACGAGTCGGACATGCTCCTGCTCCCGGACGTCGCCACCGCGTTCATCGACCCGTTCCGGGCGCAGAAGACGCTCGCGCTGAACTTCTTCATCCACGACCCGTTCACCCGCGAGGCCTACACCCGCGACCCGCGTAACGTCGCGAAGAAGGCCGAGGCGTACCTGGCGGCGAGCGGCATCGCCGACACCGCCTACTTCGGTGCGGAGGCGGAGTTCTACATCTTCGACTCGATCCGCCACGAGACCTCGGCGAACCAGTCGTTCTACTACATCGACTCGATCGAGGGCGCCTGGAACACCGGCCGCGAGGAGGAGGGCGGCAACCGCGGTTACAAGACCGCGTACAAGGGCGGCTACTTCCCGGTTCCGCCGGTCGACCACTATGCCGACCTGCGCGACTCGATCGTGCGCCGGCTCGTCGACACCGGCTTCACCGTGGAGCGGTCGCACCACGAGGTGGGCACCGCCGGCCAGGCCGAGATCAACTACCGTTTCTCCACCCTGCTGCACGCCGGTGACCAGCTCCAGCTCTTCAAGTACATCGTGAAGAACGAGGCCTGGGCCAACGGCAAGACCGCGACCTTCATGCCCAAGCCGCTGTTCGGCGACAACGGCTCCGGCATGCACACCCACCAGAGCCTCTGGCTCAACGGTGAGCCGCTGTTCTACGACGAGACCGGGTACGCCGGCCTGTCCGACACCGCCCGCTGGTACATCGGCGGTCTGCTGCACCACGCGCCGTCGCTGCTGGCGTTCACCAACCCGACGGTCAACTCGTACCGCCGCCTGGTGCCGGGCTTCGAGGCGCCGGTCAACCTGGTCTACTCGCAGCGCAACCGCTCCGCGTGCACCCGCATCCCGGTGACCGGCAGCAACCCGAAGGCCAAGCGCGTCGAGTTCCGCGTCCCGGACCCGTCGGCAAACGTCTACCTGGCCTTCTCGGCCATGATGATGGCCGGCCTCGACGGCATCAAGAGCAAGATCGAGCCGCCGACGCCGATCGACAAGGACCTCTACGACCTCCCGCCGGAGGAGTGGGGCGACGTCAAGCAGGTGCCGGGCTCGCTGCCGGCCGTGCTCGACTCGCTGGAGGCCGACCACGACTACCTGCTCGACGGTGGCGTCTTCACCCCCGACCTGATCTCCACCTGGGTCGACTGGAAGCGCGCCAACGAGGTCGACCCGGTGCGCCTGCGCCCGACCCCGCACGAGTTCGCCATGTACTACGACTGCTGAGCAGTCACCGATTCACCGGTCGGGCCGGCTCCGCAGTGCGGGGCCGGCCCGACCCGTCTCCGGGACCACCCGTACCCGTACCACGATCCGCACAACTTCCCTGATGTTGCTGTCTCCTACGCACGGCGAGGCAACAACATCCCTGATGTTGCGCTGATCTTCGCCGCCGAATGCGTCGTGCGGCGCGATCATGTCAGCCGGAGCGGCGGGGGGCGCGCCCGCGGCGGGACGCGCGGCGCGCGCCGACCAGGAGGGCGGCCAGGAGCACGGCGGTCATCGCCAGGGCGCCCGGGGCCTTGGTGACGCGGGCCAGGTTCGTGCCGTCGGGCAGGGTGAGGAAGGCGGCCGCCGCGACCGGCAGCACGAACCACGTCGTACGGGCGGCGGTGAGGGCGAGCAGCGCCAGCGGCCAGGTCGCGTACCAGGGGTGGAAGACCGGGGACAGGACGACGGCGGCGACCAGTGCCAGCGCCGCCCCACGCAGCGCCGCCCGAGGACGCAGCGGCACCCGGAATCCCGTCTGGCGGACGTCGTCCAGCGTCCGCCAGGTCCGCCACCAGAGCACCGCCAGCACCCCGGCGAGCAGCAGCAACGCGACCGCCCGGAGCACCGGCACCGCCTGTGCGTCCCGGCCGGCCAGCGCACCGGCGTAGTCCACCACGAAGCCGACGGCGGTGGGTGGCGACGTCCACTGCTCCGAGTCGCCACTGTGGGTGAGCCCACCGACCCAGCCGAACCCGAGGCCGGACACCGCCGAGGTGACCAGTAGCGCGGCGAGCAGCCCGCCGGCCAGCCAGCCGCCGTCGCGCAGCAGCGCCCGTCCGGCGTACCGACCGTGCACGCCGGCCAGGACGGCGAACGGCACCACCAGCACGGCGCTGGCCTTCACCGTGACGGCCAGCCCGAGCAGTGCCCCGGCCAGCAGCAACGCCGCCGGCCGGCCCGGGCGACGGACCACGATCAACAGCCCGCACAGCAGCAGGCCCACCATCACGGCGTCGTTGTGCGCGCCGGCCACCAGGTGTACGCCGACCAGCGGGCAGGCCAACAGCAGCCAGACCGCCCGCCGGGAGGGCACTCCGGCGGCTCGCGCCAGCCCGGGCAGGCAGAACGCGGCCAGCAGCAGCCCCGCCACGGCGATCACCCGCAGCGCCACGATGGTGCCGGTGAGTCCGCCACCGAGGCCGACCGCGAGCGCCGCGAGCAGGACGAAGACCGGCCCGTACGGTGCCGGGGTGTCCCGCCAGATCGGCGCGACCGTGTCCACCCACGGGCAGCCCGCCGCCGCCACCCCGACCGCGTACGGGTCGACGCCGTGCGCGTACGTCCAGCCCTGGCAGGCGTACGAGTAGACGTCCCGGCTGCCCAGCGGAGGCGCGACCAACAGCGGCAGTGCCCACAGTCCGGCGGTGACGTACGCCCACCGGGTCGACGGGGCACCTTCGCGCAGCGACCACCACGCCCCGACGAGCAGCGCGGTGCCGACCAGCCAGCAGATCAGGGTGGCCGGGCCGCCCGGGGCTCGCCAGATCGACACCGGTGTCCCGCCGAACGGGGCGTCGGGCAACGCCCCGCCGAGGTACCCGGCCACGGCGAGCAGGACCGCGCCGGCCAGGCCCGCGTACCGGGCGGAACGCCCGGCCAGGCCCGCGTAGCGGGCGGAACGCCCGGCCCGGCCCGCGTAGCGGGCGGAACGCCCGGCCAGGCCCGCGTACCGGGAGGAGGGCGCGTCGGGAGCGGTCACCGGCGCACCTTCCCTCAGTCGGCGGCGACCGGCTGGCGGGTCGCCCGAGCCGACCGTACCAACCGGATGACCACCACGATCACCAACAGCGTCATCAGCGGCGCCCCGACCGTCTTGGTGTACCGGGGCAGCCCGGTGCCGTCGGGCAGCACGAGGAAGGACGCGACCAGGGCGACCACGGTGAACCATCTGGTCCGCTGGGCGGTGGCCGCCAGCACGAACAACGGCCAGGTCCAGTACCAGGGGTGCACCACTGGGGCGAGCGCGACGGTGAGGGCGAGCGCGAGGCCGGCGTGGTAGAGCGGGTCGCGGGTGCGGGCCCGCCACCAGAGCCAGACGAGCAGGATGGCCAGGACGACCACGGCGATCCCACGGGTCACTGGCAGGGCGTCGATGTGACCGCCGAACAGCGCGGCGACGTACCCGATCGTCTGCCCGACGGCGGTCGGCGGGGAGGTCCAGGCGATGGCGGCGCCGCCCTGGGACAGCCCGCCGACCCACCCGAAGTCCAGCCCGCCGGCGACGGTCACGCCGACGACGGTGGCGGCCGCGCCGCCGACCACCCAGCCGCCGTCGCGGATCAGCGTCCGGATCCGGTACGGCCCGGCGGTGGCCGCCAGCGCGGTGAACGGCACCACCACCACGGCGGTCACCTTGATGGCCACCGCGACGCCGAGGAGCAGCCCGCCGACCAGCAGCAGTGCGCGCCGACCCGGGTACGCCGCCACCACGGCCAGCCCACCGACCAGCGCGGCGAGCATCAGCACGTCGTTGTGGGGGCCGCCGATGAGGTGCGCGGCGACCAGCGGGGAGCCCAGCGCCAGCCACACCGCCCGCTTCGGCGGCACACCGGCACGACGGGCCAGCGCCGGTAGGGCCCACGCGGTGAACAGCACCCCGACCAGCGACAGTGCCCGGAACACGACGATGCTGGCGGTCAGCGAACCGGTGGCCTTGACCACGGCGCCCGCGATGAGCACGAACAGCGGCCCGTACGGCGCGGGGGTGTCGCGCCAGATCACCGAGACCGTGTCCAGCCAGGGGCAGGGCAGCGCGGAGACGCCCTGCTCGTACGGGCTGATGCCGCCGGCGAAGCTGGCGCCCTGGCAGGCGTACGCGTACACGTCCCGGCTGCCGAACGGCGGTGCGACCAGCAACGGCAACAGCCAGAGCCCGACGGTGACCAGGGCCCAGCGCGTCGACGGCCCACCGTCGCGCAGCGCCCACCAGGCGTACGCCAGCAGGCCGGTGCCGACCGCCCAGGCGGCGAGGATCAGCGGGCCGTTCGGGCCCTGCCAGATGCTGACCGGGGTGCTGCGCAGAGGGCCGCCGGGGAACGCGCCCCCGAGGTAGGCGGAGATCGCGAGCAGCGTCGAGCCGGCCAGGCCGGTCCAGCGTGCGAGGTGGGAAGGCACGCCCGACATGCTGCCAGCACGTCGGTCCCGGGACGACGGCAGCATCATCAGCAGTGGTTCGCCGGTGCGAGCCCGCTGGAGATCGAATAGTCGCCGGCGGTGCGGACCCGCACCTCGGTCCACCCGTCCGCGCCGGCTCGCAGACAGCCGTCCGGGCCGGTCAGCGACAGCCAGCGCGACCAGCGCACCCGCACGAGCACGTCACCCGGATCGGCGCTCAGCCGGACCGCTCCCCGGTCGGCGGTGACGAGCTGCCCCGGGGCACCGACCAGCGGTGTCGGGTCGACCACGGCGTACATCCGCCAGGTCGGGTCACGCCAGACCTCCCGCAGGTAGGGCAGGCCGGTGCCGATCAGCGCGGCCTCGTCGCGGCCCCACCGGTCGGCGGGCGCGTCCGGGGCGAGCACCACGTAGGTCACCGCCTCGTGGCGGAGCCACTGCTCGTACGTCCGCGCGTTCAGGCTGCCGTCGTAGAACAGCGCGTTGCGGTCGCTGTCGACCTGGCGTTCCCAGCCCCGGGCCAGCGGCACGGTCGGCGGGAGGTACGCAGACTCCCAGTGGTCGCGCAGCGGCACCACCTCGACCCGCCCGACCGGCTGCCGTCGGTCGAGGTCCGCGACGAGCGGCCGGTGGAAAGCCGCGGCGCTCTCCGGGGCGCCGGCCCGGGTCACGTCGCTCGTCATCACCGGCGACTGCCACCACACGGTCGCGGCGAGTAGCCCGGCCAGCCACGGCCCCGGCAGCGCGGCGTACCCGGCCAGCACGGGCAGGGCGAACAGCATCGGCAGCCGCAGCGCGTTGGACCCGATTGGGCTGGGCACGTAGTACGCGCCGACCAGCAGCAGCACCGTGAGCAGCGCGCCGATGCGCAGCACCCGGCGGCGACGCGGCAGCACGACCGCCACCAGCACCGCGAGCGCGACGTTGATCCGCATCGACTCGGCCGAGTACGGCTGGGTGCCACCGTTGCCGAAGAGGACCGCGATCGGGGCCACCGTGGCGGCGGGCGCCACGGCCAGCACGAACCCCTCCGCCAGTGGTCGCTCGATCCGCCAGCCGCCGGGCAGCGGACGGCCCGGCCCGGCACCGGTTCGCAGGGCGGACAGCAGCAACGCCGCGCCGGCCAGCCCGGTGAACAGGCCGGCGACCGGGCTGGCCGCCGTGGCCAGGGCGGCGCAGCCGGCCGCGAGGGTCAGCCGGACCCAGCGTGGCGGGCGGTCCGCGCTGACCGCGCAGAGCGCCAGCAGCCCGAACGCCAACCCCACCGCGAAGGTGATCCGGCCGCTCGCCAGGTTGCCGACCAGCACCACGGCGCCCAGCACGCCGGCCAGCAGCGGCCGACGGGCCCGGTTGCGGGTGAACAGCCAACCGAGCGCGGCAGCGCCGAGCACGGCGGCGACCGCCCCCAACGGACGCACCCCGATGAGCGCGCCCAACCGGGCCGTGAACAGGCTGTAGCCGTACTGGTCGACGCCGCTGTACCAGCCGAAGTCGATCGGCGCGGCGCCGTACCGCTGGGCGAACTCGGCGCGGGCCACCTGCGCGGCGAGGTCGGTGCCCATCGGCGGCGCGAGCAGGAACGCGACGGCGAGCACCACGGCCACCCCGCTCGCCGCCGCCCAGGCGGTGCGCTGCCCGGCCGGGCGCGCCGACGCGTCAGGCATTGAGGACACGTTCCGCCGCGGCTCGGGAGCGGCGCCCGGTGCGCAGGTACTCGTCGAGGAACTCACCCGGGTCGTCGCGGCCGAGCAGCCGGACCACCCCGGCCAGCTCCACCCCGTGCCGGGGCAGCTGGTCGCCGGCCCGGCCCCGGACCAGCATCAGCGCGTTGCGGACCTGCGCGGCCAAGGACCACCCGGCGGCCATCTCCGCGGCGTCCGCCGGGTCGATCAGGCCGGCGTCGGCGGCGGCCGTGAGGGCGTCGAGGGTACGCGTGCCACGCAGCGCCGGGTTCGCGCCGGCGTGCCGGAGCTGGACGAGCTGCACCGCCCACTCCACGTCGGCGAGCCCGCCCCGGCCCAGCTTGGTGTGGGTGGCCGGGTCGGCGCCCCGGGGCAGCCGCTCGGTCTCCACCCGGGCCTTGATCCGGCGGATCTCGACGACCTGCTCACGGGTCAACCCGTCGGCCGGATACCGCACCGGGTCGATCATCGCCTCGAACTCGGCGCCCAGCTCGGCGTCGCCGCACACGAACCGGGCGCGCAGCAGCGCCTGCGCCTCCCACACCCGGGACCAGCGGGCGTAGTACGTCGCGTAGGCGGCGAGGCTGCGGACCAGCGGACCCTGGCGGCCCTCCGGTCGCAGGTCGGCGTCGACGCCGAGCGGCGGGTCGGGGGCGGGTACGCCGAGCAGGCGGCGCAACTCCTCGGCGATGGCGTGCGCGGCGGCGCTGGCCGCGCTCTCGCTGCTGCCGGCGGGCGGGTCGTAGACGAAGAGCACGTCGGCGTCGGAGAGGTAGTTCGACTCGTACCCGCCGAGCCGGCCCATGCCGATGACGGCGAACCGCAGCCCCTCCGGGGCCGGTTGGCTGGCCCGGGCGGCGCGCAGCGCGGCGGCCAGGGTGGCGTCGGTGACGTCGGCGAGCGCCGTCCCCACGCCGGTGACGTCGGCCAGCCCGGGGGCGGGCCGCTTCGTGCCGTCCGGTCGGGTCGGCGTGGGTGCGAGCGCGCCGGCGCGGCAGAGCAGGTCGGCACACGCCACCCGGACCAGTTCCCGCCGCCGCAGCGCCCGCACCGCGCGGGTCGCCTCGACCGGGTCGGTGTGCCGGGCCGCCGCCGCCAGGAATCCCTCCCGCAGCACCTCGCGCGACCGCGGCGCCAGCTCGTTCTCCTCGGCCAGCAGCCGCAGCGCCTCCGGGTCGCGGGCGAGCAGGTCGGCGACGTAGCGGGACAGGGCGAGCACGCGGGCCAGCCGGCGGGCGACCGGGCCGCCGTCGCGCAGCAGCCGCAGATACCAGGGTGTGCTGCCGAGCTTGTCGGAGACCTTGCGGTAGTTGAGCAGCCCCCGGTCCGGTTCCGGCGCGTCGGCGAACTCGCTGAGCAGCACCGGCAGCAGGGTCCGCTGGATCGCCGCGGTGCGGCTCACCCCGCCGGTGAGCGCCTGGAGGTGCCGCAGCGCCCCGGCCGGGTCGGCGAACCCGAGGATCTCCAGGCGGTGCCGGGCCGCCTCCGGGGTGAGTCGCAGCCCGTCGGCCGGCACCCGGGCCACCGACTC
Organism: Micromonospora sp. ALFpr18c; assembly: GCF_008868155.1. Classification (GTDB taxonomy): domain Bacteria; phylum Actinomycetota; class Actinomycetes; order Mycobacteriales; family Micromonosporaceae; genus Micromonospora. The sequence continues at coordinate 8,488 of NZ_WBKR01000193.1, forward strand.
CAGCAGCGGCCGGTAGAGCAGTTTGGCGTGCAGCCGACGTACCTCGGCGGCGTGGGTGACCCACTCGGCGCGGAAGCTCTCCACGGCGCTGCGCCCCGGCGTGGCGGTGTAGCCCAGCGCGGCGGCCAGCCAGCGCAACGCGGCCGGCTCGGTGGGCACGGTGTGCGTACGCCGCAGGGCCTGCAACTGGAGGCGGTGCTCGACGCTGCGCAGGAAGCGGTAGCCGCGCAGCAGCGCCTCACCGTCGGCGCGGCCGACGTAACCGCCGGCGACCAGGGCGCGCAGCGCCGGGAGGGTGCCGGGCGCCCGCAGTGTCTCGTCGCCGCGACCGTGCACGAGTTGCAGCAGCTGCACGGCAAACTCGATGTCGCGCAGCCCACCGGGGCCGCGCTTGATCTCGCGTTCCAGCTCCTTCGGCGGGATGTGGTCGATGATCCGGCGGCGCATCGCGCGGACATCCTCGACCGCCTCGGGCCGCTCGGCCGCCCGCCACACCAGCGGGGCGAGCTGGTCGATCCACTCCTGGGCCAGCGGCAGGTCACCGGCGGCCGGGCGGGCCTTGAGCAGCGCCTGGAACTCCCAGGTGCGCGCCCACCGCCGGTAGTAGGCGAGGTGGCTGGCGAGGGTGCGGACCAGCGGGCCCCGGTTGCCCTCCGGCCGCAGGGCCGCGTCCACGGGCCAGGCGACGAGGCCACAGATCTGGATCAGCCGGGTCGCCACCAGGGTCGCGGCGGCCAGGTCGGCGTCCTCGGCCGCCACGAAGATGACGTCCACGTCGGAGACGTAGTTGAGCTCACCGCCGCCGCACTTGCCCATCGCCACCACCGCCAGCCGGGGGCGCTCGATGCCCTCGGCCAGCTCGTCCACGGCGATCTCGAAGGCCGCGCCCAGCGTCGCGTCGGCCAGCGCCGACAGCGCGGCCATAGTCTGCTCCAGGCCGCGCCCGCCGGTGAGGTCCGCCGCCGCGATCCGCAGCAGTGCCAGACGGTACGCGGTCCGCAGCACCGCCACCGGGTTGCCGTCGCCGACGAGTTCCAGTCGCCCCTCGGCGGTCGGCGCGAGCCCGTCCGGTGCGGTGCGCAGCGTCTTGTAGTGCTCGGGATGGGCCACCAGGTGGTCGCCGAGCGCCGACGAGGCGCCGAGCACCGCGATCACCCGCCGCCGCAGGCCGGGATCGACGTGCAGGTCCGCGAGCAGCGGCGACGCGGCGTTTCCCCCGCTCGTGCGGCGTTCGGCCTCGACGATGCGGTGCAGTTGGCGCAACGCCAGGTCCGGGTCGGCGGCCCGGGACAGCGCCGCGAGCAGCTCCCCCGCCGCCTCGTCGACCGGCTCCTGCTCGTCGGGTCGCCACAACCGCAGCCCGTCCGGGCCGAGCAGGTCGGCGGCACGCGCACCGCCGTCGCCGTCGGCGGTGCCGAAGCCGTAGCGGGCGAGCCGCCCCGGTGCCCTGGTCGGCCGGCTCATCAGTGCCCGAGCAGCGGCAGGCCACGCCGCGTCGTGCTGTCGTCCAGCTCGCCGAGCGCGAGCGCGGCGAACCGGGCGGCGAACGGCTGCCAGACCTCCTCGACGTCCACCATCACCGAGTCGCAGGCCGCGATCACCAGCTCCGGGTCGTACCCCAGCTCGGCGAGCTGGGTCGAGTCGGTGGCCCAGTCGGCGATCATGGCGGTGTCGCACTCGATGTGGAACTGCAGCCCCCAGGCCCGGTCACCGAGGCGGAACGCCTGGTGCGGGTAGCGGGTGGAGGCGGCCAGCAGGGTCGCGCCCCGGGGCAGTTCGGTGATCTCGTCGGAGTGCCACTGGAGCACGTCCGGGATCAGCGGCACGTACCGGAACAGCGGGTCGTTCTCGGCGGCGTCGCGCCGGCCGACCACGCCGGGGCCGATCTCCGGCCCGGACGGGCTCCGCTCGACCAACCCCGCGTGCGCGGTGGCGAGCAGCTGCGCGCCCAGGCAGACGGCCAGGGTGGGCACCCGGTAGCGGACCGCCTTGCGCAGCAGGCCCTCCACGGCGGGAAACCAGGGCGCGCCGGGCGAGCCGTCCGGCAGCGGGTACGCCTGCTGGTCGCCGCCGAGCACCACCAGCGCCGCGTACCCCTCCAGGTCGGCGGGGAGCTCGTCGCCGGCGTGCGGGCGGACGACCCACAGCTTCAGCCCGGCCTCGGTCAGCCACTCACCCAGTCGGCGCGCGTCGTCCGTCGGGTCGTTCTCGATCACCAGCGCGGTTGCCACCCGTCGAGGCTAGCCGGTGCATGATGTGCCGCCACGCCCCGCCACGGGCCGCGTCGCCGTCCGCCGCCCGTGGGCGGTTCCGCCGTCGGCGGGGTCGTTAGGCTCTGCGGTTGTGATCAGCGAGGACTCGGCCGTCGTCCGCCCGCCCGTGCTGCGCCCGGGTGACACGGTGCTGCTGGTGTCACCGTCCGGGCCGACCACTCCGGAGCGGGTGGCGCGGGGGATGGAACTGCTCACCGGTTGGGGTCTGCGGCCGGTGCCGGCGCCGAGCGCGTACGCCCGGCACGGCTACCTGGCCGGCACGGACGACCTGCGCGCCGCCGACCTGAACGCGGCCTTCGCCGACCCGGAGATCCGCGGGGTGATCTGCACCCGGGGCGGCTACGGCGCGCAACGGATCGTCGACGCCATCGACATGGCGGCTGTCCGCCGCGACCCGAAGGTGGTGGCCGGCTTCTCCGACATCACCGCCCTGCAGTTCGCGCTGTGGCGGGGCGCCCGGCTGGCCGGCGTCCACGGCCCGGGGGCGGCCTGGCGCGACGAGCGCACCCCGCTGCGGTCCGCCGAGTCACTGCACGCCGCGCTGATGACCACCGAGGCGGTGTCGGTCACCGCCGTGCCGGCCGAGGACACCTACGCGGTACGCGTACCGGGTCGGGCCACCGGCACCCTGCTCGGCGGCAACCTGTGCATGATCACCGCGTCGATCGGCACACCGGACCTGCCCGACCTGACCGGGGCGGTGCTGTTGATCGAGGACGTGCAGGAGCCCCCGTACAAGGTCGACCGGATGCTCACCCAGCTGCGCCGGGCCGGCGCGCTGGACGGGCTGGCCGGCGTGGCGGTCGGGCAGTTCACCGACTGCGCCGACGGCTGGGACACCACGGTCGTCGATGTCCTCAGCGAACAGCTCGGTGACCTGGGCGTACCGGTCCTCGGTGGCCTCCCGATCGGCCACGGCGCCGGCCAGCTAACGGTCCCGGTAGGCACCACAGCAACCCTGAACACCGACACCGAAACCCTCACAGTCACCCCCGCCGTC
>NZ_WBKR01000194.1 GCF_008868155.1 Micromonospora sp. ALFpr18c
ATCGGGAAGGGGAGCCTTGGAGTCGCCGCATCGCGCCGCGGCTGGTCACTGGAGGTTCTGATGCGTGCCATGCTCTGGGTCGTCGGCGTTGTCGCCGGCGTGCTTATCCTGCTCGGGCTGCTCCTCGAAGCGGTCCGTTGGCTCATCATCATCGGGTTGATCGCGCTGGTCGTGGTGATCGTGCTGGGCGTCGTCAAGGGACGGCAGGCGATGCACCACCAGACCCGGCGACGCTGAGGCGCGGGTCGGCTCAGAACCAGTCCGCGCGCATGTCGAGGGCGGTCCGGTCCCGGCTGTCCAACAGGTCGAACTGCGGGCCGGTGCGGGCCAGCTCGACTGTGAGGAAGTAGCGCGCCGCCTGCCGCTTGCCGGCGTGGAACGCGTCCCCGGTGTCCGCCGAGGGCAGCGCCAGCGCCTGCTCGAGCCACATCCACGCCACCACCACGTGTCCGACGGCCTCCAGGTAGACGCTGGCGTTGGCCAGCGCCAGCACCGGGTCACCGTCGGCCCAGAGCCGGCGGGTGACCGCGACCACGCGGTCCACCGCGTCGGTGATCCGGTCGGCCCACTCGTCGGCCTCACCGCCGACCCGCCGGGCCCGCTCGATCGTGTCCCGGATCGTCCCGGTCAGCAGGTCGAGACCTGCGCCGCCGCGCATGGTCATCTTGCGGCCCAGCAGGTCCAGCGCCTGGATGCCGTGGGTGCCCTCGTGGATCGGGTTGAGCCGGTTGTCCCGGTAGTGCTGTTCCACGTCGTGGTCGCGGGTGTAGCCGGCACCGCCGAGCACCTGGATCGCCAGGTCGTTGGCGACCAGGCACCACTGCGACGGCCAACTCTTGGTGATCGGGGTGAGCACCTCCAGCAGCAGGTGCGCCCGTTCACGGTCGGCGTCGGCCGGCGCGGTCTTCTCCTCGTCGAGCAGCCGCGCGCAGTAGAGCACCAGCGCCAGCGCCCCCTCCACGTAGCTCTTCTGGGCCAGCAGCATCCGCCGGACGTCGGGGTGGTCGATGATCGGCACCTGCGGTGCGGCGGGGTCCTTGGCGCCGATCGGCCGGCCCTGCGGCCGTTCCCGGGCGTACGCCAGGCTCTTGAGGTAGCCCGTGTAGCCGAGTGCGGTCGCGCCGGCCCCCACGCCGATCCGCGCCTCGTTCATCATGTGGAACATCTGGGCCAGCCCCTGGTGCGCGGCCCCGACGAGGTGGCCCACCGCCCCGGGGCGGCCGCCCGGGGTGTGCCCGCCGTCGCCGAAGGTGAGCAGGGTGTTGGTGGTGCCCCGGAAGCCCATCTTGTGGTTGAGCCCGGCCAGCACCACGTCGTTGCGCTCGCCGAGCGACCCGTCCGGGGCCAGTAGCACCTTCGGCACGATGAACAGCGAGATCCCCTTCACCCCGGGCGGGCCGCCGGGGATCCGCGCCAGCACCAGGTGGACGATGTTCTCGGCCAGCTCGTGGTCACCACCGGAGATCCACATCTTGGTGCCGAAGAGCCGGTACGTGCCGTCGTCCTGCGGCTCGGCGCGAGTGGTGATGTCGGCCAGCGAGCTGCCCGCATGCGGCTCGGACAGGCACATGGTGCCGAAGAACCGACCGTCCAGCATGGGCCGGACGTACGCGTCGACCTGTGCGGCGCTGCCGTACGTGAGCAGCAGGTTGGCGTTGCCGAGGGTGAGCATCGGGTACGCGGAGGTGGCCACGTTGGCGGCCTGGAACCAGGCGAAGCAGGCTGCCGCGACGGCGTGGGGCAGTTGCAGGCCGCCGACCGACTCGTCCAGCCCGGCCGTGAGCAGGCCGGTGCCGGCGAAGCTGTCCAGCGCCTCGCGGATCTGGGGGATCAGCCGCACCCGCTGCCCGTCGAAGGTGGGTTCGGTGAGGTCGGCGGCCCGGTTGTGCGGGGCGAACTGTTCGGTGGCCACCCGCTCGGCGAGGTCCAGCGCGTCGTCGAAGGTCTCCCGGGAGTGCTCGGCGTAGCGGGGACGCTCGACGAGGTCAGACACCCGCAGCCAGTCGTACAGCAGGAAGTTCAGGTCGCGGCGGGAGAGCAGGTTGGACGGCACGGTACTCCTCAGCGGGCACGGGGTGTGTCGGTTCCGGGCGGCGGCCCGCGTCGCCACGGCCCATCCTGACGGATCTCTCGGGCGCACACCACCGCCCGCGGAGGCGGTGACGTGTCGTACCGGCCCGCTAGGGTCCCTGGCCGTGACCGCACCCGGAGACGTCGACCCCGAGGTCCTCGACCGGCTGCGCCCGGTCTGCCTCGGGCTGCCGGAGACCTACGAGGAGCCAGCCTGGGTGGGCACCCGCTGGCGGATCCGCAAGCGGACCTTCGCCCACGTGCTCACCGTCGACCCCGCCCGCCAGCCGGCGCACGCGCGCGCCGCCGCGCTGGACCGGCCGTCCTGTCTGCTGATCTTCCGGTCGCCGCCCGACGAGATCGCCGGTCTCCTGGGTTGCGGGTACCCCTTCTACAAGCCGGAGTGGGGTCCGAACGTGATGGGCATGGTCCTGGACGACGACACCGACTGGGGCGAGGTCGGCGAGCTGCTCACCGAGAGCTACTGCGTCCTGGCGCCGAAGCGGCTCGCCACCCTGGTCGACCGACTCGACTGAGCGCTGACGGTGCCCGTCGGCCGGCGTTCGCGGTGTCCGGCCCGGGGATACCGCGCGGGCGGCGGCCGGGCCGACCGGCGCCGGCGGCGGCGACGTGAGGAGCGGGCCCGTGTCCATGCATCCCACCGAGGAGGATCCTCGGTTGACGCCGGCGCTCACCGAGGACCGGGTGTGCACGGGTGTGACCACGCTGCGGGGGCGCGTCTTCCTGAGCTACCCGTCGGCGGAGGGGCCGGGTGTGCAGGTGGTGGAGGCCCTGCCCGACGGTGGCCGGATCCCGTACCCGGACGCGACGTGGAATCGGGCGGACCAGTCGCCGGACGCGGCGTTCGTGCACGTCAACGGGCTACGGGCCGGCCCGGACGGCCGACTGTGGATCATCGACTCGGGGGCGCCGCAGATCGGCGGCCAGCAGGTTGCCGGCGGCGCGCGGCTGATCGTGGTCGACGTGGACGGCGACCGGGTGGACCGCGTCTACCGCCTCGATGCGGCGGTACGTCCGAGCAGCTACGTCGGCGACGTCCGGTTTCACGGCGACACCGCGTACCCGACGGGCGGTGGCTGTACTACCAACCGGCGTCCGGCGGCATGTCCCGGATCGGCACGCGCTGGTTGGACGACCCGACGGTGCCCGCCGACGAGCTGGCCCGCCAGGTGCAGCCGTGGTGCGAGACGCCCAGCACCGGCGGCACGGCGATCGACGCCACCGGCACCGTCTATCTCAGCGATGTGGAACGCCGACGAGTCCTCGCCGTGGCACCGGACCGCAGTGTGTGGACGGTCGTCGCCGACCCTCGCCTGGCGTGGGTGGAAGCTATGTGGCTCGACGCCGACGTACAGCTCTGGATGCCGGCGGCACAACTGCACCTCACCGCGGGGCTCAACGGCGGGCGGTCGGCGGTCGACTATCCGATCCGGGTCTACCGGATGCCGGTGGAAGCTGGCCCACCTCCGGTGGACCATTCCTGAGCGTACGGTCCGGGCGTGCACCCCAGGGGTGCCGAATCTCGGTGGAGCGGTCGGGCCCGATCGGTGACCATCGGGGTGTGTCCGTACCCGTCCGTCAGATCCGTGCGCGCCACTCGGCCGACACGATCACCGTGTACCAGGCGTACCCCCCGGAGGTCGCGCTGCCGGCGGTCGCCGCCGGCCGATTCGTGGCGCCCTTCAAGCGGGACCGGATGACCTGGATCAAGCCGTCCTTCCGGTGGATGATGTACCGCTGTGGCTGGGCCACGAAGCCCGGCCAGGAACGCGTGCTGTCCATCGACATCACGCGGGAGGGCTTCGAGTGGGCGCTGGCGCGAGCCTGCCTGAGTCACTACGACCGGGAGGTGCACGGCGACCGGGCGACCTGGTCGCGGCAGCTGAGGAGCAGCCCGGTGCGGGTGCAGTGGGATCCGGAACGGACACTGCACCCGCGTGCCCTGCCGTACCGGTCGTTGCAGGTCGGGTTGTCCGGCGAGGCTGTCGCGCGCTACGTCGACGACTGGGTCGTCGCCGTCACCGACATCACCCCGACCGTGCACCGCGTCCGCGATCTTCTGCGCGCCAGTGAGGAGCGGGCGGCCCGGGACCTGCTGCCGGTCGAGCATCCCTATCCCCTGCCGGCGCAGGTCGCTGCCCGCCTCGACGTGACGAGCGACGGGTAGGCGTCGTCGGTACCCTGTCCCGCATGCATCGAAGCCGCGTGTACGCGTTGCTGATCGACGCTCCCGAGGCGGAGGCCGCCCGCTCGGCGGAGTTCTGGTCGGCGGCCCTGGGCGTGCCCACCCGCACCCATCCCAGCGAACCGCAGTTCGTCGGCCTGCACGAGGCGCTGCCGGGGCTGGTCACGGCGGTCCAGGCGGTCGACGACGTCGCGCGCTATCACCTCGACATCGAGACCGACGACGTGGCGGCCGAGACCGCGCGGCTGATCGGCCTGGGCGCCACCGAGGTGACGCGGTGGCTGGAGTGCCGGATCCTGCGGGCACCCGGTGGCCACCTGCTGTGCGTGCTGCCGGTGGAGAGCCCACCGGAGGTCTTCGCGGCGCAGGCCCGCACCTGGCCGTGAGCCGCCGGGGTTGTCACCGGTCGACGCTAGGGTCACGGCATGGCCGAATTCGTGTTGGTGGCGGGGGCGTGGTTGGGGTCGTGGGCATGGGACGAGGTGGTGCCGTCGCTGCGCGCGGCGGGCCACGGTGCCCATCCGCTGACCCTTTCCGGCCTGGCCGAGAGGCGGGACGCGCCCGCCGGGCAGCAGACCCACGTGCAGGACATCGTCGGTGAGATCGAGCGACGGGGTCTGCGCGATGTGGTGCTGGTCGGGCACAGCTACTCGGGCATCCCGGTGGGTCAGGCCGCCGAGCGGATCGGCGACCGGCTGGCCCGGGTGGTCTTCGTCGACTCGGAGGTGCCGGTCGACGGCGGGTCGTTCGCGTCCGGCTGGTGGCAGGGCCGGGAGGTGTTCGAGGCGCTGCTCGCCGACAACGGCGGCTACTGGCCGCCGGCGGGCCCGGCCGATTTCGACGGCCAGGGGCTCACCGACGGGCAGGTCGCCCGATTCATTGAGGGTGCCACCCCGCACCCGGGAGCGACGCTGACCGAGCCGGCGGTGCTCGATCGTCCGCTGGGCGGGTTGCCGGCGACGTATATCAAGTGCCTGCTCGACGGCCCGGAGCCCAACGACACCGTGGCCGAGCTGTTGACCAGCGAGCACTGGCGGCTGGTCACCATGGCCACCGGCCACTGGCCGATGTTCTCCCAGCCCACCGAGCTGGCCGAGCTGCTGGTGGCGCAGGCCAGCTGACCGCGGCGGCCGGTGTGGTCAGGTCGCCGGGTCGTCGAGGGTCCTGATGTGGCGTACCGGTGACGCGAGCAGCCAGAGCACGGCGACGGTGCCGCCCAGCCCGGCGACGGCCAGGGTCGGTCGCAGCCCGATGGTGGTGCCCAGCGCGCCGCCGAGCAGCGCGCCCAGCGGCCGGATGCCGTAGTTGACGGCGCTGTACGCACCGGCCCGACGGCCTCGCGCGTCGTCGGGCGTGACGGCGGCGATCAGGGCGTTGAGGTTGACGTCCATCAGCATCACCCCGACGCTGGAGACCAGCTCGATGGCCGCCAGCATGGCCACCTTCGCCCAGGTGGGGCCGGTGATCAGGGCGGTCAGCGCCAGCGGCGCGGGAAACAGCACCACACCGATCATCGCGGTGCGGCCGAGCCCGATGGCGCGCGAGATCCGTGGGGCGAGCGCGGCGCCGGCCAGCCCGCCGAGCGCGCCGACACCGAAGGCGACGCCGATGGCGCCGGGCGACAGGTGCAGGTCGTTGCTGGCGTACAGCACGAGCAGCGCGGCGGTGATGAAGGTGAAGAAGTTGACCGTGCTGGTGCAGCCGAGCGCGGCGCGCAGCACCGGGTGGCGCAGCACCAGCACGAGCCCTTCACGGACCAGGCGGAGTGTGGACGGCTGGCTCGGCGGTGGAGGCGGCTCGGTGACCGGGATGCGACCGAGCAGCAGTGCGGAGCCGAGGAAGGAGACCGCGTCGGCGACGATCGCGACCGGCGCGCTGAGCGCCTGGACCAGCCCACCGCCGACCGCCGGGCCGGCGATGAAGGACAGTGACCGGCTCATGCTCAGCTTGCTGTTCGCGTCCACGTACGACGATCGCGGCACCAGGGCGACGAAGAACGCCTGGTGCGCCATGGCGAACAGCACCGCTCCGATGCCGGTGAGCAGCGCCACCAGGTAGAGCTGGGTGAGGGTGACCGCACCGAACAGGTAGGCCACCGGCAGGCTGAGCAGCACCCCCGCGCGGATCAGGTCCGCGATGATCAGGAGTCGGCGCTTGTGGGTGCGCTGGTCCACCCACGCGCCGAGGAACAGGCCCAGCAGGTTGGGCAGCCAGATCAGCGCGGTGAGGACGCTGACCTGCGCGGGTGTCGCGGCGAGCAGGGTGACGGCGATCAGCGGCAGGGCCAGTTCGCTGATCCGGTCACCGAACTGGGAGATCGTCTCGCCGATCCAGAAGGTGCGGAACCGCCGGTCGCGGTGCAGGGCCGGTGGGGGCGCGGTGTCGACGGTGGTCATGACGCGGGCCGGTCGTCGCCGGGATCGGGCAGCAGGTAGCGCAGCATCCGCACGAGTTGGGCACCGGCCGGTGGCGTGTCGTCGTCCTTGCGTAGCACGTACGGGGCGAGCAGCTCCTCGATCGCGGTCTCCAGGTGCCGCAGCTCGTCGGGGGTGGCGAGGAACTGCGTGTCGGCCAGTCCGGCCAGCCCGCGCCACTCGTCGTTCAGCCGGGGTTCGTCGTGCAGCATCCACTGTTGTGGTGTCTCGGCGTACCGGGCGAACATCTCGCCGCGCAGCTGCCGGCCGGCGGCCTGCCCCTCGGCGTCGTCGGGCGGCGTGAAGCGGAAACCGCGGGAGGCCGCCCGCCACCAGCGTTCCCGCTTGTTGGCGGTGCCCTGGGCGTCGAGGACCAGGCCGAACGTGGCGAGGTGCCGCAGGTGCCAGCTGACCACCGACGGTGTGGCGCCGACGTGCGGCGAGAGCCCGGTGGCGGTGGCCGGGCCGTGCCGCTGGAGCCGGTCGAGGATGGCCAGCCGGACCGGATGGGCCAGTGCGCGCAGGGCCTGCGGCTCGGTGATCTCGAAATCCCCGTACGGATTCTTGAGAGACATGTTTCGAAAGTAGTCTCTCAGATCAGTCGGGGCAACCCCGGCACCGTCGTCAGCTCACCCCCAGTCGAGCCAGCGGCTCGACCAGCTCGCGCTCCTCGTAGCTCAGGTGCGACAGCAGGGTGTCGGTCAGCAGGTTCACCGCGGCGCGCAGCGCGGCCAGACCGTCCGGCGCTCCGACGTACGCGACCAGTGCCTGATCGACCCCCTCCAGCACGTCGTGGATGACGTGGTGCTCCTGCTCCAGCCGGTCGATGACCGGACGCAACCGCGGGTCGGCCTGCCGCAGCCGCGGAAAGAGCGCCTGGTCCTCGATCGTGTGGTGGGTGGTGACGATGCGGCAGTACGACTCGCAGTAGCACCGAGCGTCCACCGGTTCTGCCGCATGGTCATCGTGTTGATGTGGGAGCGGGCGGCACCGGCGTCGATCTCACCGGCGGCGACCTGCTCGATGAGGTCGTGGATCTGGGCCAACTCGCCGCGCAGGCCGTCGTGCACCTGTACCAGGTGCTGACCGTTGGCCTGCTCGTGCGCGGTGTAGGTGCGCGTCGGATCGGGCGCCGGCCCGGTCGGGCGGGCCGACTCGTCCCAGACCTGGCGGTCGCTGAGCCGCCGGCCGTCGTCGGGCGTCGGCACCACCGCGAAGGCCCCCGCGGTCACCCTCGCGCGGGCCGGCCGCGCGGGAGGCGCGACGACCGCCGCCGGCTGCGTCGCCGCGACAGGTTCGGCGGGGGTACGCGCCAAAGCGCCGCCACGATCGCGTTCGGCCGCCACCAGTTCGCGCACGGCGGGGGCCACCTCGCCGGCGAACCGGCGCAGGGCGTCGGGGTCGTCGCTGGCGAGGATGAACGTGCCGACGCCGTCGCCCAGCGCCAGCTCGGTCAGCTCCCGCACCCACTGCTCGGCCGGCCCGTCGAGCGGGCCGCGGCCGACGGTCGAGAACGTGCCGGAGATGTTGAGCAGCCGGCGGACGTCCCGGGGCGAGCGACCCGCCTCCCGCGCTGCCTCGTCGATGATCGCGTTGCCCTTGGCCAGGTCACCGGGCTGGAGGTAGCCCAGCGAGGGCAGCCAGCCGTCGGCCCGACGTCCGGTGAGCTGGAGCATGCACGGCTTGTACGCGCCCAGCCAGATCGGCACCGCGTGGGCGGGGGCGGGACCGCGCTTGGCGCCGACGACCCGGTGGAACTCGCCGTCGACACGAACGCCACCGCGCGCCTCGGCGTCCCACATCTGCCGGATGACCTCGATGGCCTCCTCCAGCGCCCGTACACCCTCACCCGGGGTCAGCCGTCGACCGCCCATCGCCTCGATGGCGTCCCAGAACGCCCCCGCGCCGAGACCCAACGCGACCCGACCGCCGGTGAGCAGGTCGAGGCTGGCGATGCTGCGGGCGAGCACCGCCGGCGGGCGCAGCGGCAGGTTCGTGACGTTCGCGGACACGTGCACCCGACTGGTTCGCGCCGCGACGAAGCTCAGCAGCGTCCAGGTGTCCAGGAACCGCGGCTGGTACGGGTGATCCTGGAAGGTCACCAGGTCCAGGCCGGCCTGCTCGGCCAGGACGGCGAGGCCGACGGTGCGGTCCGGATCATCCGTGCCGGGTGTGGTGAACGAGCCGAAGACCAGGTCGTGGCCGTAGTCGCTCATCTGCGAGCCTCCCGTTCCGGGTAACGCGTCATAACCTCAACCTTATGTCATACAGAACATCTGCTTCCAACAAGGTATGCCGAACTGCGGTATTGTCGGGGTATGACGGGTACCACTGACCGGCGGGACCGGCCCGATCCGCTCGACGACGACCTGGGCTGGATGCTCGGGATCGTCTTCCGGGGCTACGTCCGGGCGGCCGAGCACGCCCTGGCCGACTTTCCCAGCGGCCCGCGCGGCTACCAGGTGCTCACCGCCGCGGTCAACGGACCGGCCCGCAACCAGGGTGCGATCGCCGAGGAACTCGGCATCGACCGTACGGTGCTCACCTACCTGATCGACGACCTGGAGCGTCCCGGGTTCGTCGCCCGTCGCGCGGACCCGGCCGACCGGCGCAGCCGGCTGGTCGACGTCACCGACGCCGGGCGGGCGGCCTGGGAGCAGCGGCAGCGGGCGCTGCGGGAGGTCGAGTCGCACCTGCTGGGGGCGCTCACCCCAGCCGAGTCGGCGACGCTGCGGGCCCTGCTGCAACGGGTCGCCTGTTCGGCCCAGGCGATCGACCCGCTACGCGACCTCTGCCAGGTGGTGGAGCAGGTGCAGCCCGAGCCGGCCGCGACCGGGGCCGGTGAGCGCAGGGCCGGACGCCGCCGCGGCACCACCTGAACCTCAGCGTCCGAGGGCGGCCGGCGGTCGGGACGGAGACGGCGGGGCCCGCCGGCGCCACCCGACCGTCGTACGGCGGGTGGCGCTGACGGGCCCCCTGGTGTGCCGGGTCAGCGAACGTGCACGAACACCGGGTTCGAGTAGAACCACAGGTCGTCCCACGGGCTCTCCAGCCCGTCGGCGAGCGGCTCGGCCTCGTCCGTGCTGGTGCCGCGCACCCGCGCGTACGTGTCGGCCTCGACGTCGCGCAGGGTGTGCCGGATGACGTAGTCCGCGCCCTGCCGACGCCAGTCGCGCGGACCGAACCGGGCCACCACCTTGGTGGTGGGGTTGGTGTCGGCGTCCAGGTTGGCGCTCGGCCCGGTGATCTGACCGACTATCAGGTCGACCCGGCGGACCTCGGGGCGGTCCCCGTTGGCGTTCACGCCGTCCAGCGGACGGAACCGGATCTCGATCTCGACATCGGTGCGGCTGCGGCGGCTGACCGTGATGGTCTCGCCCACCTCGGCCGTCCGCCCCTGCGACCTGGCGGTCACGTCGAGGCTACGGATCAGGTCACCGGTGGTCACCCAGATCCGGCCGTTGCGCAGGCCGTCCATGATGTCGCCGTAGTCCTGGCGGGCGTGCACGTAGGTCTTGCTGTACTCGCCCGGCCAGAAGTCCGAGCCACCGCGCGTCCAGTGCACGTGCGAGTCCGAGGTCGCGGTGATCCACCAGCGCCGGCCCTCACCGAGCAGCGAGTCCCAGAGCCCACCGACCCGGGCCGTCATCTGGTCGAAGCCACCGTAGGTGGGGTGGTTGCCGTACCCGCCGCGCTTGCCGCCGTTGAGCGGACCGGCCTGGTGCCCGGGCGCGCCCTCGAAGCCGATGTAGACGTCCGGGGCGGCGTTGTTGCCGTTGCGGAACTCGCGCGGGGTGTCCTGGCCGTATACGCCGAGACCGGGCGCCGAGCGGGACGCGTGGTGGGCGATGACCAGCGGCTTGTGCGGCATCCCCCGCGCGACCTTGAGGAACTCCACCATCTTGGCCTCGGTGTCACGGGCCGGGTCGGTCGGGAACGCGTCGTACTTGGCGAACCGGCTCTCCAGCTCGAAGAGCTGCTTCGCCTCGTCGTCGTGGCGCGGGATCATCAGCGTGTGGTGGTCCAGCGAGGGCGCGTCGAACTCCATGCCCCAGAACTGGAGCACCTCGGGGACCAGCTTGCGCGAGCGCAGCAGGTCCGGGTACGCCTGCTCGATGTTCACCTTCGAGTGGGTCGGTCCACCGTGGTCGGTGCACATGGCCCAGGTCAGGCCGAAGTTCTTGGCCATGATGGCGTTGGTGACGATCGGGTAGACCGCGTCCGCGCCCTTGTGGAAGACGATCGGGCTCTTCGTGGTGTCGAACTCGCCGCTGTACTCGGAGTGGACGTGGTGGTCGCCGGCACGCCACGTCCGGTTGCGGGAGCCGCCCCGGTCGTTCGCCTCGTCGGCCGGCCGGCGCTCCTCGTCGGCCCACGCCGCACCGGCGCCCACCAGCGGGCTGGCGGCGGCCAGCGTCGCGCCGACGCCCGCGTACTTGACCAGCTTGCGCCGGGACAGCTGCGCGTGCTCGGTCTCTTCGGACTGCTTGTCTCTCACGTGAGAGCCTCTCCTCGATCAAGCGGGTGCTCTTTCGATCAAGAAGCCTTGAAGAGGCCGATGAACAGCCGTTGTACGCGACGCGGGGCCACGATGAACACCCTGCTCCGGCCCCGGGTCAGGGCACCTGCCGGACGCCCTGGGCCGTACGGGCGGCCGACGGGTCATCACATCGATTTCCTTTTTGCCTGGTACCGACTGCGGCGCGTCGTGGTCAGATCCGGGCGCGCGGCAGCCAGCCCAGGAATCGGAGCCGCGTCCGGGGCAGGGGCAGCGTCGGCAGATCCTGGGCGGCGGCGACGAGGCAGGAGCCGAGATAGACGGCGAGGGCGGCCCGCGCGCCCCCGAACTCGGCGAGCAGTTGACTCTGCTTGGTCGCGCAGGGCCACTCCCGCCCACATCCGGTGCACGTCCAGCTTGGCGGGCTGGGCAGGTGTCCGGGCAGCGTCGTGCGCCGGTACCGGCCCACGACGCTGTTGTCCGCCCGCACCGCCGGGGCTCGGGGCCCGTGTTGCGATGCGTGGACAGGGACCGGG
>NZ_WBKR01000195.1 GCF_008868155.1 Micromonospora sp. ALFpr18c
TGTGGTGACCGACTCGGTGATATCGGGGTGTCCCGGGGCGGGGCTCCCCCGATATCACCGAAACCGAGTCGGTCAACGAGATTCGGGCGGGTGGGTCAGTCGCGGGTCTGCATTCCGGCGCGGAGGTGGCGCATCAGGCCGCCGGCGTCGCTGACCGAGCGCCCCGGAAACATCGCCATCACCACGCTGCCGTGATCGGCCCAGCCGCACACCGCGAAGTCGCCGCCCTCGCCGCTGGTGCTGCCACACTTCATGACGCCGCCCAGGTCGCCCGCGGGCAGCTCGCGCAGCCCGCTCACCGCGCCCGTCTCGTCGGACATCAGGCCGAACAGGCTGTCCAGGTCCCGTTCCGGCTGCCAGAGCAGGGTGGTGCCCCCGAAGATCAGGACGGACCGCTTGTCGTCGGCCGGGTCGCGGTAGACCGCGCCGAAGCTGCGGTCCAGCTCGATGTCGGCCGCCAGGCCGCTGCGCAGGTAGTCGGCGGTGCTCTTCGCCCGTTCGCTGTCGTCGCGGGTCAGGCCCGCCACCTGGTCCGGCGAGGTCAGGGCGGTGTCCTTCTGCTGCGCCACCCGCCACCCGCCGACGCCGAGGACCCCGGCTCCGGCCAGACCGACCACCAGCGCCACCGCCCAGCCGACCTTGCGTCGCCGCGACCAGCCGGCCTGCCGCTCGTCGGGGTCGCCCCCGGGGTCACGGGTGCTCAGCCGGATCGGCTCGTCGGTCAGCTCGACGGGCTCGCGACCGCCGTCGAGCGGGCGCTCGGTGAGATGTGCGTCGGACATAGCCGACACCGTACGCGAATGGCAGGTGGCGCACGTCGGGTCCGCCGAAGCCCTCCGTAGACTTTCACGAGTGACCGACAGACTCGATGCCCAACGCCCCGATGCACCCGCCCTGGCCGGCCAGTACCAGCCCGGTGAGGTAGAGCAGCGACGGTACGAGCAGTGGGTAGCCGCCGGGCACTTCCGGGCCTCCGCCGACAGCGACAAGCCGCCCTTCACCATCGTCATCCCGCCGCCGAACGTCACCGGCTCCCTGCACATGGGTCACGCGTTCGAGCACACGCTGATGGACGCGTTGACCCGTCGCAAGCGGATGCAGGGCTTCGAGGCGCTGTGGCTGCCCGGCATGGACCACGCCGGCATCGCCACCCAGAACCTGGTCGAGCGTCAGCTCGCCGCCGAGGGCCTGTCCCGCCACGATCTCGGGCGGGAGAAGTTCGTCGAGCGGGTGTGGCAGTGGAAGGCCGAGTCCGGTGGGGCGATCCTCGGGCAGATGCGGCGCCTCGGCGACTCCGTCGACTGGGACCGTGAGCGCTTCACCATGGACGAGGGTCTGACCCGCGCCGTCCAGACGATCTTCAAGAAGCTCTTCGACGAGGGCCTCATCTACCGGGCCAACCGGATCATCAACTGGTGTCCGCGGTGCCTGACCGCGCTCTCCGACATCGAGGTCGAGCACACCGACGACGACGGTGAGCTGATCTCCATCCGGTACAGCGACGAGGTCGTGGTGGCCACCACCCGGGCCGAGACGATGCTGGGCGACACCGCCGTCGCGGTGCACCCCGACGACGAGCGGTACCAGCACCTGATCGGCACCGAGGTCGAGCTGCCGCTCACCGGCCGCCGCATCCCGATCGTCGCCGACGCGCACGTCGACCCGTCGTTCGGCACCGGCATGGTCAAGGTGACGCCGGCGCACGACCCGAACGACTTCGAGATCGGCCAGCGCCACGACCTGCCCGCGCTCACCGTGATGGACGAGCGTGGCGTGATCACCGTGCCCGGCCCCTTCGAGGGGCTGGACCGGTTCGAGGCGCGGCCGGCGATCGTGGCGGCGCTGCGCGAGCAGGGCCGGATCGTGGCCGAGAAGCGGCCGTACGTGCACGCGGTCGGGCACTGCTCGCGGTGCAAGACGACCGTCGAGCCGCGGCTGTCGTTGCAGTGGTTCGTCAACACGGCGCCGCTGGCCCAGGCCGCCGGCGACGCGGTGCGCGACGGCCGGGTGCGTATCGAGCCCGCCGAGCTGGCCAAGCGCTACTTCGCCTGGGTCGACAACATGCACGACTGGTGCATCTCCCGCCAGCTGTGGTGGGGGCACCGGATCCCCGTCTGGTACGGCCCGCAGGGTGAGATCGTCTGCGTCGGCCCGGACGAGCAGCCGCCGACCGGGGACGGCTGGCGGCAGGACGAGGACGTGCTGGACACCTGGTTCTCCAGCGCGCTGTGGCCGTTCTCCACCCTCGGCTGGCCCGAGCAGACGGTGGATCTCGCGAAGTTCTACCCGACGAGTGTCCTGGTCACCGGCTACGACATCCTCTTCTTCTGGGTCGCCCGGATGATGATGTTCGGCCTGTACGCGATGGACGGCAAGCAGCCGTTCGACGTGGTGGCCCTGCACGGCATGGTCCGGGACGAGCACGGCAAGAAGATGTCCAAGTCGTTCGGCAACGTGGTCGACCCGCTGGACTGGATCGACCGGTTCGGCGCCGACGCCACCCGGTTCACCCTGGCCCGCGGCGCGAACCCCGGGCAGGACGTGCCGGTCAGCGAGGACTGGTGCCAGGGCTCCCGCAACTTCTGCAACAAGCTCTGGAACGCCACCCGGTTCGCCCTGATGAACGGGGCGCACACGACCGGCGAGCTGCCGGCCGCCGAGCGGCTCTCCACCGTCGACCGGTGGATCCTGTCCCGACTCGCGCACGTCACCGCCGAGGTCGACGAGCAGTTCGAGGCGTACGAGTTCGCCAAGGTGTGTGACCTGCTCTACCACTTCGCCTGGGACGACGTCTGCGACTGGTACGTGGAGCTGAGCAAGCCGGTGCTCGCCGAGGGCGGTGAGCGGGCCGAGACCACCCGCCGGGTGCTCGGGCACGTGCTGGACCAGCTGCTGCGGCTGCTGCACCCGGTGATCCCGTTCGTCACCGAGGAGCTGTGGCTCGCGCTGACCGGTGGGGAGACGGTGCAGACGGCCGCCTGGCCGGTGGCCGACCGTACGCTGGTCGACGATGCCGCCGAGGCCGAGTTGGCCAGTGTGCAGCGGGTGGTCACCGAGATCCGTCGGTTCCGGTCCGACCAGGGGCTGCGCCCGACGCAGCGGGTGGCCGCCCGGTTGGACGGGCTGGCCGGGGCGGGTATCGCCGCTCACGAGCCGCTGATCCGCTCGCTGGTCCGGCTGGACCCGGCCGGCGACGACTTTCAGGCCAGCGCCACGCTGGCCATGCCCGGCGCGGTCGGTGTCGCGTTGGACACCCGGGGGTCGATTGACGTGGCCGCCGAGCGGGCCCGCCTCACCAAGGACCGCGCGGCGGCTGAGAAGGAGGTCGCGCAGGCCCGGGCGAAGCTCGGCAACCCGGCCTTCATCGGCAAGGCCCCCGAGCCGGTGGTCGCGAAGATCCGCGACCGGCTCGCCATCGCCGAGGCCGACCTGGTCCGGATCGACGCTGCTCTGGAGACGCTTCCCTCGTGACCGACCGTACCGATTTCGCCGCCGTCGAGGCCGAGCTGGCCGCCCGGGGCTTCACCCGCATGGTCTTCGAGCTGGACCGGATCGAGTCGCTGCTCGACCTGCTCGGCAGTCCACAGCGGGCGTACCCGTCGATCCACCTGACCGGCACCAACGGCAAGACGTCCACCGCTCGCATGATCGACTCGCTGTTGCGGGCGTTCGGGCTGCACACCGGCCGGTACACCAGCCCGCACCTGGAGACGGTGCGGGAGCGGATCAGCCTGGACGGGGAGCCGGTCAGCGAGGAGCGGTTCGCGGCGGTGTACCGGGAGGTCAAGCCGCTGGCGGAGCTGGTCGACGCGCGGTCCGACGAGCCGCTGACCTACTTCGACATGACCACCGCGCTGGCGTTCGCCACGTTCGCCGACGCGCCGGTCGACATCGCGGTGGTGGAGGTGGGTCTCGGCGGCGCCGAGGACGCCACGAACGTGATCCAGGCCGGGGTCTGCGTGATCACCCCGATCGGCCTGGACCACACCGAGTGGCTCGGTGACACGCTCCAGGACATCGCGCTGGCCAAGGCCGGCATCATCCACCAGGGCGCCACCGTCATCGCGGCGGCGCAGGAGGAGGAGGCCGCGCGGCCTCTCCTGGAGCGCTGCGCCGAGGTGGGCGCCACCATCGCCCGGGAGGGCGCCGAGTTCGGGGTGTTGAGTCGGGCCATCGCGGTCGGCGGTCAGGTGCTCAGCCTGCAGGGGCTGGGCGGTGTCTACGACGACGTGTTCATCCCGTTGCACGGCGCGCACCAGGCGCAGAACGCCGCCGTGGCGCTCGCCGCCGTGGAGGCGTTCCTGGGCGCGGGGACCACGCGGCAGCTGGATGTCGAGGCGGTCCGGGAGGGCTTCGCCTCGACCAGTTCCCCGGGGCGGCTGGAACGGGTCCGCAACGCGCCGACCATCCTGCTGGACGGCGCGCACAACCCGCACGGCATGGCTGCCACCGTGACGGCGCTGCAGGAGGAGTTCGCGTTCAGCAAGCTGGTGGCGGTGCTCGGCGTACTCGCCGACAAGGACGCGTCGAGCCTGCTGGAGCTGCTGGAACCGGTCATCGACGTGGTGGTGGTGACCCGCAACAGCTCGCCGCGGGCGATGCCGACGGAGGAACTCGCCGCGCTGGCCGTGGAGATCTTCGGCGAGGAGCGGGTCGAGTCGGCCGACGAGATGCCGGACGCGATCGAGGTGGCGGTGGCGCTGGCCGAGGAGGACGTCCCCGGTGAGTTGAGCGGGGTCGGCGTGCTGGTCACGGGGTCGGTGGTGACGGTGGCCGACGCCCGTCGGCTGCTGGTGCGATGACCGGCCCGGAGCGGAACTCCCGCGCCACCGACGGGCCGAGCGGGGCGTCGCCCGACCAGGCCAGGCCCGGGGCCTCAGGGGAGGCGCACGTGGCCGATCAGCCTGGGGAGGCGCAGCCGGCCGATCAGCCGGGCGGGCAGCCGCGCCGGTCGGGGCTGCGTGACCCGCAACGGGCGGTACGCGGACTGGGCGCCGGGACGCTCGGCCTGGAGGCGCTGGTGCTGCTGCTGGCCATCCAGCCGATCCGGGTGGTCGGGGGTGACCTGAGCGGCGCGGCGATCGGCGCGGTGGTGGCCCTGGCGGTGGCCGCCATCCTGGTCGCCGGCATGATGCGCCGCCCCTGGGCGTGGCACGCCGGTACCGTGCTCCAGGGCCTGCTGCTGTTGGCCGGCCTGCTGCACTGGTCGCTGTTCGCGCTGGGCGTCATCTTCGCGCTGGTGTGGGCGTACGCGGTGCACGTCCGCCGGGTCATCCTCGGCTGACCCGGCTCAGGCGTCGGCCCGTTCGCGCCACTGGGTGAGGGCGATGCCGTGGCCGTCCGGGTCGCGGAAGGCCGCCGCCCACACCTCCAGCTTGCTGCCCCGGTTGACCACCCGTGGGGCGTACGTGAAGCGGACGCCCGAGCCGCGCAACCGCTCGTACGCCGCCTCGATGTCGTCGACCTCGAGGTTGACGTGGACGAGCCGGCGGCTGATCGGGGCGGCCCCGGTGACCTCGCGCAGCACCAGTCGGGTCGTGCCGGAGGCGAGCACGGCGTTGCCCGCCCCCTGGTCGACCTCGGTGAAGCCGAGCATGTCGCGGTAGAAGCCGAGGGACCGGTCCAGGTCGGTGACCAGCAGGGTGAGGCCCACCCCGCTGATCGGGCCGGCCGGGTCCGCCGTGGTGCCCCCGTCGAACCCGAAGATCGCCTCGTCGAGTTCCTCGGCGGTGACGGGCCCGGTCGTCGTCGCCGTGCCCGAGGTGGGATCGTCCAGGGGCAGGTCGAGCGGGTCCAGAGGGTCCGTCGCGGCGGAGCCGGAACGTTGGGCGGGAGCCGGGTCGAAGCGTTCGGCCTCGGGCTGGTCGAAGCGCTCCTCGGCGGGCGGGCGCGGTGCCGGGGTGGCCCGTCGGGGCAGCCCGCCCGTGGTCGGCTGGCCGGCCGGCTGTTCGACGACGACACCCTCCAGCACCACCGGGCCGCCCGGGCTCTGGTGCATCACCACCGCCTCGCGCTCCTCCGGGTCGACACCCGGGTCGTCGCGCAGCGGATCGGCGCGCAGCGGGTCCGGGCCGAGCGGGTCACGGAACGGGTCCGGGCCGAACTGGTCGCGGAAGTCGTCGTCCGGCGCGCGGTCGGCCCACGGTGGGGCGTCCTGCTGGATCAGCATCTCGTCCAGGGGTTCGGCGTCGGCGAACTCCGGCGGGAGGTCGGCGACGGCCGCCGACTCGGCGTGCGTCGCCACCTCGTCCCAGAGGACCTTGACGTGCCGCTGGTCGTCGAGCGCGACCCGGATCGGCAGGGTCTGGCCCAGCGACGGCCACTTCGACACCGGCACCCGTGGCTCGATGATCTTCTTGGATCGCGGCGGCAGGCCGGGGGCATCGATCACCAGTTGCAGCTCGCAGCGGCCGAACGCGTACTGGGTGGGTGGTTCGGACGCGCTGTGCACGTGCCCGACGCCGACCACCCAGGTGCGCCCACCGCCTTTTACGGTGGCCAGCGCGATCGCCAGCACCAGCAGGGCGACCCCGATCGCCACGATGGGCCAACTGGTCATGCCGAGGCCGAAGAGGACGACGAACGTGGCCACGGTGCCGAGCACCGTGCCGATCAGCTTGCGTACCGGCGCGATGGGCCGGTTCCCGCCATTCGCCACAGTGGACCTCCCGGGGGTCAGGGCCAGGCTAGGCCGGATCGGCCACCGGGGGAAAGACCGGCCGCCGCGCCGGCGCCGGGACCGGGTCGCTAGGCTGACCGTACCGATCCCGAGCGTCCAGCGCGTACAGGAGGAACCCAGCGTGTCCAGCAACAGCCCGGATGAGCGTAGCCTCGTTCTGATCAAGCCCGACGCGGTCCGCCGCGGCCTGGTCGGCGAGGTCCTCTCCCGCTTCGAGCGCAAGGGGCTGCGAATCGACGCGATGGTGCACCGGACGATGGACGCCGCGCTCGCCGACGCGCACTACGCCGAGCACGTCGACAAGGCGTTCTACCCGCCGCTGAAGGACTTCATGACCGGCGGCCCGCTGGTCGCCCTGGTGCTCTCCGGCGATGAGGTCATCGACGTCGTCCGCGGGCTGGTCGGCGCGACCGACGGCCGCAAGGCCGCCGCCGGCACGATCCGGGGCGACCTGTCGCTGTCCAACCGGGAGAACCTGGTGCACGCCTCCGACTCACCGGACAGCGCCAAGCGCGAGATCGCGCTCTGGTTTCCCGAGCTGGGCTGACGCTCCGCTTCAGCCGGCCGGGGGCAGTTTCGTCGGATTGCCGACCAGGTAGATCCCGGTGATCCGGCCCTCGGCCGCGGTGACGGTCAACGCGTACCGGTTGCCGTCGTCGCGGGTGAGCAGCGCGGCGGGTTCCCCGTTGAGTTCCAGCCTGCGGGTCGTCCAGCGCCGGTGGGGGCCGTAGATCCCGGCGAAGAACCGGGAGATCCGTTCCGAGCCGGTGATCGGGTTGCGGGCCGCCCGCACCCGTCCACCACCGTCGCTCCAGGCGATGGCATCTCCGGCGACCAGTCCGGTGAGCGTCGCCAGGTCACCGTCGCGGGCTGCGGCCAGGAACGCGTCGAGCAGCCGCTCCCGTTCCGACCGGCTGGCGGTGAACCGCCGCTGCTCCTGCCGTACCCGGGTCACCGCCCGGTGGTGCAGCTGCCGGCAGTCCGCGGGAGTCCGGTCCAGGATCTCCGCGATCTCGGTGTACGGCAGTTCGAAGGCGGTGTGCAGGACGTACACGGCACGCTCCGGCGGGGTGAGCCGTTCCAGCACGTGCAGCAGCGCGGTCGAGAGCGAGTCACGCAGCTCGACGCGGTCCAGTGGGCCGAACGGTGACGGCACGGTCGGCACCGGCTCCGGCAGCCACGTCCCCACGTACCTCTCGCGGGCCGCCTGTCGGGCCCGCAGCCGGTCCAGGGCCAGCCGGGTGACCACCCGGGACAGGTACCGACGGGGCTCGTCCACCGTCGAGCGGTCCACGCCCAGCCACCGCAGGTACGTCTCCTGGAGCACGTCCTCGGCGTCGTGGCGGCTGCCGAGCAGCCGGTAGGCGAGCCCGAGCAGCATCGGCCGGTGCGCCTGCAGCGCACCGGCCGCCTCTGCCGCCGCGTTGGTCACACGTGCGCCGGAGGCTCCAGGCGCATCGTCACCCCGATCCGGTTCCACACGTTGATTGTGGCGATCGCGAAGACCAGGTCGGCCAGTTCCTTCTCCGACCAGACCTTCGCGGCGGCGTCCCACACCTCGTCGGGCACCCCGTGCGCGCCGAGCTGGGTGACCGCGTCGGTGAGCGCCAGCGCGGCCCGTTCCCGCTCGTCGAAGAACGGCGCCTCCCGCCAGGTGGCGACCGCGAACAGCCGACGGCTCGACTCGCCGTTGGCGAGGGCGTCCCGGCTGTGCATGTCCACGCAGTACGCACATCCGTTGATCATCGACGCGCGCAGCTTGATCAGTTCCAGCACGGTGTGGTCGACGTTCGTCTGGACGTACTTCTCCATCCCCATGACCGCCTGGTACGCCTGCGGCGCCACCTGGGTCGGGTTCATCCGTTGCACGACTACCTCCCTGATCGGTCCGATACCGTCACGACGGATCGGCCGGGGTGGGCCGTGACAACCGTGGCTGTGACCCCGCTCATGCCCGGGAGGCGGTGCTGGATCAGCCGCGGCCCGCCGGCACGGTGTCCGCCAGCACCTCCCGCGTCGGGGGGATCTGGACGTCCTCGGCGGCCGTGGCGGACGGGGTGGGCGTGGTGGGCGTGGTGGGCGTGGTGGGCGTGGTGCCGTCGCTGTCGCGCGGACCACGCCGGGTCACCCGGGCGGCCAACCGGCGCCCCACCTCGATCATGGGTAGCTCGACCCAGCGGTAGAGCACGTCCGCGACGATCAGCGCCACCACCACGGCGCCCAGGAAGACGGCGGTGCTGCGCCGGCCCATGGCCGGCAGCAGGCCCACCGCCACCCGCGCCGCGATGGACTGGATCAGATACATCGAGTACGACCGCTCGCCGATGAAGACCAGCGGACGTAGCCCCAGCCCGCGGGCGAGCACGCTGCGCGAGAGCAGGGGCGGCAGCAGCAGCGCGGCAGCGGCGGCGTACGTGCCGATCAGCGCCTCCTGGCCGAACCGGATCGGCCAGTACTGCACGGCCACCTGGAACACGATGAAGACCACGATCGCGGCGGTCGCCGTCACCGGGTGGGTCAACGGCCGAACCAGCGCGAAGCCTCGCGGGTGGTGCATCACCACGGCGGTGAGGCAGCCGAGCAGGATCGCCACGTAGTGGATCGGCCAGCTCAGCCAGGCGATGTCCGGCGGGATCATCGCGATGAAGAGCACGAGCAGACCGGCCGTGACCGCGAGCCGGCGGCGGAAGGCGGCGGTCACCAGGACGAACGCGATGGCCGGCCAGAACAGGT
The DNA here is from genome assembly GCF_008868155.1 of Micromonospora sp. ALFpr18c. Lineage (GTDB taxonomy): Bacteria > Actinomycetota > Actinomycetes > Mycobacteriales > Micromonosporaceae > Micromonospora. The sequence goes on from NZ_WBKR01000195.1 coordinate 9,413, forward strand.
AGAACTTCTGCTCGATGCCGATCGTCCAGGAGTGCAGGTACGGCGCGGTCCCGGGCAGGAGTTCGTTGATGAAGAGCAGGTAGTACTTCATCAGGCGTTCGATCGTCTCGGCGCTGCCGCTGAGCCGGGCCAGGCCCCAGGTCAGGAAGAGCACGAGCAGGTAGACCGGCATGATCCGGAAGAACCGCCGCAGGTAGAACGCGCGCAGCGACACCCTGCCGTACCGGTGCTCCTCACGCAGCAGCAGCGTCGTGATCAGGAAGCCGGAGAGCACGAAGAACAGGTGGACGCCGATCCAGCCGGTCAGCCACTTCCAGGACGGGCCGCCGTAGTGGAAGGCGAAGACCATGATCGCCGCCACCGCCCGCAGCCCGTCCAGCGCGGGAAACCGGCGCATGGCCTGAAATTCGTCGTATCGAAGCGAACGCACCGGCGAAGTTTGCGTGAGCGCGCCACCGGGGGTCAAGCCGACCGGACGACTGGCGTTCACGTTCGCGTCACCCGGGCCGCCGCTCACGGTCGCCTCCGACCGATAGACCGACGTGGTCAACCCATGATCGGGAGGAAGAATGACCGAGCTTGATCGACGTACCCTGCTGCAGGCCGGCCTGGTGGCCGGGGCCGGAGTCGCCGGCGGCGCCCTGCTGGGTGGCGCCGGGGCGAACGCCGCTCCGGCCTGGCGCCCGGCGGGACGCCCGGTCCTCACCCACGGGGTGCAGAGCGGCGACGTGACCGCGGACTCGGCGCTGGTGTGGACGCGGGCCGACCGGCCGGGTCGGATGCTGGTCGAGGTGAGCCGCCGGCCGGACTTCCGCGGCGCGCGGACGCTGCGCGGCCCGGTGCTGGCCCCGACCGGCGACTTCACCGGAAAGGTCCGGCTGCGGGGCCTGCCGGACGGCGAGCGGCTGCACTACCGGGTCCGGGTGGAGAGCCTGGACCGGCACGGCGTGGTCAGCGAGCCGCTGACCGGTTCGCTGACCACCGCCCCGGGGCGGCACCAGCGACGTGACGTCAGGTTCGTCTGGACCGGGGACATCGTCGGGCAGGGCTGGGGAATCGACCCGACCTACGGCGGAATGTCGATCTTCCGGGCGATGCGCGAGACCCGGCCGGACTTCTTCCTGTGCAGCGGCGACACCGTGTACGCCGACGGCCCGCTGGTCGAGTCGGTGACGCTGCCCGACGGGCGGATCTGGCGCAACCTGGTCACCCCGGAGAAGAGCAAGGTCGCCGAGACGCTGGCCGAGTACCGGGGGCAGTTCGCGTACAACCTGCTCGATGAGCACCTGCGGGAGTTCGCGGCGGCGGTGCCGCAGATCAACCAGTGGGACGACCACGAGGTGCTCAACAACTGGTACCCGGGGGAGATCCTGGACGACCCGCGCTACACCGAGCAACGGGTCGACGTGCTCGCCGCCCGGGCGAGTCAGGCGTTCCACGAGTGGCTGCCCGTGCCGGACAACGGGCCGCTGTACCGGCGGCTGTCGTACGGGCCGCTGCTGGACGTGTTCGTGCTCGACATGCGGACTCACAAGGACCCCAACGACGGCAACACGTACGCCGACCCGAAGCGTGGTCTGCTCGGCCGGGAGCAGCGGGAGTGGCTGATCCGGGAGCTGAAGAGGTCCACCGCGACCTGGAAGGTGATCGCCAACGACCTGCCGATCGGGGTCGTGGTGCCGGACGGTCCGACCGCCCAGGAGGGTGTCGCGCAGGGCGACCCGGGCGCGCCGGCCGGGCGTGAGCTGGAATTCGCCGAGGTGCTGCGGGCCACCCACCGGGCCGGGGTGACCGGCATGGTCTTCCTGACCGCCGACGTGCACTACTCGGCCGCCCACCACTACGACCCGTCGCGCGCCGCGGTCGGCGACTTCACGCCGTTCTGGGAGTTCGTCTCCGGTCCGGCGCACGCCGGCGCGTTCGGCCCGAACGCGTTGGACGGCACGTTCGGCCCGCAGGCGGCCTTCGTGCACGCCCCGCCACGGGCGAACACCTCCCCGGCGGAGGGCTTCCAGCACTTCGGCGAGGTGTCCATCGACGGCGAGTCCGAGGCCCTGACGGTCCACCTGCGTGACCGGGACGGCACCTCCCTCTGGAGCACGACCCTCCCCGCCCCCTGACCCCTTGGTTGATCATGAA